>NZ_JBARTQ010000471.1:0-6534 GCF_049645325.1 Pseudomonas sp. | reverse complement strand
GTGATATCCGTGTCAGCCAGGAGGAATGCATGTCTACCGCTGTTCGTCTTGCCCAAACCTCCGACGCCGAAGGCATCAGCCAGGTCATCCTGGCGGCCTTGCACAGCAGCAATGCGCGGGATTACCCGGCGGACGTAATTGCCCGGGTTGCCAGTAATTTCTCGCCCGACGCCGTGTTGGCCTTACTCCAGCGCCGGGTTGTGCTGGTGGCCGTCCAAGGTCAAGTGATCGTCGCCACGGCGGCCCTCGACGGCAACGTGGTGCGTTCGGTGTTCGTCAACCCGGCGCTGCAAGGGCAGGGCATCGGTCGGCTGTTGATGATCGAAATCGAACTGCGCGCCCGCGAGGCAGGGGTGACGGTGCTGAGTGTGCCGTCTTCGCTGACCGCTGAGCCGTTCTATACCACGTTGGGGTTTCACACCGTGCGCGATGTCTATCACGGTAACGAGCGCACGCTGGTGATGGAAAAGGCCGTGTTGTCCCGCCACCCGATCGGCCAGTACCGCGACCGTCAGCATCGCGCGCAGGTGGTTGCGCTATGGCAGGAGGCCTTTGGCTACGACACGGCGCATAACCTGCCGACCCTGGCGATCGATAAGAAGCTGGCCGTCAGCGACGGGCTGTTTTTCGTGGCGACCGATAAAAAAGCCGTGATTGGTACCATCCTCGCAGGCTACGACGGGCATCGAGGCTGGTTGTATTCGGTGGCGGTGCACAGCGATTACCGCAGGCAGGGGCTGGGTGCTTCGTTGGTACGTCATGCCGAACAGGCGTTGACCGCGCTGGGCTGCATGAAGATCAACCTGCAGATCACCGGTGGCAATGATGCGGTGGTGGGGTTTTACGAGGCGCTGGGGTATGGGACGGAGCCGCGGATCAGCATGGGCAAGAAGATTGCGGGGAATATCCCCAAGGACCTGTGAGAACACCGAAATCAACTGTGGGAGCTGGCTTGCCTGCGATGGCGGTGGGACAGTTAACTTATTCAGTAACTGATACACCGCTATCGCAGGCAAGCCAGCTCCCACATGGGTTTTGTGCTGTGGCGTACTGCCGGGTTAGACCTTGACGATCCAGCCCGCTGGCGCTTCAACGTCGCCGGTCTGCACGCCGGTCAGCTCTTTGTAGAGCTTCTGGGTGATCGGGCCGACCTCGGTTTCGCTGTGAAAGACATGCAGCTTGCCGTTGTACTGGATGCCGCCAATCGGCGAAATCACCGCTGCAGTGCCGCAGGCACCGGCTTCCTTGAACTGATCCAGCTTGTCGATGTGTACTTCGCCCTCGACCACTTCCAGGCCCAGGCGGGTCTGAGCCAGTTCGATCAGCGACAGGCGGGTGATGCCTGGCAGCACCGAAGGCGACTTCGGCGTGATGAACTTGTTGTCGTGGGTGATCCCGAAGAAGTTGGCCGAGCCGACTTCTTCGATTTTCGAATGGGTCATCGGGTCCAGGTAGATCGCATCGGCAAAGCCGGACTTCTTGGCTTCCGAGCCTGGCATCAGGCTGGCGGCGTAGTTGCCACCGACCTTGGCGGCACCGGTGCCTTGTGGCGCGGCGCGGTCGAAGGTGGAGATCTGGAAGTTGTGCGGCACCAGCCCGCCTTTGAAGTAGGCACCGACCGGGATGCAAAACACCGAGAAGATGAACTCCGGCGCGGTACGCACGCCGATGTTGTCACCGGTGCCGATCACGAACGGACGCAGGTACAGCGCACCGCCGCTGCCGTACGGCGGGATGAAGCGCTCGTTGGCGGCAACCACTTGTTTGCAAGCCTCGATGAATGCGTCGGTCGGCACGTGCGGCATCAGCAGGCGCGCGCAGCTGCGTTGCATGCGGGCGGCGTTCTGGTCCGGGCGGAACAGGTTGATCGAACCGTCCTTGCAGCGGTAGGCCTTGAGGCCCTCGAAGCACTGCTGGCCATAGTGCAGGGCAGTGGAGCCCTCGCTGATGTGCAGCACGTTGTCGTCGGTCAGGGTGCCGGCTTGCCATTCGCCGTTTTTCCAGACCTGGAGAAACCGCTTGTCGGTCTTGATGTAGTCAAAACCCAGCTTGTCCCAATTGATGCTTTCGTTACCCATGACACCCTCTATCTCTGATCAACCGCCTGGTCGAAGGCAGGCTTGTCGGTTTTTTTTCTGGATGGGCGCAACAATACTTCATTCTTGCTTTATGTGGGAGTGCGGTGCTACAGGTGTAACGCGTGGCCCAACGCTCTTAACGCCGCTTCCTGCACGGCTTCGCCGAGCGTCGGGTGGGCGTGAATGGTGCCGGCCACGTCTTCCAGGCGCGCGCCCATTTCCAGGCTCAGGCCAAAGGCCGTCGACAGCTCCGAGACGCCAACGCCAACGGCTTGCCAGCCGACGATCAGGTGATTGTCACGGCGTGCCACCACCCGCACGAAGCCGGTTTTCGACTCCAGGGTCATCGCCCGGCCATTCGCCGCGAACGGGAAACTCGACACGATGCAGTCCAGGCCCGCCGCTTTGGCTTCGTCCGGGGACTTGCCGACCACCACCAGTTCCGGGTCGGTGAAGCACACCGCCGGAATCGCTGCCGGGTTGAATTCGCGGGACTGGCCGCTGATCAGTTCGGCAACCATTTCGCCCTGGGCCATGGCCCGGTGCGCGAGCATCGGCTCGCCGCTGAGGTCGCCAATCGCGTACACATTGCGCATGCTGGTCTGGCAACGGCTGTCGATCTTGATCGCCGCGCCGTTCATGTCCAGGTTCAGCGCTTCAAGGTTCCAGCCCTGGGTGTTGGGTTTGCGACCCACGGCCACTAGCACCTGGTCGGTTTCCAGCGACAAGGTGTCGCCGTTGGGGTCACGCACTTGCAGGCAATTGTTCTCAAAACCGGTGACGCTGTGCTTGAGGTACAGCTTCACGCCCAGTTGCTTGAGGGATTCGCCCACCGGTTGGGTGAGTTCGGCGTCGTAGGCGGGCAGGATACGCTCCTGCGCCTCGACCACACTGACCTCGGCGCCGAGCTTGCGGTAGGCAATGCCCAGCTCCAGGCCGATGTAACCGCCGCCCACCACGATCAGGCGCTTGGGCACACTTTTCGGCGCCAGCGCTTCGGTGGAGGAGATGATCGGTCCGCCAATCGGCAGCATCGGCAGGTTGACGCTTTTTGAGCCGGTGGCCAACAGCAGGTGTTCGCACTGGATGCGCTGGTCACCGACGTCGACGGTCTTGCCGTCGACGACCTTGGCCCAGCCGTGAATCACCTGCACTTTGTGTTTTTTCAGCAGCGCAGCGACGCCGGTGGTCAGCCGATCAACGATGCCGTCTTTCCATTCCACGCTTTTGCGGATGTCCAGGGTCGGCACGTCCACTTCAATGCCCAGTTGCGAGCCCTGGCTGTGGTGCACGGTTTGCTGGAACTGCTCGGCCACGTGGATCAGGGCTTTGGAGGGGATGCAGCCGATATTCAGGCAGGTGCCGCCCAGCGCCTGGCCTTCCACCAGGATCGTCGGGATGCCCAATTGGCCGGCGCGAATCGCGGCCACGTAGCCGCCAGGGCCGCCGCCGATAATCAGCAGCGTGGTATGCAATGTCTGAGTCATGCCCTTACTCCAGGAACAGGCTGGCGGGTTGTTCGAGCAGGCCGCGAATGGCCTGGATGAATAGCGCCGCGTCCATGCCGTCGACCACGCGGTGATCGAAGGAGCTGGAGAGGTTCATCATCTTGCGCACCACAATCTGGCCTTTGATGACCATCGGCCGCTCCACGATGCGGTTGACGCCGACAATCGCCACTTCCGGCAAATTCAGCACCGGCGTGCTGACGATGCCGCCCAAGGCACCCAGGCTGGTCAGGGTGATGGTCGAGCCCGACAGCTCATCGCGGCTGGCCTTGCCATTGCGCGCGGCGCTCGCCAAACGCGCGATTTCCTCGGCATTGCCCCACAGGCTGCGTGCCTCGGCGTGCCGCACCACCGGCACCATCAAACCGACATCGCTCTGGGTGGCGACGCCCACATGCACCGCGCCGAGGCGGGTGATGACTTGGGCGTCGTCGTCGTAGCGCGCGTTGATCTGCGGGAAATCACGTAACGCCACGACCATGGCGCGCACGATAAACGGCAGCAAGGTCAGCTTGCCGCGGGTGGCGCCGTGCTTTTCATTGAGGTGTACGCGCAGCTCGTCGAGGGCTGTGACGTCGATTTCTTCCACGTAGCTGAAATGCGCGGCGCGCCGGGTGGCGTCCTGCATGCGCTGGGCGATCTTGCGGCGCATGCCGATCACCGGGATCTGTTCTTCGCTGTTGCGTTCGGCGTAAGGGTTGGCCGTGGCGTTAGGTTGCGCCGGACCCTGGAGCAAGAACGCCTCCAGATCTTCGTGCAGAATCCGGCCCGCCGGGCCGGAGCCCTGCACCAGGCGCAGTTGAATACCCGCATCCAAAGCGTGCTTGCGCACGGCGGGCGAGGCCAGCGGGCGCTCGTCGGCTTCACGGGCCACCGGCGCAGCGGCAGGCTTGGCCACCGGCTTTGCCTCAACCACGGGCGCTGGCTTGGCTTCAACCACCGGCGCAACTGGCGCCGGCGCCGCTTTCACGGGTGCCGTCGCCGCCGGCGCATCTTTGGCGTTCCCCGCGCCTTCCACTTCAATACTGATCAAAATGCTGCCCACGGCCATGACTTCACCCGGCTCGCCGCCGAGGGAAATCACTTTGCCGTGTACGGGCGAGGGAATGTCCACCATCGCCTTGTCGGTCATTACATCCGCCAGCACCTGGTCTTCAACCACCAGATCGCCAACTTTCACATGCCATACCGACAGTTCAACTTCTGCGATGCCTTCGCCAATGTCCGGCATCTTGATAACGTGCGTGCCCATTCAGACCTCCATGACCCGTTTCAACGCCGCGCCCACTCGGGTCGGCCCTGGGAAATACGCCCACTCCTGCGCGTGCGGGTAGGGGGTGTCCCAACCGGTGACGCGTTCGATCGGCGCTTCCAGGTGGTGGAAGCAATGTTCCTGCACCAGCGCCACCAGTTCGGCGCCAAAGCCGCAGGTACGCGTGGCTTCGTGGACGACCACGCAGCGACCGGTCTTTTTCACCGATTTAACGATGGTTTCCAGGTCCAGCGGCCACAGGCTGCGCAGGTCGATGACTTCGGCGTCAATGCCGGTTTCTTCAGCGGCGACTTGCGACACATACACGGTGGTGCCGTAGGTCAGCACGGTGACGGCCGAGCCTGGGCGCACGATCGCGGCCACGTCCAGCGGCACGGTGTAGTAACCGTCCGGCACTTGCGCTTGCGGGTGTTTCGACCACGGCGTTACCGGGCGGTCGTGGTGGCCATCGAACGGGCCGTTGTACAGGCGTTTGGGCTCCAGGAAGATCACCGGGTCATCGTTTTCGATGGAGGCGATCAGCAGGCCTTTAGCGTCGTATGGGTTGGACGGCATCACGGTGCGCAGGCCGCAGACCTGGGTGAACACCGCTTCGATACTCTGGCTGTGGGTCTGGCCGCCATAAATGCCGCCGCCGCACGGCATGCGCATGGTCAGCGGCGCCGTGAACTGGCCGGCCGAGCGATAACGCAGGCGCGCCGCTTCGGAGATGATCTGGTCGGTGGCGGGGTAGACGTAGTCGGCGAATTGAATCTCGGCGACCGGACGCAGGCCGTAGGCACCCATGCCGACTGCGACGCCGACGATGCCGCTTTCGGAAATCGGGGCGTCAAACACCCGCGAGCTACCGTACTTGCTCTGCAAACCTTCGGTGCAACGGAACACGCCGCCGAAATAGCCGACGTCCTGGCCGAACACCACCACATTGTCGTCACGTTCGAGCATCACATCCATGGCCGAGCGCAAGGCCTGGATCATGGTCATGGTGGTGGTGGTCATGGCGGTTTCCACTTCAATACGGTTGTTGTGATCGTTCATGTCAGATCCCCAACTCCTGACGCTGGCGCTTCAAGTGCTCCGGCATCTCTTTATAGACGTCTTCGAACATGGTCGCGGCGCTTGGAATCTGGCCGCCGGCGAGGGTGCCGTACTGTTCGGCTTCTTTTTGCGCCTTGACCACTTCGGCCTCCAGCTCGGCACTGACTGCCGCGTGCTCCTCTTCGGACCACTGGCCAATCTTGATCAGGTGCTGCTTGAGGCGGGCAATCGGGTCGCCCAGCGGGAAATGGCTCCAGTCATCGGCTGGGCGGTACTTGGAAGGGTCATCGGAGGTGGAGTGCGGACCGGCGCGGTAGGTGACCCACTCGATCAGCGTTGGCCCCAGGTTGCGGCGCGCACGCTCGGCAGCCCAGGCGGAGGCGGCGTATACCGCGATGAAGTCGTTGCCGTCCACGCGCAGGGAGGCGATGCCTCAACCCACGCCGCGTCCGGCGAAGGTAGTGGCTTCACCGCCGGCGATGGCCTGGAAGGTGGAAATGGCCCACTGGTTGTTGACGACGTTGAGGATCACCGGCGCGCGGTAAACGTGGGCGAAGGTCAGGGCAGTGTGGAAGTCCGATTCAGCCGTAGCGCCGTCGCCGATCCAGGCCGAGGCGATCTTGGTATCGCCCTTGAT
>NZ_JBARTQ010000470.1:0-2799 GCF_049645325.1 Pseudomonas sp. | reverse complement strand
CCAGCTCCCACAAAAAGACCGGTTCCCACATTTGTTTTTGCAGTGTCCACAGACTCTCCGCCAAATTGTGGAAAACAAATCCAGCCCCCCTCTAAAGCGCGACATATAGCCGCCGCAAATCCCTGTTTTGTCACAGTTTTGACTTGTCCCCATCCGCTGTGGAACCGGCTGTGGGTAACGTGGGAGTAGCTGGCTGCAAGCCAACAAATACGTGGCTTGCAGCTCGGTGGTTGTTTTTTGATCAGCCGGTTTTTCGCGACCGGCCACGGGTTTTGTCAACCTGTTTAAAGACACAGGTATATGACCAGAATAAGTCGCTCCAGCCTGTGGGTAAGTCTGTGACTAAACTCTGGAAAGACTGCCACAGAGGCCGGAATGACTGGCCTGGAGCCATCGTTCTGATTTCTCCTCTTTACATGGGCCTACATACGGCCTGGCGCAGGTCAAGCAAATAACTTTCTAAAACCGCCTGCAGGCCTTGCACACAGAGGGCTGAAGCGATTTGTACTTGCCCCCAAAGACTGTGGGCGCAGTTGTGGATAACCTGCGCGCATATGGCTGCAGGCCACGGTTCATAAGGCTTTGCTTGTGGTGATCAAATTGTGATCAGCTGCAGATGAAGTTCTGCGCTTAGCGGTTGCCGCCACTGCGGCGTAAGGGCATTCTGCTGGCTGAATTTTTTCTCGATGCCCGCAAGGAGAACACCATGTCCGACACGCTGTTTATTACTGGCGCCACCTCAGGTTTCGGCGAAGCCTGCGCCCGTCGTTTTGCCGATGCTGGCTGGAAACTGGTGCTCACCGGCCGTCGTGCCGACCGCTTGAATGCCTTGGTCGAAGAGCTTTCCAAGCAGACCGAAGTGCATGGCCTGGTGGTGGACGTGCGTGACCGCAAGGGCATGGAAGAGGCCATCGCCAACTTGCCGCCATCGTTCGCCAAGTTGCGCGGGCTGATCAACAACGCCGGCCTGGCCGTAGGCACCGACCCTGCGCCCAAGTGCAGCCTCGACGACTGGGAAACCATGGTCGACACCAACATCAAAGGCCTGCTGACCACCACCAGCCTGTTGCTGCCGCGTTTGATCGCCCATGGCCGTGGCGCCGGGATCATCAACCTGGGTTCCATCGCCGGCAGCTACCCGTACCCGGGCAGCCATGTGTATGGCGGCTCCAAGGCGTTCGTGAAGCAGTTCTCGCTGAACTTGCGCTGCGACCTGCAGGGCACCGGCGTGCGTGTGACCAACATCGAGCCTGGCCTGTGTGAGAGCGAGTTCTCGCTGGTGCGTTTTGGCGGTGATCAGGCGCGTTACGACGCCACCTACGCGGGCGCCGAGCCGATCCAGCCGCAGGACATCGCCGACACGATCTTCTGGGTGATGAACACGCCGGCGCACGTGAATATCAACCGCCTGGAGCTGATGCCAGTGAGCCAGACCTGGGCTGGGTTTGCGATTGAGCGCGGCGCCAAGGCCTAAGTCCGCGTCGCGGCCATCGCAGGCAAGCCAGCTCCCACATTTGAATGGTTTCACGCAGTAAAAAGGTGGGAGCGGGCTTGCCCGCGATGGCGGCAAATCGGCCAAAACAGGACATAAGGTACACTCCACCCCTGAAAACACCTCCGCGCTGTGCGGTTTAAAGGTTTTGACGGGAGGAAATGTGAGTAACCGAGGTGAGCAGGCACTGCTCAAGCAATCGACCATCCTGATGTTCGCTGTCGCGATCGCCGGGATTGTCACGGGTGTGATATCCGGCGCCCAATCCATTCTGTTCGACGGCTTCTTCTCGCTGATCGCCACCGCCATCAAGGTGTTGATGCTGATCACGGCCAAGTTGATCGCCAAGAAGAGCAACGAGCGCTTCCAGTTCGGCTATTGGCACCTGGAGCCGATGGTGCTGCTGATCGAAGGCAGCTTCCTGCTGTTGATCGCCATCTATGCGTTTCTCAACGGCGTGTTCGGCATTATCAATGGCGGGCGCGAGATCGAGTTAGGGCTGGTAATCGTCTATGCGGCGGTGTTTACCGTGGTTGAGTTCGCCTACTTCTTCTACGTGCGCTACCGCAATCGCAGGCTCAAATCTTCGCTGATCCAGTTCGACAATATCAGTTGGCTGGTGGATGCGATGCTCTCGGTGGGCTTGCTGATCAGCTTTCTTGCCGCGCTGTTGCTCAAGTCCCAGGGGTATGGCGAATGGGCGGTGTATGTCGACCCGCTGATCCTGATTTTGCTGGCCCTAAGCATGCTGGCGCCGGCGTTCAAGATCTTGCGCCCGGCGTTGCGCGAGGTGCTGGGGATCGCCCCGGATCAGTTGGACGACAAAGTGCGTGAAGTGATGGACGCGGCTCAGGCCACGCATGGTTTCGATGATTACGTGTCGTATGTGCAGAAGCACGGGCGGGCGCGGTTTATCGAGATTCACGTGGTGTTGCCGGCGAATTACCCGGTGGATAACGTCGCGACGCTCGACGCGCTGCGCGAAGAGATATCCACAGGGCTGGGCACACCGGATGCGGCGCGCTGGTTGACGATCAGCTTTACCGGCGATCGCAAGTGGATTGCGTGATTAGCGGTTAGACCGAGGTGAGGCTATCGCAGGCAAGCCAGCTCCCACAGGTGATCGAGTTTCAGAAAGGGAACTCGGTCGAATGTGGTAGCTGGCTTACCTGCGATGAGCATAAGTATCTACACATCGTTGTAGTGAGCGGGCTTGCCCCGCGCCGGGCTGCGAAGCGGCCCCAAACCAGGCGACCTGGTTCTATCTGGAACTCGGCGGAGTCTTTGTTGGGGCCGCTTCGCAGCCC
>NZ_JBARTQ010000469.1:0-3222 GCF_049645325.1 Pseudomonas sp. | reverse complement strand
GCATTCGCGAGCAAGCCCGCTCCCACCTTTGACCGTGTTCAATGTCTGGAGCTGCGCCAGGCGTTTATGAGCTGTTCAAAAGTGGCCTGCACCTGCTGAATCAGGGTCTCGTCATCAATCTCCCCCGCCAGCCAGGCGCGGCTGGGCTCCTGAAAGATCGTGCGACCCACGGCAAACCCACGGCAAGTGTTGCTCTGGCTGGCTTGCCGGAAGCCATCCGCCAGGCATTCAGCCGAAGCATTCAGGCCCAGCAACACCACGCCACGGCAGTACGGGTCGCGCTCATTGATCAGCTCATCGAGCTTTTTCCAGTCCTCGGCCGACTGCGCTTCGATCTTCCACCACGCCGGGTAGATACCCAGGTTGTACATTCTTTTGAGGCTGCGATAGAGCACATCCGGGTACGTCGACGGATGATCCTTGGGCGGGATGACTTCCAGCAGCAACTCATGACCGCTGACCAGCGAGGCCTCGTACACCGCCTTGAGTTGCGCTTCCTGCTCCAGGCGCAGCATCGGTTCGTCGTCCGGGTGGAATTGCACCAGGCACTTGATGATTTGTTCCTGAGGCCAGGCGATCAGGTTGCTGCCAATCGAGCGACCGTGCTCGAACGCCAGCGGCCGCGAGTTCTGCACTTCCACCGGGCGCGCGATCCACCAGCCGCGCCCGCTGGCGGCGCTGAGCGCGTCCTGGCCGAAGCGTTGGTCGGCGAGCAGGCCCACATCGGCGTCGACGCCCTGCTCGGCCAGCTTGGTTTCCACGCGTTCAATGGCCTGGATAAACAGCTGCTTGATGTCACTGATACGCGCCGGGTCCTGGCCGCCTTTTTGCGCCAGGTCCACCAGTTGCCAGCGGTGGTCGAAGGCAAACACAAACAGCTGCTTCCAGGTTTTGCGCGGCACCGTGACGCGGTGCAGGCGTTGCAAGGTCACGTCCTGATCCGGCCGGGTGATCGGCACCGGGCTGTTGAACAGGTAATCCAGCTCGGCGGGCGTCGGCATGGCCGGCGCGCAGGCGTGGCGCGACACCACCAGGCCGCCGCAGGCATTGGCTAACTGACTGCAGCGTTCGTCACTGGCGTCGTTGATCCAGCCGCTGAGGAAACCCGACATAAAGGCATCGCCGGCGCCGAGCACGTTGAGCACTTCAACGCGCACGCCGGGGTAGATCGCGCCGTCCTCCAGCCGTGCCGGAATCGCGCCGTGGATCACCGTGCAACCCTGCGGGCCGAGCTTGACCACCAGGGTCGCAGGCGTCAGTTCACGCACGGTGCGCAGCGCGGTAAGCAGGTCTTCACTGCCACCGGCGATCAAAAACTCTTCTTCGGTGCCGACAATCAGGTCAAAACGCGGCAGGATCTTCTGCACGTGCTGGCTGACGTTCTGGTCGGCGACAAAGCGGGTTTCGCCGTCAGCCTTGCCCGCCAGGCCCCACAGCACCGGGCGATAGTCGATGTCCAGCACGCGTTTGACGTTGTGCTTGGCGGCGTAATCCAGGGCCTGGATGCTGGCCTTGTACACACCGTCGGTGGAGAAATGCGTGCCGGTGATCAACAGGGCTTTGCTGGAGGCAATAAAGGCTTCGTTGATGTCTTCGGCGCGCAGGGCCATGTCGGCGCAGTTTTCGCGGTAGAACACCAGGGGGAAGGTTTCACGGTCTTTAAGGCCCAGCAGCACCAGGGCGGTGAGACGTTCCGGGTCGACCTTGATGCCGCTGACATCGCACCCTTCGCGGGCCAGGGATTCGAGCAGGAAGCGACCCATGTGGTCGTCGCCTACGCGGCTCAGCATGGCCGACTTCAACCCCAACCGGGCAGTGCCGAAGGCGATGTTGGCGGAGGACCCGCCGAGGTACTTGGCGAAGCTGGACACGTCTTCAAGCCGCGCACCTACTTGCTGTGCATACAGATCGACGCCCAGGCGCCCGAGGCAAATCAGATCCAATTGACGCCCACTGGCAAAACGAGTCTGGCCCATGCTGGCTCCTGTTATTTTTATCAGCCTGCGTTGTGCCGCCGTGGCGACGGCAAACGCTCTTGGTGGGAGCAGACTAGAACGTTCGGCGGCGCCAATCAATATTTATTCCATAATTATTTTTAGTGGAATATTTTTTCCAATACGCCACCCTAAAGGCTCTGCCCCGACACTGCATCGTTTCAGCCGGCCCGGCGCGCCGTGATGCCGGGGTATTTTTTTGCGCCTACCCTGTAGACTTGCGCCACCCCCCAGCGCACCAGAAGAACACGCCAGAAGGATTGCCCATGTCCCGCACCGATCAGCCGGCCACGCCCGAGACCAGCCCGCAAGACGTTCTCGCCGGCCCTCCGATCAATGCCGAGCGCCTGTTGCAGCTGATCACCGACGAATACGAAAGCCTGCCGCGCCAGCTCAAACGCATCGCCAGCTACATGAGTCAGCAGAGCGACCGGATCATGGTCGACCGCATCAGCGACATCGCCCGCGAGTGCGAAGTGCACCCGTCGGCCATCGTGCGGTTTTCGCAGCGTTTCGGTTTCAGTGGGTTCAGTGAGATGCAGGCGCTGTTTCGCGAGGCCTACACCCACAAGACCACGCCGGTGCAGAACTACCAGCAGCGCATCCGCAGCATGATCGCCAACAAGTCGCAGAAAGCCAGCGGCGGCGACCTGGCGCGCGAGTGCGTGAATGCCACCCTTTCGGGCATCGAGCGCCTGGGGCTGGAACTGGATGACGTGGCGTTTGAAAAGGCCGTGGACCTGGTGGTCAACGCCGACAATATCTACGTGGTCGGCGTGCGCCGTTCGTTCGCGGTGGCTGATTACCTGGTCTACAACCTGCAGCACACCAACAAACGCATCCACCTGATCTCGGGCCTGGGCGGCAGTTACCGCGAGCAGATGCGCAGTGTGCGCGCCAACGATTTGGTGATTGCGATCAGCTTCACGCCCTACGGCAAAGAGACCCAGCACTGCCTGCGCATCGCCCAGCATCACCAGGCCAAGACCCTGATCATCACCGACAGCAACCTGTCGCCCCTGGCCAAGCGGGCAAACGCGGTGCTGTTGGTGAATGAAGGTTCTTCGTTTGCGTTCCGCTCGTTGAGCGCCACCTTGTGCCTGTGCCAGGCGCTGTTTATTGCAGTGGCCTACCGGCTGGAATTGAAGGTGGATGAGATTCACGAGCAAGTCGGGTTTGACGACTGATTGTGCGGCACTGCAAACACCCTGTGGGCGCTGGCTTGCCA
>NZ_JBARTQ010000468.1:0-5138 GCF_049645325.1 Pseudomonas sp. | reverse complement strand
GGCTTGCCCGCGAAGACGGAGTGTCAGTCACCGGATGTAGTGACTGATACACCACTATCGCAGGCAAGCCCGCTCCCACCGGTTTTCTGTGTTTACAGCAGAGTACCGATGTCGTGGCCGGAGGCGCCCGGGCGTTGCGGATGACTGCCTTGAAGCTATAACGCCTCCTGCGCAGCAATATCAATCAATGTGGGAGCGGGCTTGCCCGCGAAGACGGAGTTTCAGTCACCGGATGTAGTGACTGATACACCGCTATCGCAGGCAAGCCAGCTCCCACAGGTTGGTTTTGCGTTATCAGCACTTACTGCCTCAATCGTGCAGCGCTTTTGCCGCGCTCAACAGTCCCTGAAACTTGCGATACCGCGCCTCCAGCACCGGCCACCGGGCCGCATCCGGCACATACCGCGCCTTCACCGGCATGCCCGCCGCCAGCAACTCTGCGCCCTGCCCGATCGCCAGGAACCCCAGTTTCGCCGCACCAATACACGCGCTCAATTCACTGCCGTGCAAGGTGAAGATCTCGCGCTGCAGGATATTCGCCAGCAACTGCGCCCAATATTCACTGCGCGCACCGCCGCCCACCAACGCGCAGGCTCCAACACTGGCGCCAGCCGATTGCACCGCACGCAGTGCGTCCAGCAAGCCAAAACCCACACCTTCCATCACCGCGTAACCGAGCATCGGCGGTGTGCAGTCATGCCCCAGGTTCATGAAGCCACCGCGCAGCAAGGGATCGTTGTGCGGCGTGCGTTCACCGGCGAGGTACGGCAGGAACAACGGCGTGTCCAACGGGACGCAATGAGTGAGCGGCAATTGCGCCTGCACCTGGTCCAGCAGCGTCTGCTCATCCGGCGTGCCGGTCAGCCGCGTCACCCAGCGCAGGCAACTGGCGCCGGCCAGCATCGCGCCCATGGTGTACCAGCGGTTGGGCAACGCATGGCAAAAACTGTGCACCGCGCTCGCCGGGTTGCCGGCGGCGTGGTCGGTGATCGCGACGATTGCGGCGCTGGTGCCCAGGGTGATGAAGCCGTCGCCGGCGTTGATCGCGCCGATGCCGACAGCGGCCACCGGGTTATCGCCACCGCCGCCGGCAATCACCACCTCAGGCGACAAACCCAACCCGCGCGCGGTTAACAGACCACTGGCCGCACCGCCCTCCACCAACCTCGGCATCTGCTCAGGCGTCAGGCCCGTCGCACGCAGCATGGGCGTAAACCATCCACGCCGCGCCACATCCAGCCACAACGTGCCGGCGGCGTCCGACATCTCGCTGATGCGCTCGCCACTCAAGCGCAAGCGCAGGTAATCCTTGGGCGACAGCACGCAGTCAATCGCCTTGAACACCTGCGGTTCGTGCTGTTGCAGCCACAGCAGCTTCGGCGCGGTCAGCCCGGCCATCGGCAAGCTGCCGGTGACGTCGGCAAAGCCAGGCCCAAGCTGCTGCGCTTCGGCGACGGCGCGGGAGTCATCCCACAAAATCGCCGGGTACAACACACGGTTGTCTTTGCCGAGCAATACCGCGCCGTGCATCTGGCCCGACAGGCCGATGCACGCCACACGCTCAAACGCCTCGTGCGCGCGCAACACAGCCAGCGCCTGCAAACAGGCTTGCCACCAGTCTTCCGGACTTTGCTCGGACCAGCCGCTGTGGCGGCGCGCGACCGTCAAGCGCACACCGGTCTGGGCCAGCACCGCGCCGTCGGCGCCCATCAGGATCGCCTTGAGTTCAGAAGTGCCCAGGTCAATGCCAAGGGAAACAGGACCGCTCATACGCAGGTATTCCAATCAGATACAGCCACAGGAGTTACGCCATTGCAGGCTCGGCGCGAGGCGCACGCTTTGGGTCGGCGCCGTCGGTGTTGCCATGCGCTGCAACAGCAGGTGCACCGCGCGGGCGCCCAGCGCCTGCACCGGCTGGGCGATCAGGGTCAGGCGCGGCACGAAAAAATCCGCCCAGTCAAAATCATCAAATCCCACCAGGGCTATCTGCCCCGGCACTTCAATCCGTGCGTCACGCAGCGCGTGCATGGCGCCGAGGGTCATCAGGTTGTTGCCCGCCATGATCGCCGTCGGTGGTGCCGCCAGGGCCAGCAACTGCGCCGTGGCAGCCCGGGCAGGCTCGCTGTTGGAACCGCCGTTGACCAGCAACTGCGGATCAAACACCAAGCCTGCCGCCTGCAACGCGGCGCGATAACCCGCGACGCGCTCATCCGTGGTGCCCAGGCCCGCACGCCCGGCAATAAAGCCGATACGGCGGTGCCCGTGCTCAATCAAATGCGTGACCAGCGCCTGGGTGGACTGCGTATTCTCGACCCCGATCTGGTCAAACTGCTCGCTCATCATGCGGTCGACCAACACCGTCGGCATCTCGTTGGCCTGCAGGTACGCCAGGGCCAGCGAGCCGGTGGACGGCGCCAGCAGAATGCCGTCGACCCGCCGGTGATGCAGCGCGGTGACCACCTTTAGCTCCTGCGCCGGGTCGTCGTGGGTGTCGACAAACAGCATCATGTAGCCGTGCTTGGCGCACTCGGTTTCAATCGCGTGCACCGTCTCGCTGAAGTAGTGGTTGGACAGCGCCGAAATCGCCACGCCAATCGTGCTGGTGCTGGAACGGGCCAGCGAGCGCGCCAGGGTATTGGGGATGTAGCCCAATTCCTGGATCGCACGCTGAACCGCCTGCACCGTGGCCGGGCTGACGTTGCGGGTGGCGTTCAACACATGCGACACCGTCGATGTCGACACCCCCGCCCTGCTTGCCACGTCATCCATGGTGACCACGACGCGATTCCTCTCAATCAATCAGTGTTTGCTCGACCAGCCGCTGTACGTGCCGACGTTGTCACGGGTGATCAGTTTTGGCGCGAGCAGGGTCACCGCTTCGGCCGGGGCCTTGTCATTGAGAATGTCATTGCCCACGTTCACGGCGGTCTGGGCCATGGCCCACGGGTCCTGGCTGGCGGACGCCTGAATCTGGGTGTCGGTCTTCAGGGCGTTCTCGATGTCCGGCGCGCCGTCCACGGAGGTGATGACGATGCCGCTGCGTTTAAGCTGCTTGGCCGCCAAGTCGCTGCCGATCGCTTGCGGGTCGTTGATCGCGAACAGGCCGTCGATTTTCGGGAAGCGCGTCAGGTAGCCCTGCATCACGTTCAAGCCGCCTTCGCGCGAGCCTTTGCCGTCCTGGTCATCAGACAGCACCTTGATCTGCGGCGCCCCGGCCAATGCAGCCTTGCAGCCTTTGACACGGTCGGTCACGGCGGTGACTTGCGGGCCGTTCTGGATAATCACGTTGCCTTTGCCCGCAAGCTTGTCCACCAGGAACTGGCAGGCCAGCTTGCCGGCTTCGACATTGTCGGTTTGCACGGTGGCGTTCACGCCTTTGGCGTCGACATCCACCGCGACCACGACGATGCCGGCGTCACGCGCCTTCTTGATCGCCGACGCCATGGCAGACGGGTCGACCGCGTTGATGAGGATCAGGTCGACCTTGGACGAGATGAAGTTGTCGATCTGCGAAAACTGCTTGCTCAAGTCATAGTCGGCCGACACCGAAGTGACTTTGACGTTGGGGTTCAGCTCTTTGGCGCGGGCCGTGGCGCCGTCGGCCAGGGTCACGAAATACGGGTTGCCGAGCGAGCCCATGCTGATACCCAGGGCTTTGAGTTCACGCGCTTCGACGGCTTGGGACATCAGGGCAGCCAGGGCAATAACGGGAAAGAGGCGTTTAACGTTCATGCGGGTCTCTCTTGTGATTGTTGTGTGAGTGAAATCAGGTCCGTGCACCGGACTGGCGATAACGATCCAGCGCTACCGCGCCAATGATCACGATGCCTTTGATGATGTACTGCCAGATGTCCGACACCCCCAGCAGCACCAGGCCGTTGGTGAGTACCGCGATGATCAGCGCGCCGATCAGCGTGCCGCCGATGGTGCCGACACCGCCGGTAAAACTGGTGCCGCCGAGGATTACCGCAGCAATCGCATCCAGCTCATAGGATTGCCCGAGTTGCAGGCCGTTGGCGGCAAACAAACGCGAAGCGCTCATCACCGCGCCGAGCCCGGCGAGTGCGCCGGACATGGCGTAGACGAACAGCAGCACCTTCCACACCTTGATCCCCGAGAGCCGCGCAGCTTCCGGGTTGCCGCCCACCGAGTAAATCTGCACGCCCATCACCGTGCGGCGCAGGATGAACCACGACAGCGCCACCACGGCCACGGCGATGATCACCAGCCACGGCACACCGAGTACCGAGTCATTGCCGATAAAGGCAAAAGGCAGGTCGGGGTTGAACACGGTTTTATCATCGGCGAGCAAGCGAGCCAGGCCGCGCATGGCGGTCAGCGCACCGAGGGTCACGATAAACGGCGGCAGGCGCATGAAGGCGATCAAGCCGCCATTGACCAGGCCCAGCAACAGGCCGAAGCCGATGCCGGCGGCAATCCCGAACATGCCGAATTGCGGCGACATCGAGGCCTGCAACGCCACCACCGCCGATGCCGCCAGAATCGCGCCCACCGACAGATCGATGCCCGCCGTGAGGATCACAAAGGTCATGCCCGCTGCCAGCACCACATTGACCGAGGCCTGCTGGGTGATAATCGACAGGTTCTGCATGGTCAGAAAGTTCTCGCTGGCCAGGGCAAATCCCACCAGCAGCAAGATCAGCACCGGCAACATGCCGACCGTGCGCATCAACTCGCGAACCCGTTCCGCCTTACCTGTTGTAGCAACATTCAACTCAGCCATTGGCAACCACCTGATCGCCACCGGTGGCGAGGTCAATAATACGTTCCTGGGAAATAACGTGGCCGGAAGCCCCGCCGACTTCGGCCACCAACTGGCCCTCGCGCATGATCAGCACGCGGTCGCAGGTGCCGATGATTTCCGGCAGTTCACTGGAAATCACCACGATGCCGACACCGGCCAGCGCCAGTTGATTGATGATGCGGTAGATCTCGGACTTGGAACCGATGTCCACGCCCCGCGTCGGCTCGTCGAGGATCAACACGTGCGGCTTGACCTCCAGCAACCGCGCGAGCAGCACTTTCTGTTGGTTGCCGCCGGACAGTGCGCCGACATTGACCTTGCCCGACGCCACACGAATCGACAGCGACGTGATCGCGTCGCGTGAGCGCTGCGC
>NZ_JBARTQ010000467.1:0-12282 GCF_049645325.1 Pseudomonas sp. | reverse complement strand
AAAACACCGTGGGGGCGGTGGTTTGCCAGCGCCCACATTTTTTTGGTCAGTGTTTGGTTTTGGCGCGGCGCATCAGGCAGTAGGCGGCCGGGATCACAAACAGCGATAACAACGGCGCGGTGAGCATGCCGCCGATCATCGGCGCGGCAATACGGCTCATGACCTCGCTGCCCGTGCCGCCGCCCAGCAGAATCGGGAGCAAGCCGGCAATGATGACGGCGACGGTCATGGCTTTGGGGCGCACACGCAGTACCGCGCCTTCGGTGATCGCGGCCAGCACGTCACCGTCGTTGCGCTCGGCCCAGGCGTTTTTCAGGTACAGCAGCATGATCACGCCGAATTCCGCCGACACGCCGGCCAACGCGATAAACCCGACGCCCGTGGCCACCGACAGGTTGAAGCCCAGCCAGTAGAGCAACCACACGCCTCCCGTCAGTGCGAACGGCAAGGTCGCCAGAATCAGCAGCGCCTCATCCACCCGGCGAAACGTCAGGTACAGCAGCACGAAGATGATCAGCAGCGTCGCCGGCACCACCAGTTTCAAGCGCTCATTGGCCCGTTCCAGGAACTCGAACTGGCCCGAATAGCTGAGGCTCATGCCCGGCTGCAGGTGCACCTGCCGGTTGATCGCCTCACGCAGGTCCTTCACCACCGAAGCCAGGTCGCGGTCACGCACGTCGATGTACACCCAACCGGAAGGCCGTGCGTTTTCGCTCTTGAGCATTGGCGGGCCTTCACTGACCTTGATGGCCGCCACCGTGCCGAGGGTGATCTGGCTGCCCTGTGGCGTGTAGACCGGCAGGTTGCGCAGCGCTTCCACCGAGTCGCGCCATGCTTTCGGGTAACGCAGGCTGATCGGGAAACGCGCCAGGCCTTCCACGGTTTCGCCGATGGTTTCACCACCAATTGCGCCAGCCACGACGGCCTGCACGTCGGCAATGTTCAGCCCGTATTGCGCGGCCGCCGTGCGGTTGATATCCACGTCGATGTAGCGCCCGCCGGTCAAGCGTTCGGCGAGTGCCGAGCTCACGCCGGGCACCGTCTTGGCGACTTTTTCCACGGCCTGGGTCACGGCATCGATCTGCATCAGGCTGGTGCCGGCGACCTTCACGCCAATCGGGCTTTTGACCCCGGTGGCGAGCATGTCGATGCGGTTGCGGATCGGTGGGATCCAGATATTGGTCAGGCCGGGCACCTGCACCACGCGGTCGAGTTCTTTCACCAATTTCTCCGGCGTCATGCCGGGGCGCCATTGGTCCCGGGACTTGAACTCAATCGTGGTTTCAAACATCTCCAGCGGCGCCGGGTCGGTGGCGGTTTCGGCACGGCCAGCCTTGCCGAACACATGCGCGACTTCCGGCACGGTCTTGATCAACCGGTCGGTGCGTTGCAACAGTTCACCGGCGGTTTGCGTCGACAAACCCGGCAACGCTGAAGGCATGTACAGCAAGTCGCCCTCATCCAGCGGTGGCAGGAATTCGCCGCCCAGCTTCGCCATCGGCCACAGCGCGCTGACGACCATCAACAGCGCCACCAGCAAGGTCATGCGCGGCCAACGCAACACCGCCTGAAGCGCCGGCTGATACAGCTTGATCAGGCCGCGGTTAAGCGGGTTACGGTGTTCATCGGGAATTCGCCCGCGAATCCAATAGCCCATCAGCACCGGGATCAGCGTCACCGACAAGCCGGCGGCGGCGGCCATGGCGTAGGTCTTGGTGTAGGCCAGCGGGCCAAACAGCCGGCCTTCCTGGGCCTGCAAGGTAAACACCGGAATAAACGACAAGGTGATGATCAACAGGCAGAAAAACAGCGCAGGCCCAACCTCCACCGCCGCGTCCGTCATCACCTTCCAGTGCTCGTCGCCTTTCAATTCCCTGCCCGGATGGGCGTGATGCCAAGCCTCGATTTTCTTGTGGGCGTTTTCGATCATCACCACGGCCGCGTCCACCATCGCACCAATGGCAATCGCGATGCCACCCAAGGACATAATGTTGGCGTTGATGCCCTGAAAGCGCATAACGATGAATGCGATCAACACCCCCACCGGCAGCGAGATGATTGCCACCAACGATGAGCGCAGGTGCCACAGGAAAATCCCGCACACCAGCGCCACCACCAGAAACTCCTCCAACAGTTTGTGGCTGAGGTTATCGACGGCACGGTCGATCAATTTGCTGCGGTCGTAGGTGGTGACGATCTCTACGCCGGGCGGCAGGCTGCTTTTCAACTGCTCCAGCTTGGTCTTGACGGCCGCAATGGCCTCGCGCGCATTTTTGCCACTGCGCAGGATCACCACGCCGCCCACGGCTTCGCCTTCACCGTCCAGCTCGCTGATGCCCCGGCGCAGGTCCGGGCCCAGTTGAATGGTCGCCACATCGCCGAGGGTCACCGGCACGTTGTTGGTGTCCAGACGCAAGGGAATCGCACGAAAGTCATCCAGCGTCTTCAGGTATCCGGAGGCGCGCACCATGTACTCGGACTCGCCCATATTCAGCACCGAGCCACCGGTTTCCTGGTTGGCCTTGCCGATGGCCTCCGTCACCTGGGCCTGGGTGATGCCGCGGCTGGCCAGGGCCAGCGGGTCGAGTTGCACCTGGTACTGCTTGACCTGGCCGCCGATGGTGGCGACTTCCGCCACGTTGGGGATGGTCTTGAGTTCGAACTTGAGGAACCAGTCCTGCAGCCCGCGCAATTGCGCCAGGTCGTGCTGGCCGCTGCGGTCCACCAGCGCGTACTGATAGATCCAGCCAACCCCGGTGGCATCCGGCCCCAACGAAGGTTTGGCCGAGGCCGGCAAGCGCGCCTGCAACTGACTGAGGTATTCCAGCACCCGCGAGCGCGCCCAATACAGGTCCGTGCCCTCGTCGAACAGCACGTACACATAGCTGTCGCCGAAGAATGAAAAGCCCCGCACGGTCTTGGCGCCCGGCACTGAGAGCATGGTGGTGGTCATCGGGTAGGTGACCTGGTTTTCCACGATCTGCGGCGCCTGGCCCGGGTACGGCGTGCGGATGATCACCTGCACATCCGAAAGGTCCGGCAGCGCATCCACCGGCGTGTTCTGCACCGCCCACACGCCCCACGCGGTGATGAACAGTGTGGCGAGCAGCACCAGGAAACGGTTGGCCACCGACCAGCGAATCAACCAGGCGATCATGGCCGGGCTCCCGGTTGCAGGCTCATGCCGCCCATGGAAGGGTCACTCGAAAGATCGCCGGACTCTGGCGCTACCAAGCCCCTCAAACTGGCTTCCGAATCCAGCAGGAATTGACCGGACGCGACCACCTGCTGACCTTCCTGCAAGCCACTGCGAATGACCGTCTGGTCCTGGTTTTCAGTGCCGACTTCAACTTCAACCGGGCGGAAGCGCCCGCCCTCCTCGGCGAGCATCACCAGCACGCGCTTGCCGGTGCGCACCAACGCTTCGCTCGGCACCTGCAACACCGGCTGCGCGGTGTTTTGCGCCAGGCGCACCTGGGCGGTCATGCCGGGTCGCAGGCTGCCGTCGGGGTTGGGCAACTCGACACGCACCTGCACCGTGCGACTGTCCATGGCCGTGGCAGGCAAGATCGCGCTGACCGTGCCTTTGAGCGTCTTGCCCGGTAACCCGACAAACCGGCTTTCCACGGTTTGCCCCACCACCAGACCTGCGCCCTGGGCTTCGGGCACGGCAACCTGCAGCCACACCTGATCCAGCCCATTGATGCGCGCCAGGGTCTGCCCCGCCGCCACCGTCATGCCTTCGCGTACCTCCAAGGTTTGCAAGGCACCCGCCAATGGGCTGGTGACGGTCAACACCGACTGCACCCGGCCACTGCGCTCCATCTGCGCGATCAGCCCGGCCGGCATGCCGCTCAGGCGCAAGCGTTGTCGGGCGGCAGCGATCAAACCGGCGTCGCCGTTGTGGCGCAGCGCCAGGAACTCCTCCTGGGCCGCTGCCCATTCGGGCACCAGGATGTCGGCCAACGGCGCGCCGTCTTTGAGCACATCCCCCGCTGCCCGGCCATAGACCCGCTCGACAAACCCGGCCGCTCGCGCCTGCACCACTGCCACCTCCCGATCGTTAAAAGCCAGAATGCCCGACAGTTCCAGGGTGGAGGTCAACACCCCGCGGCTGACCCGCGCCAGGCGCACGCCGATGTTCTGGGTCTGGCGTGGGTCGATCTGCACGCTCGGCGTGTCTGCCGCCGCGCCCTCGGCGTAGCGCGGCACCAATTGCATGTCCATGAAAGGCGACTTGCCGGGTTTGTCGAACTTCTGCTGCGGGTACATCGGGTCGTACCAGTACAGCGCAGGTTTTTCATCCTTGGCGGTGACGGCGGCTGCCGGGCGCCACTGTGCCAACCCGTAGCCCGCGCCCAGCCCCAGCAGCAGTAACGCCGCGGCGATCATTCGATTATTCATTGGCGGGTTCCCCGTAGGCGAAATACAGCTGCGCACCGACCAGGGCACGCTGCTCGATGGCATCGATCTGTTTGAAACGCGCTTCGACCAGCTCGCGGCGGGCACTGACCACCGCCATCAAGTCGCCCTTGCCGGCCCGATATCCGGCCAGGCTCAGGGCGACTTTCTCTTCGGCCAGCGGCACCAGGCTGTCCTGGCTGCGCTGCACCGCACGCTCCAGGCGTTGGTAATCGGCCAGGTCGTCGTCGAGCATCTGCGTGTGCTCACGGGTGGCGGCTTCGCGCTCCGCATCCAGTTGGTCCAGCTCGGCCTGCTTGGCGGCAATGCCGGGGTTTTGCCGACGGCCAGGGAATATCGGCAGGTCAAAGCTCAATTGCAGGCTGACCATATCGCCGTACTCTCGGCCGCGGTGCTGGTAGTCCACCTCCCAGCTCCAGTCCGAGGTCTTTTGCGCCTTGGCTTCCTGCAAACGCGCCTCGGCCTCGCGTGTGCGCGGCACGAACGCTTGCAGCTCGGGGTGCTGATGCAGGTTGTGGCTGAAACCATGGCTGTCGATCGTCCAGTTGGGCAACTGGCCGCTGGGGGCTTCACTGGCCGCCGGGCCGATCCAGCGCTTGAGGGCGGCACGGGCCTGAGCGCGTTGCTGCGTCAGCTCATCTTCGCGCCCGGCCAATTCGGCGGCTTCCTGCTTGGGAATCACCGTATCGGCAGGTTGGCCTCGACCGCCTGCCAACTGCGCACGCACGCTGTCTTGCAGCAGGCGGTTCTGTTGGTAGAAGTCCTTGAACAAGGCTTCTTTGCGCTCTACCACATAGGCGCGAATCCACGCCTGGGCGGTGGCCTGGCGCACATTCAGGCGTTCGATCCGGCCCTGCGCCGCCGTGCGTTCCACCGTCGCCTCGGCCAACTCGACCCGGGCCTTGCGTTTATCGCGGCTGGGCACCTGTTGCTGGATGCCGACCATTTGCTCGGTCATGTCATCGCCATACAACGTGCCGCGATTGGGCCCGCCGATGGGGAAGTTCTGCAAGCCGACCACCAGCTTCGGGTCGGGCAATTCGCCAGCCGGGATCGCCGCCTGGGTCGCGGCCTGCAGCTTGGCCGCCTCGGCCGTCAGCGACGGCGCGTTGTTTTGCGCCAGGCGCAAGGCGTCATCCAGGGTCAGCGCCGAGGCCAGCGCCGGCCACACCAGCACGCCCACCACCAGGGCGCGCATGTAGAGGGAAGTCATGTGCAAGATTCCTGATCTGTTGCGCTGCACGCCGCTTTACGCGGCCCACAGCAAGGCCATCCCGGCTAAGGGATGAAGCTTGAGGTGCAACAGGAATCAGGCACGGGGTGGGCGCCACACGCCGGAAGGCGTGCGGTCGGGGATGAAATCCGAGGACAGGCTGAGCGCGACAGGATGAGCCAGGGTCAGCGGTGCCTTGAGCACCGGCATCGACAGTTGCAGCAGGCCGCCGGTCTTGCATTCCTGCCCGGGCTTGCAGACCTTGCCGTGATCAACGCCGTCCTGGCAGCAGTCCGGGGTCATGTCCGTCATCATCGGCATGTCCGACATTTTCATCGGGCAAGGCTCGGTGCTCGACGGCACACCCGCCATCCCGGTGAGGGGAAGCGTGAGGCTTAACAGCAGGACCAGGATCAAACGCAGAAGGCGGCTCATGGGGCGCGAGTCTAGCCAAGCACGCGTTAAGCCGCCATTAACAATTGCGTGAGCACTCGGCCGTGATAACGGATTTGCGCCAGGGTCAACGCGGTGTAGCCGATGATCACCGCCGGCGGCAACGTGGCGTCGACGCAGAACTTGCCCAGGGCCTGCAACGTCAGGCCGACGGCGGCGGCGCGGGTGCAGAAGTCGCCTTCCTCGACACCTGCCGGCAGCCAGAGCACGAAGTGCAGCCCGGCCTGCTGCCCGCTGACCGCGCAACCTTCTGGAAGACACGCCAGCAACGCGTCGCGCCGTGCCTGGTAGGCCTGGCGCGAGGCGCGCAGGTGGCGCACAAACGCCCCGCTGCCCAAGAACTCCACCAGGCCCAGCTGGTCCGTGGCGCCCACCGAGTGCCCCGTCGTTTGCAGGGTTCGCAACAGCGCCGGGCGCAGCGCCTTGGGCACCACCATGAAGCCCACGCGCAAGCCGGGGAACAGGTTCTTGTTGAAGCTGCCGCAGTAGATCACCCGGTCGCCGGAATCCAGGGATTTAAGCGCCGCGAGGGGCGCGCTGTTGTAGTTGTATTCACTGTCGTAATCATCTTCGACCACCCAGGCGTCGGCGCGCGCGGCCCAGTCCAGCAAGGCCAGGCGTCGCGACACCGAGAGGGTCATGCCCAACGGCGCCTGGTGCGCCGGCGTCACGTAGGCCAGCCGCGCAGCATCCGGGAGTTGCGCCGTATCGAGGCCCTCGGCCGTGACCGGGATCGCTTGCACGTGCGCCCCTGCCAGGCTGAACAGGCGCCGCGCGGGTTTGTAGCCGGGGTCTTCGACGCACGCCGTGTCGCCGGGTTTGAGCAGCGTGCGTGCGATCAGGTCGAGGGCATGGCGAATGCCGGTGGTGACAATTATTTCATCTGCCTCGCACGGCATGCCGCGGTAACTGCGCAGGTAGTCGGCGATCTGTTCGCGCAACGCGGGCAAACCGGCCGGGTGGGCCGCCTCCAGCACGCCGGGGCCCGCCGACAGCAGGCCACGGGAAACGCAGCGCGCCCAGGTCTTCAGGTCGAACAGGCTCGCGTCCGGGCGCCGTGCAACGAACGGCACGTGGCTTTGCACGCCGGCGTCCGGCAGGTCGGCAACCACCTCGCGGCGCAGCGTCTCACGCGGCGCCGGGGTCGCAATGAATTGCTCGGGGATCACCGCGCACACCCGCGTGCCGGAGCCCGCCACCCGCTGCACATAGCCTTCGCTGTGCAAGCGCTCGAAGGCGGCTTCCAGCGTGCCCCGCGACACCAGCCAGCGCTCGGCCAGGCTGCGGGTAGACGGCAATCGGCTGCCCGCCGGCAATTGCCGGTTCAGGATCGCCCCGCGCAAGGCCTCATAAGCACCCTGCTGCTTGGCCGCGTCCAGGCTGTCGGGGCGCGGCAGGTCCACGGCGGTGGCGGCTTTTCCTCGGCTCATGCGTTATCTCAGTGAAAAGTGGTCCACTCTTTTTAGGCACAAGTGGCCCAGAGGATTAAACCACAAAGCCGCTAGAGTTCGGGCTTCAGTCCTTGCGAAGACACCCTTATGACTCAACGCGCCCTCTCCACCGGTTTCTGGCTGGTCTTGCTGACCGTGCTGATCGCCTTGCCGCGCCTGACCCTGGACCTGCACCTGCCGGCCCTGCCCGCCATGGCGGACTATTTCCACGCCCGCGACAGCCAGCTGCAACTGACCCTCACGCTGTACACCCTCGGCTCGGCGATTTCCCTGCTGATCAGCGGGCCGCTGACCGATCGCTTCGGCCGCCGCCCGGTGCTGCTCAGCGGTTTGTTCCTGTACGTGCTCGCCACCCTGACCTGTGCCCAGGCCGAGAGCCTTGATGTGCTGATCATCGCGCGTCTGTTCCAGGCCCTGGGGGGCTGCTGCACTACCGTGATCGGCCGGGTGATCGTGCGCGACTACTTCGACCGCCATGAACAGGCGCGCCTGCTGGGTTTGATCTCCATGGCCATGGCGGTGTCGCCGATGGCCGCGCCGGTGCTGGGCAGCCTGATGTTGCCGCTGATCAACTGGCGGGGGTTGTTCGTGGTGCTCGGGGTGATCGGCGCCGCGCTGTACCTGGTGGTGTACCGCCGCCTGCCGGAAACCCGGCCGCCGGAAGTCGCCGCTGCCCCGCCCGGCAACCTGCTGCGGGTCTACGGCCAACTGCTGCGCGACCGTTATTTCCTGCGCTATGCCCTGGCGATCGGCTGCGTATACAGCACCTATTTTCCGTTTATCAGCGAATCCTCGGCACTGCTGCAGCGCGGCTTCCACCTGTCTGCCACAGCCTATGCGCTGGTGTTTGCCGCGACCATCAGCGGCTACATGCTCGGCGCCAACCTGTTCCGGCGCCTGGTGCAGCGTGTTGAAGCGGACCGGTTGATCAGCGCCGCCATCGGTTTGAACGTGCTGGGCACTGTGATGCTCGCGACGGCCACGTCAGCCCTGCCGGAGCAGTGGCTGGCCATTGTGCTGCCGATGGTGGTGATCATGGTGTCGGTGGGGATGGCGATTCCGGCCTGTCAGCTCTCGGTGTTGCAACCTTACGGCGCGATCGCCGGGACGGCCTCGGGGTTGTTCTTTTTTATCCAGATGTTCCTGACGGCGCTGGGCAGCTGGGCAACAGGGCTGCTCTCGGACGGCACCTCGCAGCCGTTGGTGATCATGACCTCAATCGCCAGTGCGTTGCTGGTCGCCGGCTGGCTGGCATTGCGCACAACCAAAAGTGGGAGGGGGCTTGCTGCCGACAGCGGTGGGTCAGCCATGGTTGGCGACTGACACCTTGCTATCGGAAACAAACCCCCTCCCACTGGGCCAAGACAGGCCCGGGTTTAGTGCATGAAGATCGCGATCAGGATGATGACCGGGATAGGCACGCCGAGGAACCACAGAAGTAATGAGCGCATGATGTTCTCCCTAAATTAACGGACGAAGTGTTCGGTTTCGACATACACCACGGCATCGCGACGGCGACCGCCAAAGGTGGCTGCGAAGCTGGCGAAGAAGGCACCGATCAGCAAGGAAACGAAGGTCCACAGCGAGGCATAGGCAGCGACTTTCGCAGCGGCATCGGCAGCTTGCTTGGCTTTGAGCTTGGCGTCTTCGATGGCTTTACGGGCGTCGCCGTAGACTTTATCGATACGCGCTTCAGCGTCAGCCTGGCTGAGGTTGGTGCGCTGGCTGATCAGTTGAGCCAGGTAGGTACGGTCTTCAGGGGCCAGCTGGCCGTCATTGCTCAGCGTGCGGGTGAAGATGCGTGCAACCACACCGTGTACGGCGTCATCACTGACCGCGGCCGGGCGGTCATCGCGAAACAGGCTGTCGACGTAGTAGTCGAAGTCGCCGCTGTTGGCGCCTTTGGCTGCACCGCCGGCCGCTTGGCTCAGGCCACTGGCGGCGCCCGATGCAACGCTGGCACCGGCTTTCACTCCGCCGCTGACGACACTGCTGACCGAACCGACCACCAGCACTGCGGTGATCAGCGTGGCGACGGCCCACGCAAGGAAACCGTGGGCGGTGTCGCGGAAGTACACCTCATCGCCATGCATATTGGCCCATTTGACGCGCAGACGGCCGGCGATATAACCGCCTAAACCGGAAGCGACGATCTGCGTAAACGCCAGCCAGACAATCGTGGAAATGCCAAGGCCCTTGGCGCTGATACCGCTGTCGGCCCACGGCGACACTGCCGAAAAGCCCAGGCCGAAGCCCAGCAATACCAAGATAAGGGACAGTGCGGCCGCGGCAGCGGCGCCGGCGAAAATCGCCCCCCAGGAAACCCCGGAGAGCGCGCTCGACTCTTGCAGTGTGGATGAGGATGTGATCATTGTTGTTTAGCTCCCGGCAGGAAAAATGGTGTTACAAGTCTCAAAAGGGACAGTGCAGGCACCATGCCAGTCGCGATAAAAATAAATATCCTTATATTTCAATAACTTAAATAACTTGAACTTCCTAGGACCGTGCAAGTTGCAAGAAACGACAGTGCGAGGCGGGCTTTCTGCATTCCTGAAGAAAATGTGTCGGTTTTGCCAACATGAAGTTTAATTTAGGAAGCGTTCAGGTATTTCTTGGCAAAATGCCCCCACTTCTAGTGTGAATCGCTCACCAGGTAATCCTATGACCCGTATTTTGACCATCGAGGATGACGCCGTAACGGCCCGCGAGATCGTCGCAGAGCTGAGCAGCCATGGACTGGACGTAGATTGGGTGGACAACGGCCGTGAAGGCCTGGTCCGCGCTGTGAGTGGTGATTACGATCTGATCACCCTCGACCGCATGCTGCCGGAGCTGGATGGCTTGGCCATCGTCACGACCCTGCGCACCATCGGGGTGTCGACGCCGATCCTGATGATCAGCGCCCTCTCCGATGTCGACGAACGGGTCCGCGGCCTGCGCGCCGGCGGTGATGATTACCTGACCAAGCCGTTCGCTTCCGACGAAATGGCTGCCCGCGTTGAAGTGCTGCTGCGGCGCAAAAGCACGGTCAAGGAGTTCGAAACCGCCCTGCGCGTGGCGGACCTGGAACTCAACCTCATCAGCCGCGAAGCCAGCCGCGCCGAACAGCCGCTGAGCCTGCTGCCCACCGAATACAAATTGCTCGAATTCCTGATGCGCAACACCGGGCAGATTCTCTCGCGGATGATGATTTTCGAGGAAGTCTGGGGTTACCACTTCGACCCGGGCACCAACCTCATCGACGTGCATATTGGCCGCCTGCGCAAGAAAATCGACCCGCCGGGCCTGACGCCGCTGATCCGCACGGTACGAGGTTCCGGCTATGTCATTGCTGAACCCCTCTAAGGGTTGGCGCTCTTCCAGCAGCCGCTTGCTGGCGCTCTACAGTTCGCTGTTCGTGGCCTGGAGCTGCATCCTCATGGGGGTGCTGTATTACGAAGTGTCCGGGTACCTGGGCGACTTGTCGCGCCACTCCCTGATGCAGCGCCAGCACCTGTTCCAACGGTTTGACGGCGAAGAACTGGTGGAAGCCCTGACCACCAGCATGACCTTCGACATGAAGGGTGTGGACGCCTACGGCCTGTTCGATGAGCAGTTTCGCCCATTGAGCGGCCCGATTCGCGCCGTGCCGCCTGACTTGCCGCTGGACGGCAAAATTCACGCGCTGGTCAATTGCGTCGACTCCGACGACCCCAAACTGCCCAAAGACAGCTGCGACGCCGTCGCCACCCACACCGAAGACGGTCGTTGGCTGGTGCTGGTGCGCGCCAACGGCTCGCTGTTCGGCGTGACCCGGATCATCTGGCATGCGCTGCTGTGGGCGCTTTCGCTGACCATCATCCCGGGCGCTGCCGGCTGGCATTTGTTGCGCCGTCGTCCGCTGCGGCGCATTCGCGGGATTCAGGCCAGCGCCGAAGCCATCGTCGCCGGCGACCTGACGCACCGCCTGCCGCTGTCCAACCGACGTGACGAATTGGACATGCTCGCGGCCATCGTCAACGCCATGCTCGACCGTATCGAGAAGCTGATGAACGAGGTCAAGGGCGTGTGCGACAACATCGCCCACGACCTGCGTACGCCGCTGACCCGCTTGCGCGCGCAGCTTTACCGCATCAAGCAGCAAGCCGAGGAAGACTCGGCCCACGCGGTCAAGCTGGACGATGCCATCGCTGAAACTGACACCTTGATGGCGCGTTTTCGCGGGTTACTGCGCATTTCAGAACTGGAAGACCACCAACGTCGCTCGGGCTTCCTGGTGATGGACCCGCTGCCACTGCTGCGCGAACTGCATGACTTCTACCTGCCGTTGGCGGAAGAAGGCGAATTGCAGCTGTTGCTCGACGTGCCGGACTCGCTGCCGTGGATCACCGGTGACCGCGCGCTGCTGTTCGAAGCCCTGGCGAACCTGTTGAGCAACTCGATCAAGTTTTCCCCGGCGGGCGGTGAAGTGATTCTGCGCGCGGTGAATGATGCCGGCAGCACACGCATCGAAGTGCACGACTCAGGGCCAGGCATTCCAATGGCTGAACGCGACGCCGTGTTCCAGCGCTTTTATCGCGTGGATGAAAGCGACCAGCAAGGCGGGTTCGGGTTGGGCTTGTCGATTGTCGCGGCGATCATCAACCTGCACGGGTTCAAGCTGGAGGTGGGTTCCAGCCTGCGCGGCGGTGCCTGCCTGGTGCTGGAGTGTCGGCAGCAGTTGATGCCGGAGTAGCACAAACAGCACAAAACTGTGGGAGCTGG
>NZ_JBARTQ010000466.1:0-5785 GCF_049645325.1 Pseudomonas sp. | reverse complement strand
CCACTGGTTGCACTCACTTTTCTGCTGTTGACCGGTTGCTCGACGCAAACCGTGGTGACGTTGCAAAACGGCACGCAGTATTTGACCAAGGACACCCCCAAGACCAAAACAGCTGACGGCTTCTATGAGTTCACCGACATCGCCGGCAAGCATGTGCGTGTGAAAGCCGCCGATGTGGCGACGGTTCGCAGCGAAAAGTGATTCCAACCGCCCCGACAACAAAAAGCCCCGCCAATGCGGGGCTTTTTGTTGTCCGTCACCGAATCAATACCGGTAGTACGGGTGGTAATACGGGTGATAGTAGGGATGGTAATAGTACGAGTGGTAGTACGGTCGATAGCAGCATGGGCCGGGATAGGCCGGATACACCGCACACCCGCCCAGGCCCAACAGGACCACGGCGCACAGCAACAATCGAAATCGGGACATACTCAGCTCCTCACCTCACGCGCGAAACATCTCGCCGGTAGTGATTAAACGCATGAGGGGTGGCCGATCCGTCGCCGTGAAGTGCCATTGATCCGTGAAGATTTATTTACCGAAGGATTTTTGCCGCTGTGGCGTTTAACCGATAAGCCGCCTCATCTTCGAGGCGGTAGAACGGAGAAAGACGGCCATGGCACTCATGTCCCGCTCGGTACGCGCTCTTTTACTCATTCCCTTGACCCTGGCGGCGCTGGCCAGTGCGCCGGCGTTCGCCGACACCATCATCATTCGCCAACCACCACGGGTGGTCGTGGTGCAGGCCCCGCCGCCACCGGTCTACTACGGGCATTGGGGTTACGGCCCACGGCCTTACTACTATCCGCACCCGCATTATGGCTATGGGTATGGCTACCCCCACCGGCCGTACTGGGGCGGCGGCTGGCGGGGGCACAATTGGCGTTGAGTCAGCCGATCACCACGCCGTCGGCCCACAGGCCGCCATGCCCGACACCGACCAAAGTGACTGAGTCGGCGCCAAAGGTCAGCACTGTATCGGCGCCGACCACCTTGGCGTGGTCACGCAGGTCGGTGCTGCCCCCCACGTCCTTGAACACCAGCTTGTCGGTGGCCTGGTAGCCAATCACGCGGTCGTTGCCGAAGTGGCCGCTGAACAGGAAGGTGTTGTGCCCGCTGTTGTCGCGGATCGTGTCATTGCCCTTGCCGCCTTCAATAAAGTCGGCGCCCTTGCCGCCCTGGATCAGGTCGTTGCCGTCGCTGCCGATGATGAAGGTATTGCCCTTGTGGGGCTCGGCATTGCGGTTGAGGTCCTGCACCCAGGTGTTGGCCCGCGCCGGGTCGGACAGGTTGGCGACGATCACCGTGGAGTCGCGGGTCATCTGGTCATAAAAGCCCGATTCGAGCACGCGGGTCATGCCGTCGCCATACGCGGTAGGCAGGTGCGAGACCCAGGTCGGCAGGTTGACGATGGAAAACGGCAGCACATTCCACAGCGTCGAAGCGTAATGGTCGTTGAAGCTGACGATGTTATCGGTGGTCGACTCGTGGGGCTTATCATGCACGCCCAGCGACGACAGGTTGAAGGAAGAACCGTCCAGCGCACGAAATACCGGGTCGTTCTCGTAACCGATGTTGAGCACCTTGTCGCCGGCGCTCTGGGTCGGTGACGCGTAGGCCACGTAGTTGGCATCCTTGTAGAAGCCTGACCATTTGTTGTTGCTCAAATCCGCCATGCTGTTGACCGCCAGGCCGCCCAGGCTGTGGCCACTGACCACCACGTCCTTGCCGGTCAGGCCGTGCGCGCCGGCATAGTCGGCGACGTTCTTGAGCAAGCCGCCAAAGGCTTCACCGGCGTAATTCTTGGCGTAGTCCTTAGGCCCAAGGGCCGCGAGCAGGTCGCTGATCAGGTCACCGATGGAGTCACTGATCAGGGTTTCCCGTGGCCCCGACGTGCCGCGAAAGCCGATGCCGATTTCGAGCAGTGTTCCGGCGGCGTCGTACTTGCCCAGCACCTCGACCTGCGCCGTGGTGTAGCCAGCCTTTTCGCCGAAGAATGTGCCCCGCGCATCGACCTTGCCGCCGTAGCCCAAGGCACTGGCGCTGATCGGCGTCCAGCCGGCTTTTTGCACCGCTTCAAGGGCGGCTTTTTCCGAGTCGGGGTTCCAGGGAATGCCGGGAATCACGCCCTGGGAATTGGTGCTGCCCAGCAGCGCACCGACCAGCGTGGCCGGCAAGCCAAGCCCCAGGCCGTTGTGCTGGTAGCCCACGGCAAAGCCGTTATCCAGGTTGTGATAGGAATACAGCGTGATCGCCATGGCATCGGCGAACAACGCTTTGGAACCCTCGGTGCCGAGGTTTTTATAGTCAAAGATACCCATGGTAGTGCCTCTCTGTTGTTGGATTTGTAGAGAAAGCGGAAACACGTTTCAGCGCTGAACGCTGGTTCAGGTGGAAGCTGACTTGTGTATGAACTGGTTTGGTGTGAACTGGCTCATGTGGGAGCTGGCTTGCCTGCGATAGCATCACCTCGGTGCAACTGATACACCGAGGCGCCAGCATCGCGGGCAAGCCCGACTCCCACACAAGCCTGGCTCCGCACAAACCTGGCTGCCAGGCAAACCCAGGCACCCATTAGCGCTCGTAACCCTTCAGAACGCCCAGTCGAGGCTCAACCCCACCCCGTGGACCTTTTCTTTGCTCGCCAGCAAACCGTTGTAGTCAAAGTTCACGCGCGCATCCTTGGTCAACGCCAGGCTGACCCGCGCACCGACCAGCGCCGCATCACGCACCATCGGCGCACTTTCCACCGCAAACGACGGGCCGCCCGAGGCAAAATCCAAGTGCTGCTGCGAATCCGTGCTGCTCAGGTTGTGCTGCCAGCCCAACGTGCCGGACACCTCAAGCTGCTGATGGTCATTCACGTTGAAGGTCTTCAAGGCGCGCACACCCAAAGTGCTCAGCACCACGTCGCGCGTATCGTCATGGCCTTTGAGCGCGGCAGCATCGCCCTTCTCGGTAAAACCATCCGTGTCCAGATGCACGTACGCCAGGTTGGCGAACGGCTCCAGGGCCAACGGTTGCAGGTTGACGCGGTAAGCCGCTTCGCCGAACACCTGGGTACTGCTCGCGTCCACTTTGACTTTTTGCTTGCCTGCCACGTCGCCGTATTGCAGGTCGCGCTTCACGTCCGCGCGGTGCCAGCTGTAGGTCGCGCCGCCGCTCAGGCGCAAGGCACCGATTTCATGGCCCGCATACGCACCGAAGTGATAGCTGTCCACCGACGCACGGCTGTGGGTGTCGCTGCCCATGTTCAGCGACGTGTCGCTGTAGCCGGCGACCAGGCCGATACGCGTGGCCTCGTCCAGCGCGCCATCGACCCCGGCGAGCAGGCCGCCGATGGAGGTGGTGTAGCCCGCCGTGTCGCTGCGGCTGTCGGTCTTGCCCCACGCCCCCAGCGCCTTGACCCAGACGTTGCCACGGCTGTCGACGGTCTGGCTGGTGGCGCCCATCTCGCCATTGCGCAGGCGTTCGCCGACCGCTTCGCGAACGTAGCGGCTGTCGTTGACCAGTGCGCTTTGCAACGCCGGGTAGGTTTCGCCGGAGAGTTGCTGGAACGCCCCTTGTGCCGAGGCTGCATTGGGTGCCAGCAGCAGGCTTTCATACACCGCATTGCCGGCGCCCAACTGGTCGGCCGCCGCCGCTACAGCGCGTTGGTTGGGCGTCACCGCCACACTGGCGAAGCTGTTGGTGCGCGCCACGTCCAGTTGCACGCCGTTGGCGGCGTAGTTCAAGGTGCCGCCGATAAACAGGTAGTTCGGCAGTACCGCACCGAAGCTGCCGGTAACGCCGCCCGCGGCTTGCAGGATGTTGTATTGGCGACCGATCAGGCTCTGGGCCTGCGCGTTTGTCAGCAACGTCGGGCTGTTTTCCAGGGCCAGGGTCACGGTGCCGCCATTGAGCGTGGCGGTGCCGCCCGCAACGATACGGTCACTGCTGGTCGGCGACAGCTCCACCGCATAGGTCGAACCGGCGTCGAAGGTCACGTTGCCGGCCACATTCAGCGTGCCGATGGAGTTACCCGGCGCCACGGTGCCACCGCTTTTCGCGGTCAGCGAGCCGATATGTCCCGAGCCACCGACCACGCCACTCTGGCTGACCGTCACGTCGGAAGTCACCGAGCCATTGATCGCCAGCAACCCTTGATTGACCAAGGTCGGGCCGCTGTAGGTATTGGCGCCGGTCAGCACCAACGTGCCGATGCCCTGCTTGGTCAGGCCGCCATGGCCCGCGATGGCGTTGCTCCACACGTCCAGCCCGCAATGCACGTCGGTGCACAGGCGCTGGGTCGGTTTGCCGGCATCCACCACGGCGCCGATCCCGGGCAAGTCCGCGACGAACTGGCTGCTGCCGTACGCGCCGTCGATACGGAACTCAGCCGGGATGTCTTCAGCGGTGACGAACATTCCCGGGCCGTTAACCGCCTTGCCCAGGTTGATCATGCCCCAGCCATACAACGCGTCGATGCCCGGCGCGCCGAGGTCGGTGGCGGTGGTTTTCAGCACGGTGGAAACCTGCTCGCCACTCATGTACGGGAAGCGCTCCATCAGCACCGCTGCGGCCCCGGCCACATGCGGCGCGGCCATGGACGTGCCGTTTTTGTTGGCCCAATCGGTGGTGAGGTTTTCCAGGGTGGTGCCGTTGATGATCGAGCTGAAGATCTTGGTGCCGGGTGCCGACACGCAGAAGCTCGCCGCATACCCGCAGCGCGACGAGAAGGTGCTGATCACGTACGGATCGGCGCTTGTGGTGTCCGGGTTTTGCTGCAGGGCCGCGACCGACAGCCAGTTCGGCGCGATCTCCGGCACAAAGTACGCCAGGCCCGACATCGCGTCCGGGTTGTTACGGTTGTAGTCGTTACCGGCGGCGAAAATGGTCAGCACGCCACTGCGCGCCGCGTCGATTGCGCCCTGGTAAGCACCGCCGGCCAGCGTGCCGAGGATCGGCCGGATGTTGTTGAACTGCGCCTGCGCTTCATTGACGGTGAAATTCGGAAACGCCGGATCGCGGCCGCCCTTGGCGTACTGGTCACCAATGCCGATGCCCCAGCTGTTGTTGATGATGCGCGCGCCACTGGCGACCAACCCGTCCCAACCGGCCTTGTACACCGCGCCGTCGTTGCCGAGGATGATCCCGTCCTCGGGGCCCGGGTCACCGTTTTCGGCGCTGAGGATCTGTGCGTTGAATGCCACGCCGTGCATCGGCCCGCCGTCGCGGTTACCGGCGGCAATGCCGCCCACGTGCGTGCCGTGGTTACCCAGCTTGCCGTTGGAGTCCTGGGACGGCGTGCCGTCATACCGGAACGCATCGCCGGCCTTCACCGGAATGTAGGGGTCGGTGTATTGGCGAATGCCTTCGGTGACAATCGTCACCACCTTGCCGGGGCTGGCGAATTCCGGGTGTTGGGCGTAGACCGGCTGGTCGAAGATGCCCAGCTTGACGCCCTTGCCGGTGTAGCCGGCGGCGTAAGCGGTGTCGGCATGCACGGCGCCGAGGCCCCAGTCGGCCTTGAACTCGGCGCTGCGCCAACTGGCGGCATCGCCCAGCTTGCCGGTTTCCACATAGGGTGCAGCCTGGGCGGTTCCCAGGCTTGCCAGGCAGCACAGCAGCGCGCCGTATGGCACACAGCTCAAGGCCTTGAGCGGGTAGCCCGGGCCTGTGTGAGTGGCGGTAAAAACCCCTGACTTGCGTTTTTTCACGGTGACCTTCCTTAGTTTTCTTATTGCCGGTAGGTGAATCACTTTCTCTTCAGCGCCATCGATCTCCTGTGGGAGCTGGCTTGCCT
>NZ_JBARTQ010000465.1:0-8799 GCF_049645325.1 Pseudomonas sp. | reverse complement strand
TGAATCCGTGGGTAACCCGGCAGGACGCCGGGTTAGCCGTGTTGGGCCATGGATGGCCCGTCACGGCGGCCCACGGATTCAAGCCGGAGTGAGGGCATGCCGAGCCACAGCGAGGCACCGAGTGGAGAGGCAAGAGCCCTTTGCTTACTTTGGGGCTTTTCCAAAGTGAGTCGCCGTAAGGGCGAAACCCTAAGAAGCCATCACCCAAATAACGGATCCACACACATCCCGTCAGACAACCCGCCCATCCCAACCCACCGAAACATTCCGCGGCAACTCCCGCCGATGCCCCAGCAACCACGCATCCAGCGTATGCCCCACATGAGTCAACACCCCCAACTGCGCCCCCGTTTCCTCAATGCTGCGCAACGCCAACGTCACGTCATTGTGATTACGCGGCACCTGCGCCTGTGGCGGCATGGAGCAATCCACCACCAGCACATCCAGCGGCTCGCGTTGCAACCAGGCCAACGTCGCCGGCGGCAAACCCACCGTGTCAGTCAGATAAGCGATACGCCGCCCCTGCCCCTCCAGCAAATACCCCAGCGTCAATTTGGAATGCTGCAACGGCAACGCCGTCACACTCAGCTCACCAAACTGCCGCGTCTCAAACTCGGCAAACGGCTGGCTGAAATCCAGAATTCCTGGGTGCTTGTAGAGGTCAGACAAACCCTCCGGATCCGCCGGCCCATGCACCGGAATCACCAGCCCTTGCCCCCAGCGTAGGTGCAACAAACCCTGGGCGTGATCGGCATGGTAGTGAGTCTGGAAAATCCCGTTGAAGCTGCGCGGCGGGAAGCGTTCAGTCAGGTCAGGCAACCCACTGTCGATCAACCAGCGCTGGTCGCCGCACTCGATCAACGCGCTGCACGGGCGACGACGCAAGCGCTCGTCGCTGCGCGCCAGGGCGCACGCCGCGCATTCACAGCCGTACACCGGGACTTGCCGCGCGTCACCGGTGCCCAGCAACGTCAGGCGCACACCGAATCCCCGTGATCCAGGCAGCACAGCAGGCGCTCGACGGTGTGCTCCAGGGGCCCAGAGTTATCGAGCACAAACAACCCGGCGCCATTGCCGGCAATCAGCTCGGCGGTAAACCGTGCGTTCCGCGCCAGGCGCTCTTCAATGTCCGCCAAAGACTCCCGACCTCGCGCAATCAGGCGCTGGCGCAACACGGCTTGATCCACCGTCAGCAACAGCACCAACACCTGCGGATAACGCTCCAGGGTTTGCGCCAGGTGCGCGCGCGAGCCGTTGACCAACACGTGTTCCCCCGCGGCCAGCCAGTCGTCGATCTCACGGGGAATGCCATAGGCCAAGCCATTGGCCTGCCAGCTGAGGGCAAATGCGCCCTCGGCCTGCATCGCGGCAAACTGCTCCGGGCTCACGCCTTGGGCCGCTTCACCTACCGCTTCCGGCGAGCGGGTGATCACGCGGCGCACGATCCGGCAGCCGCGCTCGGCCAAGCGTGGGCGTGCGGCATCCAGCAGGCTGTCCTTGCCCGAACCGGATGGCCCGATGAGATAGATCAACCTGCCTGCCATCAAAACACCCTCTTCGCCTGTCGCCAGACTTGTTGCACTACAGGAAGCCCTTCGCGGCTGCGGGCCTGTACCAGGTCCGCGCGCAGGCCAATGGCAATTTCACCACGATCACTGAGGCCCGCCGCTTGCGCAGGGGCCAGGCTGATCATCTTGACCGCCCGCGAGAGGTCGCCGCCGTCCTGTTGGTCGGCCAGCACAAACGCCGCCTGCAACAGGCTGGCCGGGTAGTAATCACTGGAAAGTATATCCAGCAATCCGTCGGCAGCCAGGCCGGCGGCGGCCACATTACCCGAGTGCGACCCACCGCGCACCACGTTCGGCGCGCCCATCAAGACTTTCATGTTGAGCGCCTGGCAACCGCGCGCAGCTTCCAGCGTAGTGGGGAATTCGGCGATGGTCATGCCGTAGCGCGCCGACTCTTCCACATGGGCCAGCGTCGCATCGTCGTGACTGGCCACCGACAACCCGCGCTCCACGCAATGCGCGACGATCGCCGCGCGATAACGGTCGCTGTAGGTCTTCGAATTGGCCATTTGCAGCACGATAAACGCGTCCATGGTTTCGTCGTTCAAGTGGTACTTGCCCATGTAGTACTCACGGTACTTGGATTCAAGCACGAACTGGCGCTGGCCCGGCGAATGGTCCATCACCGACACCAGACGCACCAGCGGGTTTTCCACCAGGTCGCGGAACACGCTGAGGGTGTCCGGATGGCAGAGTTCGCAGCGCAGGTGCAGGCGGTGTTCGGCACGGGTCAGGCCGGCATCTTCGGCCGAAGCGATGGCATCGAGCATCGCCGGCAGTTTCTTCATGCGGTTGCCCTTGGGGTTCACGTCGCCGATGGACACCGCGTCGAACACCGTGGTGATGCCGGCCGCGATGATCTGCGCATCGTGGCTGAGCACCGCCGAAATCGACGGCCAGTCCACCCCTGGGCGCGGGGTCATGTGTTTTTCCAGGTTGTCGGTGTGCAGTTCCACCAGGCCCGGCAGCAGGAAATCACCGCCCAGGTCCTGGGCCTGCGGCAACTGGCTGCGGCCTTCGGCGAGGTCGACGATCTTGCCGTCGCGCAGCACCACGGAACCCAGGAACATGCGATCCGCCGTGACGATCTGGGCATTACTGAGGATCTGTTCAGCGGGCATGGGCGTATTCCTCTTCAGCGACGGGCGTTGGGGTCATGTCGAAATGGCGGTCGGCGACCGCTTCACGGGCGGCGCGGTCGTGGAAGATGCCGATCAGCGCGGCCCCGGCGGCCTTGGCTTCGTTCATCAGTTCCAGCACCACCTGGCGGTTGTTGTCATCCAGCGACGCGGTGGGTTCGTCGAGCAACATCACCGGCCACTCAACCATGAAGCCACGGGCAATGTTGACGCGCTGTTGCTCGCCACCGGAGAAGGTGCCGGGGGCCAACTGCCACAGGCGCTGCGGAATGTTCAGCCGCGTCAGCAGGTGTTCGGCGCGCGACTGCGCATTGGCTCTGGACCAGCCACGCGCCAGGGCCGGCTCCATCACCACGTCCAGGCAGGCCACCCGCGGGATCACGCGCAGGAATTGGCTGACGTAACCGAGGGTTTGCTGACGCACCTGCAAAATGTCGCGTGGCTCGGCGCCCACCAACTCCAGCCATTCACCGGCGTGCTGCACACGAATGCTGCCGCCCGCTGGCAGATAGTTGCCGTACAGCGTGCGCAGCAACGTGCTTTTGCCCGCGCCGGACTCGCCGTGCAGCACCAGGCATTCACCGGCCTGCACGCTGAACGCCACGCCGCGCAGCACGTTGAGCACCACGCCATGTTGTTGATGCAGGGTGAAGGTTTTCGAGAGGTCACGGACCTCGATCAAGGCATTCATCATGGCTGCAATACCGAAGACACCAGCAGTTGAGAGTAAGGGTGCTGTGGATCGTCGAGGATCTGGTCGGTGAGCCCGGTTTCGACCACGCGGGAGCGACGCATCACCATCAGGCGGTCGGCCAGCAGCCGCGCGACGGCCAGGTCGTGCGTGACGATCACCACGGCCAAATCCAGCTCGCGCACCAAGCCCCGCAGCAGGTCGAGCAGGCGCGCTTGCACCGACACATCGAGGCCGCCGGTGGGTTCATCCATGAACACCAGGCGCGGGCTGGACACGAGGTTGCGGGCGATCTGCAGGCGCTGCTGCATGCCGCCCGAGAAGGTGCGCGGCAAGTCGTCGATGCGTTGCAGGTCGATTTCTACCTGGCCGAGCCAGTCGAGACCGGCGCCGCGCAGTTGCTCATAATTGCGCACGCCCTGCGCCATCAAACGCTCGCCGATATTGGCGCCGGCGGACACGCCCATGCGCAGACCATCACGCGGGTTCTGCTCGACAAACCCCCATTCGGTGCGCAGCAAGGTGCGGCGCTCGGCTTCGCTGGCGCTGTAGAGGTCGAGCCATTCGCCGTCTGTGCTGCGGTAGCCGATGGTCCCGGCGTGCGGCGGCAGGCGCCCGCTCAACAACGAGAGCAAGGTGGATTTGCCCGAGCCGGATTCGCCGACGATGCCCAGCACTTCGCCGGGGTACAGATCGAAGCTCACGCCCTGGCAGCCTTTCTCCGGGCCGTAGAGCAACGACAGGTCACGCACTTGTAGCAACGGCTGGCTCACTGGTTGTTCTCCTTTACGCGCTGGGCGCAATACCACGTGTCGGAACACACAAAACTCTGGGTTCCCGCGTCGTCCAGAATCAGCTCATCCAGGAAGGAATCGTGGCTGCCACAGATGGCGCAGTTGTGTGCCCACTTCTGCACTTCGAACGGGTGGTCTTCAAAGTCCAGGCTGGTGACCTGGGTGTACGGCGGCACTGCGTACAGGCGCTTCTCGCGCCCGGCGCCGAACAGCATCAGCGCCGGGCTCATGTCGAGCTTGGGGTTGTCGAATTTGGGGATCGGCGACGGGTCCATCACGTAGCGCTCGTCGACCATCACCGGGTAGGCGTAGGCGGTGGCGATGTGGCCGAAGGTGGCGATGTCTTCGTAGAGTTTTACGTGCATCACCCCGTAATCATTGAGGGCGTGCATGGTGCGCGTCTCGGTTTCCGACGGTTCGATAAAGCGCAGCGGCTCGGGGATCGGCACCTGATAGACCATGATCTGGCCGGCCTGCAGCGCGGTTTCCGGGATACGGTGGCGGGTCTGGATCACGGTCGCGTCCGGCGTGGCTTCGGTGGTGGCGATGCCCGCGGTGCGCGCAAAAAAGCGCCGGATCGACACGGCGTTGGTGGTGTCGTCCGCGCCCTGGTCGATCACCTTGAGCACGTCGTCATCACCCAGAATCGCGGCGGTCAGTTGCATGCCGCCGGTGCCCCAGCCATACGGCAACGGCATCTCGCGGCCGCCAAACGGCACCTGGTAACCGGGGATCGCCACGGCCTTGAGCAAGGCGCGGCGGATCATGCGTTTGGTCTGCTCGTCGAGGTAGGCAAAGTTGTACGCCGGGTCACGTACCGGCGGCTGGGTCAGGTCATTCATGGCGGGAGCCCTCGGCCGGTTGGCGCAGTTTGCGGATCAGTTCCAGTTCGGCCTGGAAGTCCACGTAGTGAGGCAATTTGAGGTGCGAGACAAAGCCCGCGGCCTCGACGTTGTCGCAGTGGGCCAACACGAATTCCTCGCGCTGGGCCGGCGACACGACGTCTTCGTTGTATTCCTCGGCGCGCAGCGAACGGTCGACCAACGCCATGCCCATGGCCTTGCGCTCGGCATGCCCGAACGCCAGGCCGTAGCCGCGAGTGAACTGCGCCAGCTCAGTGGCCGAACCGACGAACTGATTGACCATTTCGCACTCGGTCACCTCGATGCTGCCCAGGCAGATCGGGAAACCCAGCTCTTCGGGGTCGACCCAGACCTCGACGTCACCGATGCGAATTTCACCGGCAAACGGGTGGTTGCGGCCGTAGCCGCGCTGGGTCGAATAACCCAGCGCCAACAGGAAACCTTCATCGCCACGGGCCAGGGTTTGCAGGCGTTCGGCGCGGCTGGCGGGGTATTCCAGCGGGTCGCGGGTGATGTCGGCAATGCTCGCGTTGTCGTCGGTTTCGTTCTTGATCAAGCCTTCTTTGGCGAGCAAACCGAGCACGCGCGGGCAGGCTTCAATCTGCGCCTCCTGCGTGGTCTGCGGGCCTGGGTATTCACCCTCGGCGAGCAGTGAAAAATCCAGCAGGCGGTGGGTGTAGTCGAACGTCGGGCCGAGCAGTTGGCCGCCGGGCACGTCCTTGAACGTGGCCGACAAACGCCGGCTCAACGACATCTGCGCCGTATCAATCGGCAGGCTCGGGCTGAAGCGCGGCAGCGTGGTGCGGTAGGCGCGCAACAGGAAGATTGCTTCGACCAAATCCCCCGCTGCTTGCTTGATGGCGAGCGCGGCGAGTTCTTCGTCGAACAGCGAGCCTTCGGTCATCACCCGTGCCACCGCCAACGGCAGTTGCTCGCGGATCTGCGTCACGCTCAGTTCCGGAATCGCAGTATCGCCCCGGCGCTTTTTCGCCAGCAGCTTGTGGGCATTGTCGATGGCCTGTTCGCCACCTTTGACGGCTACGTACATCAGGCACGCTCCTCTGCGACACGGCTGCTGCGTGGCAGGCCGATCAAGTGATTACCGGCGGCAAACAGCACGTCCAGGCCACGGGGAAAGGCTTCGCGACGCTGGCGCTCCAGCCAGAAGGCTTGCGGCACCGGCACATTGACCAAGCGCTGGGCCTTGATGCCCGGGCCGCGCCACTGCAGGCCGCGCCCGGCTTCGAGGTCGGTGAGCTGCACGAGCAAGGTGCAGGACTGGTCGGGGTAGCGGTCGTTGCCGTGGTCGAAGCCGCTGAGGTCGAGCAGGTCCGGTTCGCCGAGCAACGCGAACGCAGCCTTTTCGCGATGGGCCGTCAGCGGGCAGCCGCAGTGGAACGCCAGGTTGGCGCGGATCAGCGGCGTGTCGAAGCTCGGCGCCAGCCACAGTGGCGTGTCCATATCCAGCATGGCCAGGCACAGGGCATAAGTGGCGGGTGCGAGGCCATCGAGGCGCGGGGCTGACGGTAAATGCTGAATCAAACCCGGTTCGGCGAGTGCCTTGAGGGCTGCGCGAAAGCCGCGCTGGGCATCCAGTACCGGGTCGACAAACGCCGGTTGCAACAGGTGCGCATTCATCAGTTTTCTCCTCGAACCAGGGTGAAGAACTCAACCTTGGTGGCGGCCGTGTCGGCCTCTTTTCGCGCACGGCGGGCGGCCTGGGCAGTGGCCAGCGCAGTGATCAGATCACTGAGCCAAATGCTCGGCTGGGTGCCTTGCAGGTGGGCGTCGGCCAGCGCGGCCAGCTCGGCGTGAACCTTGTCGCGCCCGGCCCGGTAGCTGTAGCCGGTGCGGCCATCGGCCAGGCGTACCACGCAGCGGGTCACGCTCATTTCGCCGACGTTGAACGGCGCACCGTTGCCGCCCATGCGGCCGCGCACCAGGGTCATGCCGATTTCCGGGGCGCGGATGGTTTGGTATTCCACGTCTTTCAACGCAGCTTCGTGAGGTTGCAATTCATTGCGTTGGGCGCGGGCAAGCACGCCCATCCAATGCTGACGCGGGGACACGCTCATTGAGGACTCCATTCAAGTCACCACTTGGTACTGGAAGCGATCCGAACGGCTGGTGGACTGCGCCAGCTCCACCGGGCGGCCGTCGCGATCGCAGGAAAGGGTAAAAACGGTGAGGGCCGGCAAGTGCCGAGGCATCATCAGCAGCGCGGCTTCATCACGGTTGGGCAAACGCGCACCGATCAGGCTTTGGGTGCGGGTCAACGGCAGCGCTCGTTCACGCAGGTACTGGCGCAGCGAGCCGCCGTTGTAGTCAGCCAGCAACGGCGCACGGCTGGCGCAGTAGCGATGGCGGATCAGGCTGACGGGCTGCTGGTCGAGTTTGCGCAGGGTTTGCAGCTCGATCATTGGCGCCATTTCGGCAAGCCCTAAGTGCTGGGCTTCGTCGCGGCTGGCGTAGCAATAGCGGCGCTTGAGCAACACGGCCTGCACGCCGACGCCCTGAGCCGACAGCGATTGGCTGTAGGAGGTCTCGGCGCCCATCGAGTAAATCAGCGGGCGATCGAGCACTTGGGTGCCCTTGCCCTGACGGCGCAACAGGCTGCCTTCGAACACCAACTCGTCGATGGCGCGGCGCAGGGTGTGGCGGTTGACGCCGAAGCGCTCGGCCATGTGCACCTCGCCGGGCAGGAAGTCGCCGGCGCTGTAGCTGCTCAGTTCACGGCGCAGGATGTCCGCGAGTTCGCGGTACACCGGCTCATCTTGTCTAGACAACTGCATGCTTAAAAAAAGCGCCGCGCGGGCACCCCTCCGACGTCAGATGAACTGCTTGCGCAGGCGTTGGGACAGCACGTCGATACAGCTCACCACCACGATGATCACCAGCAGCACCGCGCAGGTTTGGACGAACTGGAAGGCGCGGATGTTTTCCCAGAGGATCACGCCGATCCCGCCGGCACCGACCATCCCGACCACCGTGGCCGAGCGCACATTGGCTTCAAAGCGGTACAGCGCGTAGCTCACCCACAGCGGCATCACTTGCGGGATCACGCCGTAGATCACTTCCTGCAGGGCACTCGCGCCGGTCGCTCGCACGCCTTCAACCGGGCCCGGGTCGATGGCTTCGACGGCTTCGGCAAACAACTTGGCGAGCACGCCGGTGGTGCTGATCCACAGGGCCAATACGCCGGCAAAAGGACCGAGGCCGACGGCGACCACGAACAACATGGCGAACACCATTTCATTGATGGAGCGGAAGGCATCCATCACGCGGCGCAGCGGTTGGTGCACCCACCACGGGGTGATGTTGTCGGCGCACAAGATGCCCAGCGGCACCGAGCAGACGATGGCCAGCACCGTGCCCCAGAGGGCGATTTGCACGGTGACGATCATCTCCTTGAGGTAGGAGCGCCATTCGTGGAAGTCCGGCGGGAAGAAGTCGGCGGCGAAGGTCGCCATGTTTCCGGAATCGCGGTACAGCGCCAGCGGGTTCATTTCCGCGCCGTGCCAGGCCCAGGCCAGCACGACCAGGAACAGGCCCCAGCCGAGGTATTGCGGCCAGGTGCGTTTGCCGACGGCTTCAGCGTGCAGAGTTGTCATGGATCACTCTCGATGATGGTTGGAACCGGGCTTATGTGGGAGCAGTTCTTAGGTGGGAGCAGGGCTTGTGTGGGAGCGGGCTTGCTCGCGAATGCGGTGTGTCATTCAACACATTCAGCGACTGATTCACCGC
>NZ_JBARTQ010000464.1:0-4448 GCF_049645325.1 Pseudomonas sp. | reverse complement strand
ACCTGGTTCTATCTGGAACTCGGCGGAGTCTTTATTGGGGCCGCTTCGCAGCCCAGCGCGGGGCAAGCCGCTCACTACAGGGAGATTTTTCAGCCTTGAAAGTTGTGTAGATACTTATGCTGCGATGAGGCCCTGAAGCCCACTCAATAATCGAAGAACACCGTTTCCTTGTCCGTGCCCTGCAAAATCACATTCCACTGAAACACACCCGCCGCATCTGCCTGGGCAATCAAGGTGCTGCGCCGCTCGGCAGGCACACACGCCAGCAATGGGTCATCACCGTTCAGTGCTTCACCGTCAAAATAAATCCGCGTCAGCAAGTGCTTCACCAAGCCTCGGGCAAACACCAGCACCACCAAGTGCGGCGCCTGCGTCGTGCCGTTCAGGCCCGGCACTGCGCCCGGCTTGATGGTGGTAAAACGAAAGCGCCCTTCGGCATCCACCGGCACCCGGCCGAAACCTTCGAAGTTCGGGTCCACTGCCTTGTTTTGCTCATCCTCAGGATGGTCGTACTTGCCGGCGGCATTCGCCTGCCAGACTTCAAGCATGGCGTCGTTGACGACATCACCGTTGCCGTCCACCACTTGCCCGCTGATTGCCACGCGTTCGCCGAGGGTGGCGGGCACGGTCAGGTCTTCGCGGTTCAGCCAGGTCAGGCCGATGTGGTAATACGGCCCGACGGTGTGGGACGTGGTCGCGTTGAGGGTCATCTCATTTCTCCATCGGCGTGGCGTCGCGGCCGCGCAGGACGATGTCCCAGCGGTAGCCGAGGGCATAGGAAGGAATGGTTTTTTCCAGGTCGAAACGGGCGATCAGGCGCTGCTTGGACGAGGTGTCCGGCACGCAGTTGTAGATCGGGTCATATTCGAGCAACGGGTCGCCGGGAAAGTACATCTGCGTGACCAAGCGCGTCAGCACGCTCGGCCCAAACAACGAAAAGTGGATATGCGCCGGGCGCCACGCGTTGTGGTGGTTGCCCCACGGGTAGGCGCCGGGCTTGATGGTCTGGAACTGGTACCAACCCTCGGCGTCGGTGACGGTGCGGCCGGTGCCGGTGAAGTTCGGGTCCAGCGGCGCGTCGTGCAGGTCGCGTTTGTGGTTGTAGCGACCGGCGGCGTTGGCCTGCCAGATCTCCACGAGAATGCCCGGCACCGGCAGGCCGTTTTCATCCAGTACACGGCCGTGAATGATGATGCGCTCGCCCTGGGGCTCGCCCTCGTGTTGGGCGGTCAGGTCGTTGTCCTTCTCGTTGACGCGCTCGGCGCCGATGGTCGGGCCGGTGATTTCCGACAAGGAATGCGGCAGAAACACCAACGGCTTGGACGGCGAACGCAAGTTCGTCGACTGGTAGGCCGGGTGCAGGTAATCAGGTTGAGTGCCCGCTTGCGGGCGCCGGTAACCGGGCTTGTCACTCATGGAGCAATCCTCTCTTATTAGATGCGTTCAATCGCCAGCGCCAGGCCTTGGCCGACGCCCACACACATAGTCGCCAGGCCTTTACGGCCGCCGGTTTTTTCAAGCTGGTGCAGGGCCGTCATCACCAGCCGCGCGCCGCTCATGCCCAATGGGTGGCCGAGGGCAATGGCGCCGCCGTTCGGGTTCACGTGCGGCGCGTCGTCGGCAATGCCCAACTCACGCAGCACCGCCAAGCCTTGAGCGGCGAAGGCTTCGTTGAGTTCGATCACGTCAAAGTCAGTCACGGCCAGGCCCAGGCGCTCGACCAGCTTGCGCACCGCCGGCACCGGGCCGATGCCCATCACGCGGGGCGCGACACCAGCGCTGGCCATGCCCAACACGCGGGCGCGGGCAGTCAGGCCGTGTTTTTTCACCGCCTCGGCGGAGGCCAGAATCAGTGCCGCCGCGCCGTCATTGACGCCCGAGGCATTGCCGGCGGTGACGGTGTTGTCCGGGCCATTCACCGGTTTGAGTTTGGCCAGGGCTTCCAGGGTGGTGTCCCGTGGATGCTCGTCCTGCTCCACCACGGTCTCGCCTTTTTTATGTGCGACCCGCACCGGCACGATTTCTTCAGCGAAGAAGCCGGCAGCCTGGGCGGCGGCGGTGCGTTGCTGGCTGCGCAGCGCGAAGGCGTCCTGGTCAGCCCGGGAGACGCTGTAATCGTCGGCGACGTTGTCGGCGGTTTGCGGCATGGCATCCACGCCGTACTGGGCCTTCATCGACGGGTTGATAAAGCGCCAGCCGATGGTGGTGTCTTCCAGCTTCATGCTGCGCGAAAACGCCACGTCGGCCTTGCCCATCACGAACGGCGCGCGGGACATCGACTCCACGCCGCCGGCAATCGCCAGCTCCATTTCACGGCTGGCGATGGCGCGGAATGCCGTGCCGATTGCGTCCATACCCGAGGCGCACAAACGGTTGAGGGTCACGCCGGGAATACTCTCCGGCAAGCCGGCCAGCAACAGCGCCATGCGTGCGACGTTACGGTTGTCTTCGCCGGCCTGGTTGGCGCAGCCGAGGAACACCTCGTCGACCGCCGTCCACTGCACCGAAGGGTTACGCTCGATCAGTGCCTTGATGGGCAGCGCCGCCAGGTCATCAGTGCGTACGCCGGACAGGCCACCGCCAAAGCGGCCGATGGGGGTGCGAATCGCATCGCAGATAAATACATCGCGCATCAGGCTTCTCCCGGCGCTTGGCCGTGGGCGGCGGCGGTTCGGGTTTCGAGGTCGCGCAGGGCTGTCAGTTCGGTTTCCGTCGGCTCGGCGGTGGTGGCCACCTGATCAGCAAAACGAATCGCCCAGCCGGTGGCCGCCACCACTTGCTCACGGGTCACGCCTGGGTGCAGAGCAGTGACCACAAACTCATGGCTGCCCTCCTCCGGTTCCATGATGCACAGGTCGGTAATAATCCCTACAGGACCGGCGCCCGGCAGACCCAGACGCTTGCGCGAATCGCCGCCCTCGCCGTGGCCGACCGAGGTAATGAAATCCAGCTTGTCGACAAACGAACGCGCCGATTGCTTGAGGATGATCAGCACGCTCTTGGCCGAGCCGGCAATTTCCGGCGCGCCACCGGCACCCGGCAGGCGCACTTTGGGCTGGTGATAATCACCGACCACGGTGGTGTTGATGTTGCCGAAACGGTCGACCTGCGCGGCGCCAAGAAAGCCCACGTCGATGCGCCCGCCTTGCAGCCAGTAGCGAAAAATCTCACCGGTCGGCACCACGGTGTCGGCGGTTTCCGCCAGTTCACCGTCGCCGATGGACAGCGGCAGAACCGAAGGCTTGGCACCGATCGGGCCGGATTCGTAGATCAACACCACGTCCGGCGACGAGGTCAGGCGCGCCAGGTTGGCGGCCTTCGATGGCAGGCCGATGCCGACAAAACACACGGCGCCGTTCTTAAGGCGACGCGCGGCGGCGACGGTCATCATTTCATTGGTCGAGTAAGCCATTACTTGGCCTCCTGCGCGGCGGCCAGCTTGGCCTGGAATTCACTGAAGTCGGCGGTGCCGTGGATGTATTCGTCGATCCAGGCGGTAAAGGTCCCACGGTCGCGGGCAATCGGGTCCCACGCCTGGTAGAAGCGGTTATCACGCTCGTTGTAGCCGTGGGCGTAGGACGGGTGGGCGCCACCGGGCACATGGCACACCGCCGTCAGCGCCCAGGTCGGCAGCACGCAGCTGTTCATCGGCGCCTTGAGGTCGTCGACGATTTCTTCGACGGTCACGATGCAGCGCTTGGCCGCCAGCGCCGCTTCTTTCTGCACACCGAGAATGCCCCAGAGCAACACGTTGCCTTTGCGGTCGGCTTTTTGCGCGTGGATCACGGTGACATCCGGGCGCACCGACGGCACCGCCGCCAGCACTTCGCCGGTAAACGGGCAGGTCACGGTCTTGATCAGCGGGTTGACCTTGGGCAGGTCGGAACCGGCGTAGGCGCGCAGCACCGCGAACGGCAGGCCAGAGGCGCCGGCGACGTAGGCGTTGGCCAGGTCGGCGTGGCTGTGCTCTTCAATTTCCAGCGGCTGCGGCCATTGTTTCTCAACGGCGTCACGCAGGCGATGCAGAGAACCCACACCTGGGTTGCCGCCCCACGAAAAAATCAACTTGCGGGCGCAGCCGGCGCCGATCAACTGGTCGTAGACCAGGTCAGGCGTCATACGCACCAGCGTCAGGTCTTTCTTGCCCTGACGAATGATTTCATGACCCGCCGCCGTAGGGATCAGATGGGTAAAGCCTTCCAGTGCGACGGTGTCGCCGTCGTTCACGAATCGCTTCACCGCGTCGCGCAGCGCAAGAATTTCAGCCATGGGGTTCGGGCTCCCGGTGTGGATCGAAAAAGGCGCGAGGTGGCGCCGAAGTGCTTGAAGATTAAGCCGGGGAAATGGCCCAAACAATCCGATAATCGACTCAGCGTTCGATTATCGAACAGATTGTTGTCTAGCTAATCGTTTGTATAAACGCGGTCGATGTGGGAGCTGGCTTGCCT
>NZ_JBARTQ010000463.1:0-2179 GCF_049645325.1 Pseudomonas sp. | reverse complement strand
TTAGGGCCGCTGCGCAGCCCAGCGCGGGGCAAGCCCGCTCACCACAAGAGCGCCTTTCACCACAAAAACCCTTTTCACTCAAAAAATGCCTCCACCACAGCAACCCCATTCACTGCCGGGCTACTTCCAACCTTTCACAAAACCTTCATCAAACCGCCGCCCGCCAGTCATGTGCAAGTAATAGCACTGACACCTCCCGCGCCTACTGTCGTTTGAACTCAAACGCGGCCCCTCCACGGGCCGTTCAAACCAGACAGAGAAGCCCATGACTCACGCTATTCATGTCGATCACTTGAACAAGACCTTTGCGAAGAAATCCGCACTGGTCGACCTCGAACTCACCATTGCCACCGGTGAGATGGTCGCGCTGATTGGCGCTTCCGGGTCCGGCAAGTCCACGTTATTGCGCCATTTGGCGGGTCTGGCCTGTTGCGACAAGAGCAACGGCGGCAGCGTCAAGGTGCTGGGCCGGGAGGTGCAGGCCAGTGGACGGTTGAATGGCAAGGTACGGCGGTTGCGCGCAGACATCGGCTACATCTTTCAGCAGTTCAACCTGGTCAACCGCCTGAGCGTGCTCGACAACGTGCTGCTCGGTTGCCTGGGCCGCATGCCGCGCTGGCGTGGCAACCTCGGGCTGTTCAATGCCGAGGAAAAGACCTTTGCCCTCGAATCCCTGGCCCGCGTTGGCTTGGCCGACCTGGCCGCGCAACGTGCCTCGACCTTGTCCGGCGGCCAGCAGCAGCGCGTGGCGATTGCCCGGGCATTGACCCAGCGCGCTGAAGTCATCCTCGCCGATGAACCCATCGCCTCGCTCGACCCGGAATCGGCGCGCAAGGTCATGGAGATCCTCGCCGACATCAATCGTCGTGACGGCAAGACCGTGGTGGTGACCCTGCATCAAGTCGATTACGCCATGCGTTATTGCCCCCGCGCTGTGGCGCTCAAGGGCGGGCGCATTCATTTCGACGGGCAGGGCAGCGAGATGAGCAGCCAGTTCCTGAATGATTTGTACGGTGCCGACGTCGACACCAGCCTGATGTTTTCCGACCAGACCCGCCGCACCGAGGTCACCCCTCGGCTGGCCCTGGCGCGCGCTTGAAACCTACCCACGACCCACAGGAATCCTTTCCATGTTGAACCGTATCGGCCACGTGTTTCTGTCTGCCGTGTTGCTCGCCAGTGTCGCGATGGGCACTGCCCAGGCCGCCGACAAAGCCATCAACTTCGGCATCATGTCCACCGAGTCTTCGCAGAACCTCAAGAGCATCTGGCAGCCGTTCCTGGATGACATGCACACCAAGACCGGCCTGACCATCAACGCCACGTTTGCCTCCGACTACGCCGGCCTGATCCAGGGCATGCGCTTCAACAAGGTTGATGTAGCCTGGCTGGGCAACAAGGCCGCGATGGAAGCGGTGGACCGCTCCAACGGCGAAATCTTCGCCCAGACCGCCGCCGCCAACGGTGCCGCCGGCTACTGGAGCGTGCTGATCGTGCGCAAGGACAGCCCGATCAACACCGTCGACGACATGCTCAAGAACGCCAAGAACCTGACCTTCGGCAACGGTGACCCGAACTCCACCTCGGGCTACCTGGTGCCGGGCTACTACGTGTTCGCCAAAAACCACGTGGACGCCGCCACTGCGTTCAAACGCACCCTCAACTCCAGCCATGAAGTGAACGCGTTGAGCGTGGCCAAAGGGCAGTTGGACGTTGCCACATTCAACACCGAAAGCTGGGACCGCCTGGCAGTGACCCAGCCGGACAAGGCCGCGATGCTCAAGGTGATCTGGAAATCGCCGCTGATCCCGGCCGACCCGATGGTGTGGAGCAAGGCGCTGAGTGACAGCGAGAAAACCAAGATCCGCGATTTCTTCGCCAACTACGGCAACACCGACGAAGAAAAGGCCGTGCTGAAGAACATGCAGCTGGGCAAGTTCCTCGCCTCGAGTGACGACCAACTGTTGCCGATCCGCCAGCTGGAACTGTTCAAGCAGCGCACCACGATCAGTGCGGACGACCACCTTGAAGCGGCGGACAAGGCGAAGAAGCTGGCGGATATCGACGCCGACCTCGCCAAGCTGCAACAGCGCATCACCGAACTGGACAAGAAGACTGCAGCAAACGGCTAACCCCCCTGTAGGAACCGGGCTTGTGTGGGAACAAGGTTTTTGTGGGA
>NZ_JBARTQ010000462.1:0-4788 GCF_049645325.1 Pseudomonas sp. | reverse complement strand
GCCGGGTTAGCCGCCCCGCGCCATGGATGGCGCGTGGCGGCGGCCCACGGATTCAAGCCTGCGTGCGGGCATGCCGAGCCACAGCGAGGCACCGAGTGGAGGGGCAAGAGCGTTTTGCTTACTTTTGACTGGGCCGGCATTCCGGCTCTATCAAAAGTGAGCCGCCGTAAGGGCGGAACCCATATCAGCCATAACCGCGGCAACGGATATTCACCCCTCCCCCAACCCACAAAAACCCAACCCCCCTCAGCCAAGCCAAGGATTAGCCAGCAAGTGCCTGCGCTCAAACGCCTTGATCTCCTCCCCACGCTGCAACGTACTGCCAATCGCATCCAGCCCCAGCAACAGCGCCGTCTTGCGCAACGTATCAATCTGAAACGCAATCACCTGCCCGTCCGCCAACCGAATCTCCTGAGCCTCCAAATCCACGCTTATCCGGGCCTGCGCAGGCTGCCCGACCGTCTGCCCAAGCCTCTGCAAAACCGCCTCTTCCAGCGTAATCAAAAGCACCCCATTACGCTGACAGTTGTCATAAAAAATCCCGGCAAAACTGCTGCCAATCAACGCGCGAATGCCCATCTGCTTCAAGCCCCACACCGCATGCTCACGGCTGGAACCACAGCCAAAGTTCGGCCCCACCACCATAAAACTCGCGCCCTGCCACGCCGGCTGGTTCAGCACAAACTCAGGGTTGGGCTCACCGGACGCAAGAAAGCGCAAGTCAAAGAACAACCCACGGTCCAGACCGTTGCGGTCGATGCCCTTGAGAAATTGCTTGGGCATGATCACGTCAGTGTCGATATTCGCCGCGAGCATCGGCGCGGCCTTGCCAGTGACCAGGGTGAAAGGTTGCAGGCTCATGCGCGGTCTCCAAACAGGCGAATATCAGTAAGACGGCCGGTAATGGCCGCCGCGGCGACCATCGCCGGGCTCATCAGGTGCGTGCGTGCCCCCGCGCCCTGGCGGCCTTCGAAGTTGCGGTTGGTGCTGGACGCACAGCGGTCGCCAGGAGCCAGCACATCGTCGTTCATTGCCAGGCACATCGAGCAGCCCGACTGGCGCCATTCGAACCCGGCGTCGATAAAAATCGCTGCCAGGCCTTCGGCTTCCGCCTGGTCGCGCACTTCGGTGGAGCCCGGCACGATCATCGCCCGCACATGCTCGGCCACGTGTTTACCGCGCACCACACTGGCGGCGTCGCGCAAATCCTCGATACGCGCATTGGTGCAAGAGCCGATAAACGCATGGCTGATCACGATATCGCTCAGCGGCATGCCGGCTTCCAGGCCCATGTAGTTGAGGGCGCGGCGCATGTCCTGGCGCAGGATCAAGTCACTGACGTCTTGCGGGTCGGGCACGCGGGCGCCGATGGGGGCGGCCTGGTCGGGGCTGGTGCCCCAAGTGACCATGGGTTCCAGCGTGCCCGCATCCAGTTGCACTTCCTGGTCGAACACGGCGTCGGCGTCCGAATACAGTTGGCGCCAGCCCACCAGCGCCTGTTCCCACAGCTCGCCGTGTGGCGCGCGGGGTTTGTCCTTGAGGTAGGTGAAGACTTTTTCGTCCGGTGCCATAAACGCCCCGCGTGCGCCCGCCTCCACCGCCATGTTGCAGATGGTCATGCGCGCTTCGACGCTCAGCGCATCGATGGTGGTTCCGCGAAACTCAATCGCATAGCCAGTGGCGCCGGACGCACCGATCTTGCCGATCAGCGCCATGATCACGTCCTTGGACGTCAGGCCGGGTGCCAGGTCGCCGTCGACGCTCACACGCATGGTTTTCAGGCGTTTGTAGACCAGGGTCTGCGAGGCCAGCAGGTGCTCGATTTCCGAGGTGCCAATACCAAACCCGAACGCGCCCAAGGCGCCGTAGGTGGTGGTGTGGCTGTCACCGGCGGCAATCACCATGCCCGGCAGAATGAAGCCCTGCTCGGGTGCGATCACGTGTTCGATGCCTTGGCGCTTGTCGAGGATATCCAGCAGTTCGATGCCGAAGTCCCGGCAGTTTTCCGCCAGGTACGAGACTTGCCGCGCGCCGCCCGCGTCCGGCATCGTCGCAATGCGCTGGGGCGTGGTGGGGTTGACGTGATCGACCACCGCGAGCGCCGTGCCGGGGCGCCACACTTCACGCCCGGCTTCACGCAGGCCGCTGAACGCCTGGGGGCTGGTGTATTCATTGATCACTTGGCGGTCGATGTACAGCAGGACATGGCCCTGGTCGTCCAGGGCGCACACCGTGTGGGAGTCGATGTGTTTGTCGTAAAGGGTTCTGGCAGTCATTTTTTGTAGGGCTCGCTCAACGGTATAACCCCATCCTACGCAGCCCCCCGCCCCCATCAATGCTGCAGAGGTGATGGCTCGGAACATGTTTCGTGTTCGATCACGGCGTTACGCAGCAGTGAATGTGAACCGGAAACATTTTCTTTCAAGTTCCGCTTAGGGTTTTCCAATTCTCATCCGTCTTAACTTAGATACAGCCTGTCGCGTCAGCAAAAGCTACGACCGGCCTTTTCCGGGCTTCCTGCGCCCTCCCTTCAATCAAGACCCGCATTCACATGTCGAAGAAGTCACGCTCAAAACTCTGGTTTCTCGTACACAGCTGGCTGGCATTGCCCATCTGGTTTTTTGTACTGATCGTCTGCGTCACCGGCACCCTGGCGGTGGTCAGCCAGGAAATCGTCTGGCTGGCCAACCCGGATATCCGTGCGAGCAAGCCATCGGATGACGCCGAACCCCTGAGCTACGACCAGGTAATAACCGCCATCAAGCGCGCTGAACCCGAGGTGATCGTGCAGTCGCTCAGCCGTCCGGACGAGTCGCACTTTGCCTTGAGTGTCGACCTCAGCTACCCCGACGGGCGTTCAGTGGAGGTCTACGTCAACCCGTACACCGGGGCGATCCAGGGCATCAGCCCGTCGTTCAACTTTCGCCAATTCACCCGCGCGCTGCACGGCTGGTGGCTGGTGCCGTTTACCAATGGCTACAGCTGGGGCTGGTACCTGGTGTCGCTGCTCAGCCTGCCTTTGCTGGCGTCGCTGGTCACCGGGCTGGTGGTGTACAAGCGTTTCTGGAAGGGTTTTCTCAGGCCGACCCTGCGTATCCGCCACGGCGCGCGGATCTTTTGGGGTGACTTCCACCGCTTGAGCGGTATCTGGTCGATCTGGTTCATCGCAGTGATCTCCATCACCAGCACCTGGTTCCTGATCCAGGCGATCCTGGGCGACAACCAGATTTCCATCTCCAGCGAGCCCATCGTTCCCGTGATCGCCCGCGAGAAAGTCCCCACCTCCGCGCCGGGTGTGCCGGCACCGATGATCCCCCTGGACGAGGCAATCGAGATCGCCACCCAACGTATCCCGGGCCTGGAAGCGAGCTTTGTCAGCCTGCCGCTCAACGCCTACAGCCACCTGCAGATTGGTGGCCGAGGCTGGTATCCATTGATGTTCCAGACCGCGCAAATCAACCCGTATGACGGCGAGATCGCATCTGCACACTTGCTGTCCGACCGTTCCAAGCTGGAGTTCGTCACCGAGTCGATGCGACCGCTGCACACCGGCGACTTCGGCGGGATATGGATCAAGCTGATCTGGGCCTTCTTTGGCCTGGTGCTGAGCATGATGGTGCTGAGCGGCCTGTTGATCTGGACCAAGCGCACGGCCCTGGCCACCCTCAACGCGCTCAAGCGCAGCAACAAGGCGCCGCGCCAGCCGGCCGCGATTCCGGCCATGCACACTGAAACGTCGGAGGGCAACCGATGAGCAAGGTCATCGCTGGCACTGCACCGCCCTCGCCGCTGCGGGCCTTTTGGCTGAAATGGCGCTTCCATATCAATGTGCTGCTATTGCTGGTGCCCCTGGGGTTCATGCCCAAGTACTTTGCCGATGCCGCGCTGTTTCGCGGCGACACCGGCATCGGTGAACGGGTAGCCGGCGACGTGCAGGTCGGGCCCTGGAGCCTGAAACTCGCGGAGTTTCGCAACGAAGGCCCGCGCCCGGACCCGGCCGGCCCGATGAAATTCTTCAACGCCGCCCTGTGCGACACCTGCGCCGATCAGGTCAAGGCCACTTACCTGCGCATCGGCAAGCCACGCAGCCTGCGCGCCGCCGGCGTGATCTTCTTCGGCACACCGTACCGCATGGCCGCCGCCTTGCCGATTCCGGAACGCACGCCTGCCGACGCCGAACTGTGGGTCACCATGGAAGGCTGGGACGGCAGCATGCACCAGGGTTCCATCCCGCTGAGTCAGGCCTCGCCCGCCACCATTGCCTGGCTGAACAAGCAAGGAGTTAAACCATGACGTTGACGCAACTGGCCCGCGCCGGCGCAGCACTGATGCTGTGCGCCGGTTTCAGTGCCCCGGCCCTGGCCCACAACCCGATGTGCGAGTGCAAGGAAATCCCCGGCGAGCAGATCCAGTGCACCGGCGGGTTCTCCGACGGCAGCGGCGCCCCTGGGGTGACCCTGGATGTGATCGGTTACGACGAGACCATCCTGCTGCCCGGCAAGCTCGGCCAGGACTCGACCCTGACCTTCAAAAAACCTTCCGCCGAGTTCTACGTGCTGTTTGACGCAGGCCCGGGCCACGTTGTGGACATCGACCAAGCGGACATTCAACCTCAATGACTACCACACAGGTTGTACGCCCCGCCGGTGCCGGCCACGAAACCCTTTACGTCCTGCTGCTGTGCCTGATCATTCTCGCGGTGGCCGGCACGGTGGTGGCGTTGCACGGCGAAACCCAGGAGGTGGTCGCCGTGCCCAGTCATCAACTGGATGCGCGGCGCGACTTGAG
>NZ_JBARTQ010000461.1:0-4454 GCF_049645325.1 Pseudomonas sp. | reverse complement strand
GGGCTTGCTCGCGAAGAGGGCCTCAAGGGCAACAAATAACTTAAGCTTGGCCATAACAACAAGGAGGACCCCGTGAGCGTAATCAGTAAATCGATTCTCCTCGTCGACGACGACCAGGAAATCCGCGAATTGCTGCAAACCTACCTCAGCCGTGCCGGTTTCCAGGTGCGCGGTGTGGCGGATGGCGCGGGGTTTCGCCAGGCCATGAACGAGGCGCCATGCGACTTGGTCATCCTTGATGTGATGTTGCCGGACGAAGACGGTTTCAGCCTCTGCCGCTGGATTCGCCAGCACCCGCGCCAGGCGCAGGTGCCGATCATCATGCTCACCGCCAGCTCCGATGAAACAGACCGCGTGATCGGCCTGGAGCTGGGTGCCGACGACTACATCGGCAAGCCATTCAGCCCCCGCGAGTTGCAGGCGCGGATCAAAGCCTTGCTACGCCGTGCCCAGTTTGGCCAGGAGCGCAGCAGCGCGGGCGACGTGTGGGTGTTTGATGAATGGCGCCTGGACATGATCAGCCACCGCCTGTTTCACATCGACGGCGAAGAGGTGATTCTCTCCGGCGCCGATTTTGCCCTGCTCAAACTGTTTCTCGATCACCCCCAACAAATTCTCGACCGCGACACCATTGGCAATGCCACCCGTGGCCGTGACCTGATGCCGCTGGACCGTATCGTCGACATGGCCGTCAGCCGTCTGCGCCAACGGCTGCGCGATACCGAAAAACCTCCGAGGCTGATCCGCACCGTGCGCGGCAGCGGTTATCAACTGGCAGCCAGCGTGGTTGCCGGCAATGCCCACTGAGCATCTGACCGAGCGCCGCCGCTTCCCGGTGCCGCGCTCGCTGCTCGGGCGGATGTTGCTGCTGACCTTGTTGGCGGTGCTGTTCGCCCAGGCGCTGTCCAGCGTGATCTGGGTTTCGCAATTGCGCGCCACCCAGCTTGAAGGCCTGGTCACCAGCGCCCGCAGCCTGGCGCATTCGATGACGGCCAGCGTGAGTTACTTCCGCTCCTTGCCGGTGGCCTATCGCCCACTGGTGCTGGACCAATTGCGCAGCATGGGCGGCACGCGCTTTGTGGTGACCCTCAACGACCGCCCCCTGGATATGCAGATATTGCCGCAGACCCCGCGCAAGCAGGCGGTGCTGCAAGCCGTGGATGAAGTGTTGCGCCAAACCCTGGGCAGCGACGTGCATATTTCGGTGGAGTTCGTCAGCGCCGAAGACCTGCGGATCTTCAATGCCGGCCTGAAACTTGATGAATTGCCGCGTTCCTGGGCGCATTACGCGCTGACCCTGGAGCCGGTGAACCCGCCGGTGCTGGTCACCCAGATCCAGCTCGCACAAGGCGAGTGGCTGTACATCGCCTCGCTGTTGCCCGAGCCTTACACCAGCCTTGAAGAACAAGGCCTGCCCTCCCAGCAGGTGTGGTTTATCGTGCTGACCAGTGGTTTTTTGCTGCTGTTCATCGGCCTGTTGGTGCACTGGCAGAGCCGGCCGCTCAAGCGCCTGGCGCGAGCGGCGCGGGACATGTCCTTGGGCGCCGATGTCGAGCCGGTGGCCGAAGGCGGCGGCAGTGAAGTGGTGGAAGTGGGCCGCGCGTTCAATGCCATGCGCGAACGCATCAGCCGCTACCTGACCGAACGCAGCCAATTGTTCAGCGCGATTTCTCACGATTTGCGCACGCCGATTACCCGCCTGCGCCTGCGCGTGGAATTGCTCGAAGACGAGAACCTGCAAACCAAATTCGGCCGGGACCTGGATGAGCTGGAGTTGCTGGTGAAGGGCGCGCTGCAATGCGTGAAAGACACCGACATCCACGAAAACATCGAGCCGGTGGACCTCAATCACGTGCTCGACTGCCTGGTGGAGCCGTACCTGGCGCCTAACGGCAACGGCCGGATTACTCAGGAAGGCCGCGCGCTGGCGCCGTATGCAGGCAAACCGCTGGCGCTCAAACGCTGCATCGGCAATCTGATCGACAACGCCTTGAAGTACGGGCAAACCGCCCATCTGCACATCGAAGACGACGGTGCGGAATTTATCCTGCACGTGGATGACGAAGGCCCCGGTGTGCCGGAGCAGCGCTTGGAGCAAGTGTTTGAGCCGCATTTTCGGTTGGCTGGCCAGCAGCAGGGCTACGGCCTCGGGTTGGGGATTGCACGCAATATTGCCCACAGCCATGGCGGCGAGGTGAGTTTGCAGAACCTGCGTGAGGGTGGGCTGCGGGTCACGCTTCAGTTGCCGCGGACGCTGGACTAGCTACTCGGAGCAGTAGAGCTTTTGTGGTTGGCAGCCTTGTTGTGGTGAGTGGTTTTTTTGTGGTGAGCGGGCTTGCCCCGCGATGGGTGGCGAAGCCGCCCTGGAACCTGCAACTCGGTATGCCTGAAACACTGCGGTGGCCTTAATGGGGCCGCTACGCAGCCCAGCGCGGGGCAAGCCCGCTCACCACATAAGCCCAATCACCACAACAATCCCCAAGACCACAGTCAGCCGGCTTACCACAAGTCATCGGTCAGACGCTCTGGCGCAACCGAGCCAGGTCTCGCAGCGGCGGCGCCCCAAACAACCGGCTGTACTCGCGACTGAACTGCGACGGGCTTTCATACCCCACCCGATACCCGGCGGCCGACGCTTCCAGCCCTTCGGCGATCATCAACCGCCGCGCTTCCTGCAAACGCAGTTGCTTTTGGTACTGCAGTGGGCTCATCGCCGTGATCGCCTTGAAGCGGTGGTGCAACGTCGAGACGCTGAGGTTCACTTCCTTGGCCAAATCATCAATGCGCAGCGGCTGCTCGTAGTTGCCGTTCAACCACTTGATCGCCTGGCTGACCCGATGGCTCTGACTGTTGGCCACGGCGATTTCATACAGCCGATAACCCTGCGGCCCACGCAGCAAGCGGTAAAGGATTTCGCGGTTGATCAACGGCGCCAGCATGGCGACGTCTTTGGGCGTGTCCAGCAGGCGTGCCAGGCGCAGCACCGCATCGAGCAACTGGGTGTCGATGCGGTCGACGTACATGCCGCGCGAGGTGGGGCGCGAGGGTACGCCCATCGGGCCGGCCTCGGCGATCAACGCCGTGAGTTGCGCCGGGTCGATATTGATGCGCACTGACAGGTTAGGGTCTTGCGGCGTGGCGTCGATGATTCGCCCGGCCACCGGCATCGCCACCGAAAACACCAGGTAGTTGAGCGGGTCGTAGGCAAAGATTTCGTCGGCCAGGCGCACTTCCTTGCTGCCGCTGGCGAGGATGCACAACGCAGGTTCCACCAGCACCGGCATGAAATCGCGCGGTGTGTTGTGGCGGTTAAGGAACAGCGAGGTGATCGCCGTGCCGTAGGAACCATCTTCCCAGGTATGGCGTTGCACGATGCTGGCCAGTTCGGCGCGCTGCTTTTCCATCTCGGCATTGAGAGGAATGGATTGATGTTCAGGCGACGACATGGGGCGTCCTCTACACGCTTCTTTGATGGGCTCAGCTTAGTGGCGGCTTTGCAAAAAGTGTTAGGTCGATCCTGCTCAATCCTTGCCTGATCCTGCGACAGGTCGTGAATCAGGCAAGGGCAGGGCCTGTCATCGCCCTGAAACACTGAGTAGGAGCCTGGAATAAAACTGCGGGGCCAAACGTCCTATCTACGCTTCTCGCAGGATTGTGCAATAAGCCTGCAGGAATTGACTAACTGCGCCCGCACCCGCGCCGTTATCTTTGATCCTGTGGCAACACGCCCTCACAGTGCTTGCCGAGCATCACTTCTCAACGGGAGAGTCGAACATGTCCACCCCCATTCCCGCGAGCCATATGGCCTTTATCCGTGCCCGTACCGGGTGCAGCACCGAACTCGGTGCACGCTTGAGCAGTTTGATCGAACCGGGCCGTCAGGCTCAGGGTTGCCTGCAATTCTCGTTGCAGCATTCCCAGGTCGACCCCGATGTATGGCTTGTCTCGGGCTTCTGGAGCAGCGAGCAGGCGATGAGCGCCTACTTCAATTCTCCGGCCCTGATGATCTTTACCGAGCTGTTGAACGACATGGTGGTCCGCAGCATGGACTTCCAGACCTTTACCGATGCATCCGCTGCGCATGCGTACGGTGAGTACCTGCAACTCGCCGGTTGAGAGGGTTAGAATGGCCGACTTCCCATTGGCCAGGACCTGCAACATGGCACGTAAACAATTTGCCCACCACGAAGCCGTTTCCGCCGTAGTACCGGGCGAAGCGGGCTACAGCGCCGCCGTCGCCGTCAAGGCACTGGATGGCATGGGCGCACCACGGTTTCACAAGATCCTTGATGGACAGACGTTCAAGACCGCTTCCGACGCCGACGATGCAGCAACGCTGCAACTTGAATGCCTGGTCGATGTGGATGAAGACGGTCAATTGAGCTGGGTGACTACTGCTAACTAAGCAACACTGCCGAGCTCAATGTGGGAGCGGGCTTGCTCGCGAATGCGGT
>NZ_JBARTQ010000460.1:0-11173 GCF_049645325.1 Pseudomonas sp. | reverse complement strand
GTGCACTCGACAGGATTCGAACCTGTGACCGCTCGGTTCGTAGCCGAGTACTCTATCCAGCTGAGCTACGAGTGCATTTGTTGCCGCGCATTATAGGCCGTTCAATCTCTATGTAAAGCTATTTTTTCGAGTAATTTCAACAACTTACCGAAAAAACCAGATTGCAACGTACTAAGCAAATAATGGCGGAGAACGGGGGATTCGAACCCCCGACACCCTTTTGAGGTGTACTCCCTTAGCAGGGGAGCGCCTTCGGCCACTCGGCCAGCTCTCCGCAACACGGGGCGTATATTAACCACGTTCATCCCCGTTTGCAAACATAAAAAACGATAAAAATTAAAGGCTTGGTTCTTCGTCCTTCTCTTTCTTGATCCGCAGGTAGATTTCCTCGCGGTGGACCGCTACCTCTTTCGGAGCGTTAACCCCGATACGTACTTGATTGCCTTTGACGCCGAGCACGGTCACGGTGATTTCGCCATCACCGATAATCAGGCTTTCTGCGCACCGACGAGTCAGAATCAGCATACCTTTCTCCTCACGCATTTCAGTTCAGGAACAACAGTCTGCAAAAAAAAGGCCTTCGACCTACGACCAAAAGCCATAGCCCTACCGCCTAAGTATTGTCGAGCCCACGCAAAAGAACATGCGCCCCACAAAAAAATGAAAGGCGCGGTAAACCGCGCCTTCCTGGCATCGCATCACTCGCCCTGTCGGGCCGGAGCGTCCAGCTCAAAAGCGGTATGCAGCGCGCGTACAGCCAGTTCCAGGTACTTCTCTTCGATCACCACCGAGACTTTGATTTCCGACGTGGAGATCATCTGGATGTTGATGCTTTCCTTGGCCAGGGCCTCGAACATGCGGCTGGCAACGCCGGCATGGGAACGCATGCCCACACCCACGATCGACACCTTGGCAATCTTGGTATCGCCGACCACTTCACGGGCGCCAATCTCGCTCGCAGTGTTCTGCAGGATCCGCTCCGCCGCATCGTACTCGTTACGGTGAACGGTGAAGGTGAAATCGGTGGTGTTATCGTGCGAAACGTTCTGCACGATCATGTCGACTTCAATGTTGGCACCACTGATCGGGCCAAGGATCTTGAAGGCCACGCCTGGGGTGTCTGGCACGCCACGGATGGTCAGCTTGGCCTCATCGCGGTTGAAAGCGATGCCGGAAATGATCGGCTGTTCCATGGATTCCTCTTCATCAATAGTAATGAGGGTGCCCGGACCCTCTTTGAAGCTGTGCAATACGCGCAGCGGAACGTTGTACTTGCCGGCGAACTCCACCGCACGAATCTGCAACACCTTGGAACCGAGGCTGGCCATTTCCAGCATCTCTTCAAAGGTGATCTTGTCCAGGCGCTGGGCCACGGACACGACACGCGGGTCGGTGGTGTAGACGCCGTCCACATCGGTGTAGATCTGGCATTCATCGGCCTTGAGGGCCGCTGCCAGTGCCACACCGGTGGTGTCCGAGCCGCCACGACCGAGGGTCGTGATGTTGCCGTGCTCGTCCACACCCTGGAAACCCGCTACAACTACCACGCGCCCGGCTTTCAGATCAGTACGAATTTTCTGATCATCAATTTGCAGAATGCGCGCCTTGGTGTGCGCGCTGTCGGTGAGAATGCGCACCTGACTGCCAGTGTAGGACACCGCCGGCACGCCACGCTTGTTCAGCGCCATGGCCAGCAAGGCGATGGTCACCTGCTCGCCGGTGGACACGATCACATCCAGCTCACGCGGCAACGGTTGTTGATCGCCGCTGATGGCCTTGGCCAGATCGATCAGGCGATTGGTCTCGCCGCTCATGGCCGACAGCACCACCACCAGGTCGTCGCCGGCATCGCGGAATTTCTTAACCTTGTCGGCGACCTGCTCGATTCTTTCAACAGAGCCGACCGAGGTGCCTCCAAATTTTTGTACGATCAAAGCCATTTCTAAGCCGCCTCAGCCCGTAAAGGGGCGCCCAATAAACAAATCTTCCAGCACCTTGGCGAGCCCATGACTAGACCATGGGCTCATTAACAGTGCCTTAAATACCTGCCTCGACAAACGGCACGGTCAGGGCCAGCGCTGCGTCCAGGGCACCGGCGTCTACACCACCGCCTTGCGCCATGTCCGGACGACCACCGCCCTTCCCGCCCACTGCCGCGGCGGCTTGCTTCATCAAATCACCGGCCTTGAGTTGGCCAGTCAGGTCTTTGGTTACACCGGCAACCAGAACGACCTTATCCTCATGGACACCGCCGAGCAGGATCACTGCGCGGCCGAGCTTGTTCTTCAACTGATCGACCAAGGCCAACAGCGCCTTGCCGTCCTGACCGTCCAGGCGCACAGCCAGGACCTTCACACCCTTGACGTCCAGCGCGCTGGTCGACAGATCGTCGCCCGCCGCACTGGCCGCCTTGGCCTGCAACTGCTCCAGCTGTTTTTCCAGTGCACGGTTGCGCTCCAGGACAGCCGACAGCTTGTCGATCAGGTTGTCACGGCTGCCCTTGACCAGGCCGGCCGCTTCCTTGAGTTGTTCTTCAGCCGCATTGAGGTAGGCCAGGGCCGCAGCGCCGGTCACCGCTTCAATACGACGGACACCCGAGGCCACACCGCCTTCGCTGATGATTTTCAGCAGGCCGATGTCGCCGGTGCGGTTGGCGTGGATACCGCCACACAGCTCCACCGAGAAGCTGCCGCCCATGCTCAGTACGCGCACTTCGTCGCCGTACTTCTCGCCAAACAACGCCATGGCGCCTTTGTTTTTGGCGGTTTCGATGTCGGTTTCTTCGGTTTCAACCGGGGTGTTCTTGCGAATCTCGGCGTTGACGATGTCTTCCAAGGCCTTGATCTGCTCAGGCTTGATCGCTTCAAAGTGGCTGAAGTCAAAGCGCAGGCGCTGGCTATCGACCAACGAACCCTTCTGCTGCACATGCTCGCCCAACACTTGACGCAACGCGGCATGCAGCAAGTGAGTGGCCGAATGATTCAAAGCAGTTGCATGCCGTACGTCGGCATCGACCTGGGTGTCGACCGGCGCACCGACCGTCAGGTTGCCCAGCACCAGCACACCGTGATGCAGGAACGCACCGCCGGTCTTGGTGGTGTCGCGCACTTCAAAACGGCCGGACGTCGAGCTCAGGAAGCCACAGTCACCAATCTGGCCGCCGGATTCGGCGTAGAACGGCGTCTGGTCCAGGACCACAACAGCCTCATCGCCTTCGTTCAATACGTCGACCGACTTGCCGTCTTTATAAAGCGCAACGATCTTCGCCGAGCCGGCGGTGGCCTTGTAGCCGGTGAATTCGGTCGGCACGTCAACCTTGACCAGGGTGTTGTAGTCCAGGCCAAAGGAGCTGGCGGAACGGGCGCGTACACGCTGCGCTTCCATCTCACGCTCAAAACCGGCTTCATCGATGGTCAGCTCGCGCTCGCGGGCGATGTCGGCGGTCAGGTCCATCGGAAAACCGTAGGTGTCGTACAGCTTGAACACCACGTCGCCCGGTACCACGGAGCCTTTGAGCTCAGCCAGGTCCTGCTCGAGGATCTTCAGGCCGTGCTCCAGGGTCTTGGAGAACTGCTCTTCTTCTGCCTTGAGCACGCGCTCGATGTTGGCTTGCTGCTGCTTGAGTTCCGGGAAGGCTTCGCCCATCTCGGCAACCAGCGCGGCCACGATCTTGTAGAAGAAGCTGCCGGTGGCGCCCAGCTTGTTACCGTGACGGCAGGCGCGACGGATAATGCGGCGCAGCACATAACCGCGGCCTTCGTTCGACGGCAGCACGCCGTCGGCGATCAGGAAGCCGCAGGAACGAATGTGGTCCGACACGACCTTGAGCGAAGACTGGTTTTCGTTGGCGCAGCCAATGGCGGCAGCCGACGCGCTCAGCAGGTTGGTGAACAGGTCGATTTCATAGTTGGAATGCACGTGCTGCATGACCGCACTGATCCGCTCCAGGCCCATGCCGGTGTCCACCGACGGCGCCGGCAGCGGATGCAACACGCCATCGGCGGTGCGGTTGAACTGCATGAACACGTTGTTCCAGATCTCGATGTAACGGTCGCCGTCTTCTTCCGGCGAGCCCGGCGGGCCACCCCAGATGTCGGCGCCGTGATCGTAGAAGATCTCGGTGCAAGGGCCGCACGGGCCGGTATCGCCCATGGTCCAGAAGTTGTCGGACGCGTAAGGCGCGCCCTTGTTGTCGCCGATGCGAATCATGCGCTCAGCCGGCACCCCGATTTGCTGGGTCCAGATGTCGTAGGCTTCGTCGTCCGTCGCGTAGACGGTGACCCAGAGCTTTTCCTTCGGCAGTTTCAGCACGCCGGTCAGGAAGGTCCAGGCGAAGGTGATCGCATCTTTCTTGAAATAGTCGCCAAAGCTGAAGTTGCCGAGCATTTCGAAGAAGGTGTGGTGGCGCGCGGTGTAACCCACGTTTTCCAGGTCGCTGTTCTTGCCGCCGGCGCGTACGCACTTCTGGCTGCTGGTGGCGCGGGTGTAGGCGCGCTTTTCCTGGCCCAGGAAGCAGTCCTTGAACTGGTTCATCCCCGCGTTGGTGAACAGCAGGGTGGGGTCATTGCCTGGGATCAAGGAGCTGGAGGCTACACGCGTGTGGCCTTGCTCTTCGAAGAAGCGAAGGAAGGCTTCACGGATTTCTGCGCTTTTCATTAGGTTCTTCCACGGAGTCTGCGGCCAAAGGCCAGTGCGCAACATCATCAGACGGAGCGACGGCAAAGGGCCGCATTATATCGGCCCTTTGCCGGTGGTACAGCGTGTTTATGCGATAGAAACAGTCAATTAGACGGTCTGCACGGTCATTTTCGGGAAAACTCGACAAATGTCTGCACGACTTGCTCGATCTGCGCCCGGCTCACATCCAGGTGCGTGACCAGGCGCAGGCGTGGCGCGGCGCTCAACGTGATCCCGCGCTCGGCGGCAAAGGCTTTCAGGGCCTGCGCCCGGTCATCGACTTGCACGTAGACCATGTTGGTCTGTACTGGCTCCACGGCGTAGCCCGCGTTGCGCAGTTCATCGCCCAGCCAGCGGGCATTCGCGTGGTCATCCGCCAGCCGCTGTACCTGGTGATCGAGCGCGTACAGCCCCGCCGCTGCCAGTGAGCCCGCCTGGCGCATGCCGCCACCGACCATCTTGCGCAGGCGTCGCGCCTTGGCGATCAGTGCGGTAGAGCCGCACAGCACCGAGCCAATCGGCGCACCGAGGCCCTTGGACAAACACACTGACACCGAGTCGAAATGCTGCGCAATTTCCCGTGCGTCCACGCCGAGCTTGACCGCCGCGTTGTAAAGACGCGCGCCGTCCAGATGCAGGGCCAGGCCGTGTTCACGGGTAAATGCGCGTGCTCTGGCCAGGTACTCCAGCGGCAATACCTTGCCTTGCATGGTATTTTCCAGCGCCAGCAGGCGAGTACGCGCGAAGTGGAAGTCGTCGGGCTTGATCGCCGCCAGCACCTGGTCCAGGTCCAAAGAGCCATCCGCCTGCACTTCCAGCGGCTGCGGCTGGATCGAACCCAGCACCGCCGCACCACCGCCTTCGTATTTGTAGGTGTGGGCCTGCTGACCGACGATGTATTCCTCGCCGCGCTCACAATGGGCCATCAACGCCAGCAGGTTGCTCATGGTGCCGGTGGGCACGAACAACGCCGCCGCGAACCCCAGGCGCTTGGCGAGTTCAGCCTCCAACTGGTTGACGCTGGGGTCTTCGCCATACACGTCATCGCCGCTGGCGGCATTGGCCATCGCGTCGAGCATGCCGGGGGTGGGTTGGGTCACGGTGTCGCTGCGCAGGTCGATCACAGACATGAAACAAGCCTCTAAGGGATTCATTGAGTTTCTTATGAGGATGATTACTGCGGGCAAAGCCACGGAATATCAAGCCCCGCGTTTGCTCAATCGAATACCAACCAAACAAACCGATATAGGTTATCGATACGACGATCGTGCAGTTTTTGAAAAACCATGTTAAAAACTCTCCGCCGCCAGGGTTCTGGCGGCAACGTTCTCAGGGCGGGGTGCAATTCCCCACCGGCGGTAATTGCACGCAATGTGCATAGCCCGCGAGCGCTTGGCGCCTCGAACTGCTCACGCAGGACGGCGACAAGGTCAGCAGACCCGGTGTGATCCCGGGGCCGACGGTCATAGTCCGGATGAAGAGAGAACGGGATTGGCACCTAAGGGCCGCGCGCTGACTTCATGCTTGCATGACGCAGCTGTCCGTACCCTTAAATCCCATTCGATTCATAACGCCCTGTTTTTTTCTTAAACAGGAGTCAGAACATGCAACCCACCGCAATCGACAGCAAAAGCAAAAACCACCACGGCGAGCGCGTCGCATTTATCCAGGCCTGCTGGCACAAGGATATTGTCGACCAATCGCGCAAAGGTTTCCTCGCCGAAATGATCGCCCAGGGCTACCAGGAATCGGACATCGATTTCTTCGAAGTCGGCGGCGCCTTTGAAATGCCCCTGCACGCCAAACTGCTGGCCAAGACCGGCCGCTACGCCGGTATCGTTGCCGCAGCGCTGGTGGTGGACGGTGGCATCTACCGTCACGAATTCGTGGCCCAATCGGTGGTCAGCGGCCTGATGCAGGTACAGCTGGAAACCGAAGTGCCGGTGTTCTCGGTGTCCCTGACCCCGCATCACTTCCACGCCGGCAGCGAACACACCACGTTCTTCTACGAGCACTTCGTGCACAAAGGCCAGGAAGCCGCGCGCACCTGCGCCGACACCCTGCACAAGGTTCGCGCGATCCGTCGCAGCGAGCAAAAACTGGCGGTCTGAAGCAGGCTCAGCCCGCATTGAAAAAAGCCCCGGCAAGCTCGCTTGCCGGGGCTTTTTTATTGGAGCCTGCATATCTACCGCTGCAACTGCGCATTCCTCCCGTTAAGTAAGGCCTGCACCCCTTACTTGAAATCGGAGGAACCGCGACATGCTCCCGACCCGAAACGCTGATGGCGTCTACGTCATCAATGCAAACACGCTCACTGACAACCCCAGGCGCGACCCCACCCATGAGCGCCCGAGTGGCCCAGGTTTTATCGAAGTGCATCGAATTCTTGAGGATGAAAATGTACGCATCGAGCGCAAATTGTTCAGGCATGAAGACGTTGATCAACTGTGCATCACCACCTTTGAAAAACCTGACACCGTCAATATTTTTGCCGCTGCGCCTCCTGTCGACGAAACGCTGGTACTGACCGCGCAAATCAACCAATCGCGCTACGAGATCACGCTCAACTGGCGCATGCAAACGCTGGTACTCGACACCCAGGACGGCAACGACCGAATACATATTGAAGATAACGTGCTTGTGCCGGTCTTCGTTTTCAGCGGCGAAGGCGACGACCGCGTGGTGAGCGGCGCCAGAATTGCCAGCCTGTACACAGGCCCCGGGGATGACTTCATCGCTGTCCTCAACGGCGCGTGCCACGTGGAGGCGGGCCACGGAAACGATGAGGTGCATGGCTACCAGGACACCCACCTGACGGTGTATGGCGGTCCCGGCCAAGACGACATCAGCGGCGGCAACGGCACCAGTTTCATTGATGGCGGTGAAGGTGATGATCATATTGTCGGCGGGCGAGGCGCCAACATCCTCAGCGGCGGCCCCGGTAATGATCGGATCAAGGCCGGTCCAGCCGGCAATGTCATCTATACCGGCGAGGGCGTTGACGACGTCAAACAGCTCAAGGCCAACGATGTCACCTATTTCAGTTGGCGCAGCAGCCTCACCGTAGACTGCGCACTGGCGCTGCATCCAGAGCTCCCAGAGCAATGGCCCCCAGGTGAGCTGGCCTCCCATGCCATCCACCTGGAGCCCAGGCCCTTGGCGCGCAGTGGCATTGCGATTCAAGGCAGTGCGCCATTCGTTGAGCGGGTCAACGACGACTTGCGTCTGCTCCTCGCCTCGCCCACAGGCCAGCGGTTACTGGCCGAACTGGAGCGCGCGGCCCTGCACAGCGGGCAACCGGTGACGATCCATGAGTTTTACCCCAAACCCAACGGACAATTCACCCCGGACCCGGCCACCGCCTCCTGGCCTTTTATCGACAATGACCACCCTGGCCGCGCGTCTTACGGCGGCAAGGTCTGGTACAACACGACGGATGTGCAACCTGGGACGCCCAGCCTCATCAACCTGTTCCACGAGCTGTGCCACGCCTACAACCACGTCAGCGGGACCCTGTTGCGTGGCAGCAGCCTGGACGGCATCGACGGTCTCAAGCCGCGCGCTGAAGTGGACAACTCGGAACTGCAGGCTGTGGGGCTGCCAACGGGGGCCGCGCCCTTCGACTTCGACCGCGACCCGAGCACCCCGCCCACCACGACCAATCCACCCGCTTTCAGTGAGAACGGACTGCGCCGAGAGCTTGGGCTACCGCCGCGCAAACAGTACCTGGAAAGTTAACCCAGGCCCTGCTCGGTGGTCGGCACGATCAAAATCCCCGCCCGCAGGCCATTCTTCACCTTCGGGTTGGGGAAGATGATGCGTGCGCCCTCCTCCTCGATCACCCAGCGGGTCTTGGCCACGTCTTCGGCGAGCAGATACCCCTTGGCCAGCGGCGAAAAGTTCTCGACGTCAGCCGGCAGGTGCAGCAGGAACGCGTCGCTGTGCTTGATGACTTCGCGCGACACGGCGAACAGTTGCAGGCCGTCGAGGCTGTCAGTCTCAGGCTCGGTGCCTTCGATGATGTGCGTCAGGCGCGTTTCCAGGCGTGACACGTCCACGCCCTGGTTCTGGCCGAACGGCCGCGCCTTGCCCAGTTCGAGGGTGAAGGCTTCGGCCTCAAGCTGCTCGTAGGTGAACGCGCTGAAGGTGATCGACGTCTTGTTTTGCAGCAGCACCGCTTCCATGCCGGCAGCGCGCAGGCGGGCGAGCTGGTGGCGCGAATGCTGACGCCCGTCTTTCCACGGGTACAAGGCGAACTGCTCGATCTTCGAGCCACGAATGGCGGTGTGCAGGTCGTAATGCAGGCGCGAACGGCCGGGCAGGCTGAAGAAACTGCGGGCCAGTTGCTCAAGCTCGGCGGCGCGCATGGCTTCGGGGCCGATGTTTTTTTCGTGACGGCCGTTGAACAGCCGGTTGACGTCCAGTTCGAGGTAACGCTCGCCGCGGCGCATGGCCTCGGGGTTGCCGAACAGGAACAGAATACGGGTGCGGGGCTTGATCTCGCCCCGGGCAATGCCATGCAACAGGCGGTCGAGCAATTCGATCGGCGCGGTTTCGTTGCCATGGATGCCAGACGACAGCAGCAAGTCGCTGCCGTTGTCCAGTGCCTGCGGCGGGCGCACTTCGAGTGCGCCCTCGCTGAGCCAGCGCATCTGCACGCCGTCGACAGTCAGTTGAATTTTTTGCGCCGGTTCGCGACCGGCGAGGGTCAGTTCAAGCAGTTTGCCGAGGGCGAGCATACGCAGCTTCCTTAGTGGTTGCAGCCTGGGCCATGAACGTGGTCGTCGTCATCGCCTTCGACTTCGGCCGGTTCCATTTCCAGTTGCAGGCTCATCAGGTTGGTGGCCAGTGGGCGCATCAGCAGGTTGGCGTACTCGGCGTCACCTTCTTCCACGTCCACACCGATCAGCAGTTGGCCACGGCCGTCGTGCTGGATCCAGATTTCCTTGCCCTGCCACACCACGGCAACGCGGGTGCAGGAGGTTTCCAGCTGGGTGCCGTCGGTGTCTTCAAGGATCAGTTTCAGGGTGTCAGTGGTCATAAATAGTTCTCAGCCGTGCGGAATTAATTGATCTGGAAAGGATAAACCGAGCCCAGTTTAAGGATTTGCGTCAGTTCATCCAGTGCCGTCCGGCACTCAAGCAGCAATTGCGGGTCAGCCAGGTCGCTTTCACGCAGGCTGTCGCGGTAGTGCTTGTCGACCCATTGGGTCAGCGTCTCGTACAACGGCGCCGTCATGATAACGCCTGGGTTCACCGCCGCCAGTTCCGTTTCATTCAACGCCACGCGCAAACGCAGGCACGCCGGGCCACCGCCGTTCTGCATGCTTTGCTTGAGGTCGAAGACTTTCACCTCGCGGATCAGCCCGCCGGACGCCGTCAGGCCTTGCAGGTATTGCCAGACGCGTTCGTTGGCGCGGCATTCTTCCGGCACGATCAGCAGCATCGAGCCGTCGGCGCGGGTCAGCAACTGGCTGTTGAACAGGTAGGAACGCACAGCGTCCTCGACGCTGACCTGGGCGCGCGGCACACACACCGACTGGAAATTGCCGCCCAGTTTGCCCAACTTGCCCTGCAACTCGGCCAGCATCTGCTCGGTATTGAGGAACGCGTCCTCGTGATAGAACAGCACCTCGCCATTGCCCACCGCGATCACGTCGTTGTGGAACACACCGGCATCGATCACCGCCGGGTTTTGCTGGGCGTAGACCACGCCGTCATCCTTCAAGCCATGCAGGCGGGCCACGGCCTGGGACGCTTCGAGGGTCTGGCGCGCCGGGTATTTCTGCGGCGCCGGGTAACGGGTGTCGAACGCGCTGCGGCCAAACACGAAGAACTCGACGCCGGCCTCACCGTACTCACGGCAGAAACGCGTGTGGTTGGCTGCGCCTTCGTCGCCAAACTGCGCCACCGCCGGCAAAGCCGCGTGGTGGGCGAAGTGCTTCGCATCGGCAAACATCGCCCCCAGCACGCGGCTGGTGGTTGGGTGTTCGATGCTGCGGTGGTACTTGCAGTTGAGGTTGGCGGCGGTGAAATGCACGCGGCCATCGGCGGTGTCGGCGCTTGGGCTGACAGTGGCCGCGTTGGCCACCCACATGCTCGACGCCGAGCAGCTGGCGACCAGCAACGGCATGGCGTGCTGGGCCGCTTGCTGGATGACCTGGGCGTCGGTGCCGCTGAAACCGAGGGTGCGCAAGGCAGCCACGTCAGGACGTTCCTGCGGCGCCAAAACCCCTTGCACAAAGCCCATGTCCATCAGGGCTTTCATCTTTTGCAGGCCCTGCAACGCCGCTTCCTTCGGGTTCGAAGACTGCTGGCTGTTGCTCTGGGACGCGACGTTGCCATAGGACAAACCGCCGTAGTTATGGGTCGGCCCCACTAGACCGTCAAAATTGACTTCATAGGATTTCATCGGCGAGGCTCCACGAACATCTGTTTTTATAGGCATCAATAGCAGTCTTCACAACACCGCTGCTCTCAATCTGTAAACCCGATCA
>NZ_JBARTQ010000459.1:0-8949 GCF_049645325.1 Pseudomonas sp. | reverse complement strand
TTGAAGGGCACGAGTTGGTTGAGGTCGGCGCGGCAGTTGATCATGCGCTTTTCGTCAACGGCGACGCGGGCGGCGGAGCCTTCCAGCTCGGCGAGGCCTTCGGCGACGTCGAGGCTGTCCAAGGCGGCCTTGGCGCGCTTGATGGCGGCGGAGTCATTGGCGGTCACGTGACGGGCTTCCAACGCGGCAGCGGCACCGGCACCGTCGAGGCGATCCATGTTGGCTTCGCTCGCGTGGCCGGCGTTGGCGCCCCTGATCACCGCTGCACCGGTGTCTTCGTTGTCGACTTCATCCCAACTCAGCATTGAAATACTCCTTCCTGGTCTGTTCTGACGGCGTATGAAGCCGTCCAAAAATATACGGTTTGCAGGCTACTCGGCATTGAAATGCTGCGCGTAGTGTGGTCGGTAAATACCGATACTGCACACTATGTAGTGGTCTGTTTTGTTTGTGGGCACACTATATGGTGTGTAACAAGGATGGTCAACGCACAAGATATGCGGTCCAGCGTCGCTGCCTGGCGCTCAATCCGAAAAACTCACGGCCCCATGACGCTTAAGGACGACCACCGTTTTCGCCGCGAACCGGCAGGCGGCATCCAGCGCGTCGGAGGCAGGAGGGTATTCGCCTACCAGCCGCGCAGGCGTTCCCACGGCTGGGTGTCGCCATTTTCCAGCAAGGCGTAATAAGTGCCGAACTGGGTGCCGGTTGCGCACGCATGGTTGGGCAGGATGCGCAGGCGCGTGCCCAAGGGGAATTGCGCAGTGACATCCACCTGGCCGGTGTCGAACTGCGCCACGCCGTGCTCCTGGTTGGCGCTGCTCAATAACAACCCCTCGATCACCCCACCCTGTTCATCGCACACCTGCCCATAACCGAAATCGCGCTTTTGCGCCTGCGTGCCACGGTCGCGGCTCATGGCCATCCAGCCCGCATCGGTGATGATCCAGCCTTTTTCCGCTTGATGACCGATCACCGTGGTCAGCACGCTCAAGGCCAGCTCATCGATGCGGCACACGCCAATGTTGTGCATCACCAAGTCGAAAAACGCATAGACCCCGGCGCGCAATTCAGTCACGCCGTCCAGGTTTGCGGCTGACAGGGCCGTGGGCGTGGAGCCGACACTGACCTGATCACAGCGCAAGCCCGCCGAACGAATGCGTTGCGCGGCCTCGACGCAGCGCGCACGTTCCTGTTCCGCGATCGCCTGCAGCGCGTCGGTGGCATCCAGGCCGTAGCTTTCGCCGGCATGGGTCAATACGCCGGTGAGGCTGTCGCCAAGCCGGCGCGCGATCTCCAGCAGTAACGGGTCGTGTGGCTTGACCCCGGAGCGGTGGCCGTCGCAATCGATCTCGATCATCACGGCAAAGGTCTCCTCGTGCTGATCGCCAAAGTCGACGATGGCCTGGGCGCCGGCGAGGCTGTCGGTGATCAGTGTCAAGGCGCACCCGCGGCGACGCAGGGCCAGGGCCTGGGGCAGTTTGTGCGGCGCCATGGCGACGGCATAAAGAATGTCGCGAACACCCTGGTCGAAGCAATACTCAGCCTCTTTGAGCGTTGAAACGGTGACGCCATGCGCCCCGGCAGCGACCTGCGCGGCCACCACTTCAGCGCATTTATGGGTTTTGACATGCGGGCGCAAGCGCACGCCCAAGTCGTTGGCGCGCTGTTGCATGCGCTGGATATTGCGCTGCATTTTCACCACATCAAGCAGTGCGGCTGGGGTGTCCATGGTTAAAACTCCACAATGAGGGACAGTGGCCAAATTGACGGCCTGTCCAGGACTGGATATGTTGTCTTGCATGAAAAAGACCTCTCCCGAAGACACCACCCTGATCAGCCAGCTCGAGCAGATTGCCGAGGGGTTGAGCAAAACCTTCAGCCCCTTCTGCGAAGTGGTGCTGCATGATTTGCGCGACCCGCAGCACGCGATCCTGGCCATCCATAACAACCTTTCGGGGCGTGCGCCCGGCGACCCGGCCACCGAGTTGGGGCTGGCGCGAATTGCCGACCCCGAGTACCCGCAGATCATCGCCAATTACCAGAACCAGTTCAGCGATGGCCGCCAGGTCAAGAGCACCTCGATCGGCATCAAGGATGCCAGCGGCACGTACGTCGCGGCGTTGTGCATGAACGTCGATCTCTCGTTGTTCCGGGGCTTGCAGGGCCTGTTGGAGCAATTTGGTTCGGTCAGCGGCGACCAGCCCCACGAGTCTCTTGACCCCACAGGTGCCGACGCTATTCGCGCCCGCATCGACCTGTTCGCCGCACGCCTGGCAACCACACCGCGCGCGCTCAAAACCGCCGACCGCCGCGTGCTCATGCAAGAGCTCAAGGACTCAGGCTGCATGGACGTGCGCCGGGCCATGGAAACCGTGGCTTCGCACCTGGGCGTGTCGCGCGCGGCGGTTTACACCTACGCCAAGTAACGCGCCACGGCGTCGATTTCGACCAGGTACCCGTGATGCAACTCCGGCACCGGCACCACTGCGCGTGCCGGTCGATGCGCGCCCAGCGCGGCGGCGTACACGCGGTCGAATTCCGGCCAGTGAGTGACCCCGACCACATACACCGTGACTTTCACCAGGTCTTCGGGCGAGCCGCCCGCCGCGTGCAAAATCGCCAGCAGGTTATCCAGTGCCACCTGAGCCTGTTCGGCAAACGACGCGGTCAGGTGATGCTGCCCGTCCGCGCTGATTGGCAATTGCCCGGAGATGTACAGCGTATCGCCGTGGTGGATGGCCTGGGAGTAATGCCCGGCGGGTGGCGAGGCCGTTGGGGTGTGAATGATCCTCATGGCGCCTCGCTGAGCAGGGTGGCGTAGTTCTGGGTATCGACATTGCCGCCGGTCACGATAATGCCCACGCGCTGGCCCTTGAAGCGCTGCCCCAGTTGGCGCAACGCCGCCAGGCCCAGGCAGCCGGTGGGCTCGACGACCATTTTCATGCGCTGCATAAAGAACTTCATCGACGCCACCAGCTCGGCATCCGAGACGGTAAGGATGTCGTTCACCAGGTCCCGGATGATCGGGAAGGTGTAGTCGCCCAGGTGCTGGGTCTGTGCGCCGTCGGCGATGGTCGCCGGGGTGTCGATGTGTACGATGTGACCGCTGCGGAACGAGCGCTGGCCGTCGTTGCCCGCTTCGGGCTCAACGCCGAACAGTTGGCATTCCGGCGACAGTGCGCGGGTTGATAACGCGGTGCCCGACAGCATGCCACCGCCCCCAAGGCCGACGAACAGCGCGTCCAGGGGGCCGGTGAACTCCAGCAATTCCTTGGCGGCGGTGCCTTGGCCGGCGAGGATGTGCGGGTGGTCATAGGGCGGGATCAGGGTCATGCCGTGTTCAACCGCCAGCGTGCGGCCGATCTGCTCGCGGTCCTCGGTGAAACGGTCGTACAGCACCACGCGCGCGCCGTAGCCACGGGTGGCCGCCACCTTGGCCGCAGGCGCATCAGTGGGCATCACGATGGTTGCCGGCATGCCCAGCAGGTTCGCCGCCAGCGCAATGCCCTGGGCGTGGTTGCCGGAAGAAAAGGCCACCACGCCCGCCTTGCGCTGTTGCTCGTCAAACCGCGACAAGGCATTGAACGCCCCACGGAACTTGAAGGAGCCCGTGCGTTGGAGGTGCTCGCATTTGATGAAGACCTGGGCGCCGGTTTCGGCATCCAGCGTGCGCGAGGTGAACACCGGCGTGGTGTGGGCGAAGCCTTGCAGGCGTTGAGCGGCGTCGATGACGTCGTGGTAAGTCGGCAATTGCATGGACGGACCTCGTTGGCGTTTGTGGATAAAATATCCATAAAGAGACAAATAGTAAAGTTCCGTTTTCGCCCGCTTGCATGCTAGCGTTTCGAGCTTCGCCAGCGCCTGGAGGGTTCAACGATGATTCGACTGGATGACTACATTGCCAACTTTTCCCACTCCCCGTTGGCGCCTTGGGCCGACTTGATGCCTTGGGAACTGGCGACCCAGGCACCGGCGATTGTTCGTCAGATGCTGGCTGAACTGCCGCAGGACGAGTACAGCATTCAAGACGAAATTGCCGTCCACCGCACGGCCACGGTCGAGGCGGGCGCCGTGCTGAAGGGGCCGCTGATCATCGGGGCGCAGTGTTTTGTTGCCAGTGGTGCATTGCTGCGCGGCGGTTGCTGGGTGGATGCGCACTGCATCATTGGCCCGGGTGCGGAGCTGAAGACGTCCTTTGTATTCAGGGGCAGCAAGCTGGCGCATTTCAACTTTGTCGGCGACTCGGTGCTGGGCCACGGGATCAATCTGGAAGCCGGGAGCATCGTCGCCAACTACCGCAACGAGCGGGTGGAAAAAGAGATTCAGGTACGTGTCGACGGCCAGTTGCAGCGCACCGGCTGCGACAAGTTCGGCGCCTTGCTGGGTGATCAGTGCCGCATCGGCGCCAATGCGGTGTTGGCGCCGGGTGCGGTCTTGCCACCTGCCAGCGTGGTAGGGCGCGGGCAGGTGCGCGATGACGAACTTACTGCAAGTTGACGAACAAGCCGCCATCGACCAGCAGCGAGGCGCCGGTGACATAACGCGCCATGTCCGAGGCAAGAAACACGATAGGCCCGGCGACGTCGTCCGGTTCACCCAACCGGCCCAACGGGGTGCGTGAGGTCATGTAGGCGAGTTTTTCCGCATCGGCCAGGTCTTCCTTGTTGATGTCGGTGGCGATGGTGCCGGGCAGTACCGAGTTGCAGCGAATCCCGTAAGGGCCCAAGGCAATTGCGCAGGATTGCATCAACGAATGCAGCCCGGCCTTGGTCGGCGTGTAGTGGGTCTGCATGCCGCCGCCCACCAGGGCGCTGATGGAGCTGACGGCGATGATCGCGCCGCCACGGCCCTGGTTTTTCATCTGGTTGGCCGCTGCCTGCACGGCGAAGTAGGCGCCGTTGAGGTTGGTGTTGACGGTCTTCAGGTAGACCTCGCGCGGCATGTCGAGGAATGAGTGGAACGGGCAGATCCCGGCATTGTTGACGAACACATCGACACTGCCGAAAGCGTTGACCGCGCCGGCCACCAGCGCGTCGCCGGTGTCCGGGTCGGCGGCGTCGCCGCCTACTTCGATGGCCTGGCCGCCGAAAGCCTTGATCTCTTCGATCAATGAATACGCGGCTTCGGTGCCTTGAGCGCTGCCACTGTGGCCGATCACCACGCGGGCGCCCTGGCGTGCGCATTCACGGGCGGCGGCGCGGCCGATGCCACGGGAGGCGCCGGTGATGATCACGGTTTTGTCTGCTAACAACATAAGGTGACTCCTTGAATAATAAGCGGCTTCAGCCGAGGTAATTGCCGTAACCGACCATGGCGATGGCGCCGAGGATCACCGCGATGCCCGTCACCAGTACGGCCTTGTTGGCGGCGCTGGTGCCCTGCCATTCGCGAAAGTACAGGCCCCAACAGTTGGACACGATGATGATGAAGGACATGTGCAGCACCCATGAGCTTGCATCGTTCTGCAGGCGGCTTTCGCCCATGCCATAGAAGAAAAACTGCAGGAACCACAGCGTGCCCGCGACGGCCACCAGCAGGTAATTACGCAGCAGGGGCGTGCTGCGGTCGGTGTAGTTGGAGAAGGTGCGGTTGCGCCAGTTCAGCCACAGGCACCAGAGGCCGTTGGTGGTCAAACCGCCCCACATGATCACCATGAACGTGACGTTATTCTGGAACAGGCTGTTGGCGCCATGTTCAACCGCCGCAGCGGCGAGCGGGCGGCCGGCGGAGATGCCGTAGCTGAAGCAGGCACTCAATACACCGGAAATAACCGCCACCAGCATGCCCTTGGGCACGGAAAACTCGCTGATGCTGGCGAACTTCACGGCCTCGGGCACTTCGCGCTCCTTGATCAGCCCGGCCTTGCCACACACGGCGATGCCCACCAGCGAAATGGCCACGCCCCACAACACCCAGTGCCCACCCTGGGAGGCCAGCATCGAGGTCAGCGTGCCTTCGGTGGCATCGGTAAACAGGTCGCGGTAGAGGGCCGGCATCAACGCGCCGAGGGCCGAGGTCAGGCCCAGCACCAGCGACATGCCGAGTGACAGGCCGAGGTAGCGCATGGTCAGGCCGAAGGTCAGCCCGCCAATGCCCCACAGCACGCCGAACAGGTACGTCCAGAGCAGAGTGCTGGTGTCGGCATTGCGCAGGATCTCCATCCAGCCGGGCACGGTCAGCTGTGCGGCTATCAACGGCACGATCAGCCAGGACACCAGGCCGCCGCTGATCCAGTAGCTTTCCCAGGCCCAGCCGCGGACTTTTTTGTAGGGGATGTAAAAACTGCCGGAGGCGAAGCCGCCGATGAAGTGCAGAATCACACCGAAAAGAATGATTTCCACGGGGTCGAATCCTTTTTATTGTTGGGGTGAGTCAGTGGGTTCAGGCGCGCACCAGGCTGAACATCGGCAGCAGGTCGACGCTGATGGGCGACGCATCCGGGTGGCTGGGCATGATGTCTTGCATGTGCTGCCACCAACGCTGCATCAAGGCCGTGCCGGGCAGGTCATCCAGGCCATGGGCGTCTTCATGGACCAGCACCGCAAACAGCGCATTCGCGGGCTCATCGAGGAAGATCCGGTAGTCCACGACACCGGCCGCCAGCAGGGCTTCGGCCAGCTCCGGCCAGAGCGCGTCGTGGCGCCGACGGTACTCATCCGCCTGGCCAGGGTTGAGGTTCATGCGAAAGGCGCGCGTCTGCATTACAGCGCTCCATGGCGATGCGCCGGGGTGTAGACCCGCACCGCGTTGTGCACGAAAAACTTGGCCTGCACCGCCTCGGGTTTATCCGCCATGCAGTTCTTCACCAGGCCCAACGTGGTGGCGAAATTCGCCAGGTGGTCGCTGTTGGGCCAGTCGCTGCCGAAGAAGCAACGGTCTTCGCCGAAGGCCTCCCACAGCACGGCCAGGCGGTCGTTGTAGAACGCCGCGTCAGTGATCAGTCCGTGCGGCCCCACCTGGGGGATTTCTGCCAGCTTGGCGAACACATTCGGCCGTTCGGCAAGGCGCAACAGGTCAGCGTGGTAAGCCGCTTCTTCACCGGCGGGCACCTGCGCATTGGGCAAGTGGTCGACGATGATCCGCAGTTGCGGCAGTGCATCGCTCAGGTGCAGCAGGCCTTTGATCAGGCGCGGGTCGGGGTTGGCGCTGTCCAGGCTGCGTCCGCACGCGACCAGGTCGCGCAAACCGTCGATGAAGCCTGGGCGGGCCTGGTCCAGCAGCAGGTCGCGGTCCCACAGGTTGCCGTAGCGCAGGCCGAGGAACAGCGGCTCATTGGCCAGCGCGTCGAGGTCGGCGGCAAACGTTGCCTCACGTGGGTCGAGGTTGCCGACGAACCCGAGCATGCCGGGCACGTTTCGCAGGGTTTCAAGCAGCCAGCGGTTGTCGCCACGGCACGGGCTGGCTTCCACGGCGATGGCGCCGATCACATGGTGTTCACGCGCGATTGCCCAGTAGTCCGCCGGCAAGTGCGCGGCGTACAAACGGTTGCCGGGCTCCGGCCACGGGATGCCTTCGGGGCGATGCGGGTCGAACAGGTGCAGGTGGCTGTCGATTATCGGGCCGCTGTAGGGGCTCAGGGGCATGGCGCAGTCCTTGTCTTGGCGTTCAGGGAAAGGCCCGCACGCTATCGCGCCGGGCCACGGTTCACCACCTCAGCTCTGCAGGTACACCACGTGCGTGTGGGTGTATTCATACAGGCCGTGCTTGCCGTCGGCACCGCCGACCCCGGATTTGCGCACGCCTGCATGGAAACCCTGCATGGCTTCGAAGTTCTCGCGGTTGACGTAGGTTTCGCCAAAATCAATCTCGCGCACCGCGTGCATGGCCTTGCCCAGGTCACGGGTGTAGATCGACGACGTCAGGCCGTACTCGCAGTCATTGGCCAGGGCGATGGCTTCGTCGAGGTCGTCGACGACCTGGATCGGCAGCACCGGGCCGAAGATCTCTTCGCGCATGATCTGCATGTCGGCGCGGCAGCCAGCCAATACGGTGGGCTGGAAGTGAAAGCCGGCGCCGAGGTCGGCTATCCGGCCGCCGCTGACCAGGCTTGCGCCCTGGCTCAAGGCCGTGCGGACCTTGCGGTCGACGCTGTCCAGGCCCTGACGGTTGATCAGCGGGCCCATTTCCACATCGGCCTGGGCGATCGGGTCGCCGTAGCGGGTGGCCGACATGGCCGCGCTGATGCGCTCGATGAATTGGTCGGCGACTTTGCGCTCCACGTACACGCGCTCGGCGCAGTTGCAGACCTGGCCGGTGTTGATGATCCGCGAGTCACGAATGGCCCTGACCGCGAGGTCGAGGTCAGCGTCCGCCAGCACGATGGCCGGCGCCTTGCCGCCCAACTCCAGGTTGAGCTTGGTGATGTTCGGCGCTGCCGCCGTCATGATCCGCGAACCGGTGGCGACGCTGCCGGTGAAACTGATCATGTCGACGCCCTTGTGCGCGGTGAGTGCGCCGCCGACCTGGCCGTCGCCACAGACCACGTTGAAGACCCCGGCGGGCAGGTCGGTTTCAGCCACCAGCTTGGCGAATTCGAAGCAGTTGTTGGGGGTTTCTTCGCTGGGCTTGATCACGATGGTGTTGCCGGTCAGCAGCGCCGGGGCCATCTTGCGGGCGATCAGGAAGAACGGGAAATTCCACGGCAGGATCCCCGCCACCACGCCCAGAGGTTTGCGAAACAGAAAGATGTTTTCGTTGGGGCGGTCGCTGGTGATGATCTCGCCTTCGATGCGGCGCGCCCACTCGGCCATGTAGTCGAGGTAGTCGGCGGTGAAATTGACTTCGACCTCGGCCAGACCGCTGATTTTGCCTTGCTCAAGGGTAATGGTGCGGGCGAGGTGCGCGACGTTTTCGCGCAACTTGCCGGCGATGCGCCGCAGGTGCCCGGCACGCTCGATCGCGGGTTTGCGGCCCCAGTCCTTTTGCGCGCTACGAGCGGCGTTCAGG
>NZ_JBARTQ010000458.1:0-2265 GCF_049645325.1 Pseudomonas sp. | reverse complement strand
ACCGCATTCGCGAGCAAGCCCGCTCCCACAGGGGTCCCTCTGTATTCCGGCAATAGGTGTTCTGGCCAAAAGGGTGCACGCCTGAATCAGCAACGTCGTGCGCGCTGCCTTTTGGTGCAATTTCAGCTCACACCGCTCAACACCCGCACCGCATGCGGATCAAAAAAGCTCGGCGGCGCCATGCCGGGGATGTATTGGTCGGACACAAACAGGCGGCAGCGCTCGGCAAACGCCGAGACCACGCGCGACAGCTGGGTGTTGCTGGCCGTGGCGTAACCCAGGCGCATCGGCCGATGCGAGCCCGCCAGACGCAGGCGAATCACGCGCTTGCCGTCCTGCGACACATTGGATTTTGGCCGCGCATTCGCGAAGGAATAGCCAATGCCATTGCCGACCATCGCACGCACCGTTTCGAGGTTGGTGGAGCGCATGATGATGTTCGGCGTGGTGCCCGCCTGCATGAACAAGCTGAGGAAATAGTCGCGGCTCCAGGGCGTGTCGAGCAGCACCACCGGATAAGCCTCAAGGTCTTGCATGCTCACCGCCGGCAAGCTCGCCAGCGGGTGATATTCGCCGACCATCACGTACGGCGGCAGGTGCGCCAGGGGCTGGAAGTCGATGTCCGGGCTGGTCACCAGGTCATACGTCAGGGCGATATCGAGCTCGCCGCTGCGCAGTTTTTCCAGCAATTCCTCGTGGTTGCCTTCAGCCTGGGTCAGCCGCACGCCGGGAAACGCGCGGCCAAAACCAAACACCAATTCCGGCGTGATCATCGGCGCCAGCGACTCCAGGCACCCCACCCGCAACGGCCCGCGCACCGTGTTCAATGACTCCGAGGCGATGGTGTAGAGGTTGGTCATCTGCTCCAGGATCAGCTTGGCCTCCTGCATCACCTGGCGCCCCACCGCCGTGAGCGAAATGCCCTGGGCGTGATGGCGGATAAACAGCTGGATGCCCAGCTCGGCTTCCATGTGGGTGATGGCCGCCGAGATGGAAGGCGATGACACGTGAATGCGCTCAGCCGCAGCACTGATGCTGCCCGCCTCTCCCGACGCGACAAAATACTCCAGTTGACGCTGAGTAATCCGACTGAGCATTACGCCTGCCCCTCAACAATGACTGTACAGGTCACGTTGCAGGGTTCGTGCCGGGTCACGGGCGAGCCGATGACCTGCACGGGCTTCGGTTTTTCCTAAGCACTACCCCGCGCAAATGCTGGTTTCGCCGGAACGGGTGCGGTGTGAAGCTGCTTTCATCCCGCGTCCAACGAGTTGCTCGCCATGCCCACCCACACCCGCATCCGCATGTTCAACACCCAACAGACCTACCCCAACCAGGCGCTGGACAACGACCTGTGCCAGGCCGTGCGCGCCGGCAACACCGTGTATGTGCGCGGGCAGATCGGCACCGATTTCGACGGCAACCTGGTGGGCCTCGGCGACCCGCGAGCCCAAGCCGAGCAGGCGATGAAAAACGTCAAGCAACTGCTGGAAGAGGCCGGTTCCGACCTGTCGCACATCGTCAAGACCACCACGTACCTGATCGACCCGCGCTACCGCGAACCGGTGTACCAGGAGGTCGGCAAATGGCTCAAGGGCGTCTTCCCGATCTCCACCGGCCTGGTGATTTCCGGCCTGGGCCAACCGGAATGGCTGATGGAAATCGACGTGATCGCCGTGGTGCCGGATGACTGGCAGCCATGATTAACCTGGAGCCTGCCATGCCCTCTCGCGTGTTTTTCCTCAACGGGCCCAACGCCAACCTCTACGGGCTGGACAAAAGCGGCACCTACGGCAGCGAAAGCTTCGCCAGCATCGAAGCCCGCTGCCAGCGCCACGCCGCCGAACTGGGCCTGAGCCTGGACTTTCGCCAGAGCAACCACGAAGGCGTGCTGGTGGACTGGATTCAAGAGGCCCGGCTAAACAGCGACGCCATCGTGATCAACGCCGCCGGGCTGAGCTACAGCTCGGTGCCGATCCTCGACGCGCTGCTGGCATTCGACGGCCCGATCATCGAAGCGCACATGAGCAACCTCTGGAAACGCGAGCCCTTTCGGCATCACTCGTACGTGTCCAAGGCGGCCACCGGCGTCATCGCCGGGCTGGGAGCGCTGGGTTATGAGCTGGCGCTGACGGCGGTGGCCGCGTTGCTGAAACCTTAACGACACGGCCCGCTCTGGTGAGCCTTTTTTTGTGATGAGCAACCTTTCTGGTGAACCGTTTTTTCCTGTGGTGAGCAGTTTCTCTGTGGTGAGCGGGCTTGCCC
>NZ_JBARTQ010000457.1:0-10847 GCF_049645325.1 Pseudomonas sp. | reverse complement strand
GGGCAAGCCCGCTCACCACAGGAAAGTGTTTGCTGTTAACTGAGCGGTAGTGGATTTGTTTCAAATCGAGGCTGTCATGGCCTCGATCTGTGTCTGGCGCCGTTTGCGACCGGACAGCAATAGCCTGATGAAGGACTGACGTTTCCCATGTTGACCATCGCACTGTCCAAGGGCCGCATCCTTGACGACACTTTGCCGCTTCTGGCTGAAGCGGGCATCGTGCCGACCGAGAATCCGGACAAAAGCCGCAAGCTGATCATCCCTACGACCCAGGACGACGTTCGCCTGTTGATCGTGCGGGCTACCGACGTGCCGACTTACGTTGAACATGGCGCGGCCGACCTCGGCGTCGCCGGTAAAGACGTGCTGATGGAATACGGCGGCCAGGGCCTCTACGAGCCGTTGGACCTGCGTATCGCGCTGTGCAAGCTGATGACTGCCGGCCGTGTCGGTGACGTCGAACCCAAAGGCCGCCTGCGCGTGGCCACCAAGTTCGTCAACGTTGCCAAGCGCTATTACGCCGAGCAAGGCCGTCAGGTTGACATCATCAAGCTCTACGGCTCGATGGAGTTGGCTCCGCTGATCGGCCTGGCCGACAAGATCATCGACGTCGTCGACACCGGCAACACTTTGCGTGCCAACGGTCTCGAACCCCAGGATTTCATTGCCGACATCAGCTCCCGCCTGATCGTCAACAAAGCCTCGATGAAGATGCAACACGCCCGTATCCAGGCGTTGATCGACACCCTGCGCAAAGCAGTGGAGTCTCGACACCGCGGTTGACTCACCCGCGCGGCCCCAAGCCGCGCCCGTCTATCCGCCTCATAGCCAGAATTCTCAGGTGCCCAAGCGGATCGACTGCTAACTTTCGGCGCCTGAGCATTTTTTGCCAATCCTATGAGGCCCTCGCTATGACCACGTCCACTGCAATTGCCCGACTCAACGCTGCCGACCCGGATTTCGCCCATCATCTGGATCATCTGCTGAGCTGGGAAAGTGTGTCCGACGACTCGGTCAACCAGCGGGTGCTCGACATCATCAAGAACGTGCGCGAGCGCGGTGACGCGGCACTGGTGGATTACACCCGCCAGTTCGACGGCCTGGACGTGGCGTCCATGTCCGACCTGATTCTGCCTCGCGAGCGCCTGGAGCTGGCGCTCACGCGCATCACCGCCCCGCAGCGCGAAGCCCTGGAAGTGGCGGCGGCGCGCGTACGCAGCTATCACGAAAAGCAGAAGCAAGACTCCTGGAGCTACACCGAGGCCGACGGCACGGTGTTGGGCCAGAAGGTCACGCCGCTGGACCGTGCCGGCCTGTACGTGCCAGGCGGTAAAGCCTCGTATCCGTCGTCGGTGCTGATGAACGCGATCCCGGCCAAAGTAGCGGGCGTGACCGAGGTGGTCATGGTCGTGCCGACCCCGCGTGGTGAACTCAACGAGCTGGTACTGGCGGCGGCGTGCATTGCCGGTGTCGACCGCGTGTTCACCATCGGTGGCGCCCAGGCCGTTGCCGCATTGGCCTACGGTACCGAAAGCGTGCCGAAGGTCGACAAGGTGGTAGGCCCCGGCAACATTTACGTCGCCACCGCCAAGCGCCATGTATTCGGCCAGGTCGGCATCGACATGATCGCCGGCCCTTCGGAAATCCTTGTGGTGTGTGACGGCCAGACCGATCCGGACTGGATCGCCATGGACCTGTTCTCCCAGGCCGAGCACGACGAGGACGCCCAGGCGATCCTGGTCAGCCCCGACGCTGAATTCCTCGACAAGGTTGCCGCCAGCATCGACAAACTGCTGCCGACCATGGACCGCGCCGAAATTATCGAGAAGTCGATCAATGGCCGTGGCGCGCTGATCCTGGTGCGTGACATGGAACAGGCGATCGAAGTGGCCAACCGCATTGCGCCGGAGCACTTGGAGCTGTCCGTAGCCGACCCACAGGCCTGGCTGCCGTCGATTCGCCACGCCGGTGCGATCTTCATGGGCCGCCACACCAGCGAAGCGCTGGGCGATTACTGCGCGGGCCCGAACCACGTGCTGCCGACCTCCGGCACCGCGCGCTTCTCGTCGCCGCTGGGGGTGTATGACTTCCAGAAACGTTCGTCGATCATCTTCTGCTCGCCGCAGGGCGCTTCCGAATTGGGCAAGACCGCTTCGGTACTGGCCCGTGGTGAATCCTTGAGCGCTCATGCCCGCAGCGCCGAATACCGCATTCTTGACGACAAGAAGGGGAACTGAGACATGAGTAAATTCTGGAGCCCCTTCGTCAAGGACCTCGTGCCTTATGTGCCCGGCGAGCAACCCAAGCTGACCAAGCTGGTCAAGCTCAACACCAATGAAAACCCGTATGGCCCTTCGCCCAAGGCGCTGGCCGCCATGCAGGCCGAGCTGAACGAAAACCTGCGCCTGTACCCGGACCCCAACAGCGACCTGCTCAAGCAGGCGGTGGCCAAGTATTACGGAATCGACGCCGGCAAGGTCTTTCTCGGCAACGGTTCCGATGAAGTCCTGGCGCACATCTTCCACGGTTTGTTCCAGCACGACTTGCCGCTGCTGTTCCCGGACATCAGCTACAGCTTCTACCCGGTTTACTGCGGCCTCTATGGCATCAAGTCCGACCCGGTGCCGCTGGACGAGCAGTTCCAGATCCGCGTGGCGGACTACGCCAAGCCCAACGGCGGGATCATCTTCCCCAACCCGAACGCGCCGACCGGCTGCGTGCTGGCGCTGGACGCGGTGGAGCAGATCCTCAAGGCCAGCCCGGATTCGGTGGTGGTGGTGGATGAGGCCTATATCGACTTCGGTGGCGAGACCGCCATCAGTCTGGTAGACCGCTACCCGAACCTGTTGGTGACCCAGACCCTGTCCAAGTCGCGCTCACTGGCCGGTTTGCGTGTAGGCCTGGCCGTGGGACACCCCGACCTGATCGAGGCGCTTGAGCGGGTCAAGAACAGCTTCAACTCCTACCCGCTGGATCGCCTGGCGATTGTCGGCGCGGCGGCGGCGTTTGAAGACCGTGAGTACTTTGAGAAGACGTGCCAATTAGTGATCGACAGCCGCAACAAGGTGGTCGCACAGCTGGAAGGGAAAGGCTTTGAGGTGTTGCCATCGGCGGCGAACTTCATCTTTGCCCGTCACCCGAAACATGACGCCGCGGGCCTCGCGGCAAAGCTGCGTGAGCAAGGCGTGATCGTGCGGCATTTCAAGCAGGCGCGGATTGCCCAGTTCCTGCGGATCAGCATTGGTACGCCTGAGCAGAACCAGGCGCTGATTGATGGGTTGGGTGAGCTCTAGCATCCGCTGAAATCAAATGTGGGAGCAGGCAAGCCAGCTCCCACACTGATTTGCGCTGAAGCAGTTAGATCAACGGCTCATCCGGCTTCTTGTTCTTCCAGCCATCATTGCCCGGCAGCAGCAGGTTCAAACCAATCGCTACCACCGCACACAGGGCGATGCCCTTCAGGCCGAAATCATCCGGGCCAGTGCCGGTACCCACCAGCACGCCGCCAATCCCGAACACCAGGGTCACCGACACAATCACCAGATTGCGCGCCTCGCCAAGGTCGATCTTGTGGCGAATCAGCGTGTTCATGCCCACCGCCGCAATCGAACCGAACAGCAGGCACAGAATCCCGCCCATCACCGGAATCGGAATGCTCTGCAGCAGTGCGCCGAACTTGCCGATAAACGCCAGGCTGATGGCAAACACCGCCGCCCAGGTCATGATTTTCGGGTTGTAGTTCTTGGTCAGCATCACCGCGCCGGTCACTTCCGCGTAGGTCGTGTTGGGCGGGCCGCCGAACAGGCCCGCAGCGGTAGTAGCGATACCGTCACCCAGCAGCGTGCGGTGCAGGCCAGGCTTCTTCAGGTAGTCGCGGCCCGTCACGCTGCCCACTGCAATCACACCACCGATGTGTTCGATCGCCGGGGCCAGGGCCACTGGGACGATGAACAGAATCGCCTGCCAGTTGAATTCCGGCGCGGTGAAGTGGGGCAAGGCGAACCAGGGTGCGGCAGCAATCTTTGCCGTGTCGACCACGCCAAAGTAGAACGCCATGGCGAAACCCACCAGTACGCCCGAGATGATCGGCACCAGGCGGAAAATGCCTTTGCCGAACACCGCCACGATCAGCGTGGTCAGCAATGCGGGCATCGAGATCAGCATCGCCGTCTGGTAATGGATCAACTCGGCGCCGTCGCCGGACTTGCCCATCGCCATGTTGGCGGCAATCGGTGCCATGGCCAGGCCAATGGAAATGATCACCGGGCCGATCACCACCGGCGGCAGCAACCGGTCGATGAAACCGGTGCCCTTGATCTTCACCGCAAGGCCCAGGAAGGTATAAACGAAACCGGCAGCCATCACCCCGCCCATGGTCGCCGCGAGGCCGAACTGGCCCTTGGCGAGAATGATCGGGGTGATAAACGCAAAGCTTGATGCCAGGAATACCGGCACCTGCCGCCCTGTCACCACCTGGAACAGCAACGTGCCCAGGCCAGCGGTGAACAGTGCGACGTTTGGATCAAGACCTGTGATCAGCGGCATCAACACCAGCGCGCCAAATGCTACGAAGAGCATTTGTGCGCCAGACAGGATCTGGCGCCAAAGCGGGTCGTTGAATTCATCCTGCATGCTTACGCGTCCTTCTGCTTGGTACCGAAGATCTTGTCACCGGCATCGCCCAGGCCCGGGATGATGTAGCCGTGTTCGTTCAGGCGCTCATCGATGGAGGCGGTGTAGATCACCACGTCCGGGTGGGCTTTCTCAACGGCGGCAATGCCTTCGGGTGCGGCGACCAGCACCATGGCGCGGATATCCCGGCAACCGGCCTTTTTCAGCAGGTCGATGGTGGCAACCATGGAGCTGCCGGTGGCGAGCATCGGGTCGATGATCATGGCCAGGCGCTCGTTGATTTCCGGGACGAGTTTTTCCAGGTAGGTGTGGGCCTGCAAGGTTTCTTCATTGCGGGCTACGCCCACGGCGCTGACCTTGGCGCCCGGGATCAGGCTCAGCACGCCTTCGAGCATGCCGATACCGGCGCGCAGGATCGGCACCACGGTAATTTTCTTACCGGCGATTTTCTCGACCTGGACGGGACCGGCCCAACCCGGGATCTCGTAGGTCTCCAGGGGCAGATCTTTAGTGGCTTCGTAAGTGAGCAACGCTCCGACTTCCTGAGCAAGCTCACGGAAGTTCTTCGTGCTGATGTCGGCGCGGCGCATAAGGCCGAGTTTGTGTCGGATCAGCGGGTGGCGGATCTCGCGAGTGGGCATGGGAAAGGCTCCGGCGGCGGGCAAAAAAACCGGCCTAGATTAATCTATCCGAGGGTGTTGTCCTATAGACATCTAGTACGTTAGTCCATTAAGGCTTGCCCGGAGCGCACGAGAAGCGTACCTTCGCCCGCTTTTCTTGCCACAGCACCCCTTGGAGAGCGCCATGTCCGCTGATCTTGAGCATATCCGTCAAATCATGCGTGAGGCTGACTGCCTGTACACCGAAGCGCAAGTCGAAGCCGCTATCGCCGAGGTCGGCGCGCACATCACCCGTGAAATGGCCGACACCAACCCGGTGGTTTTCTGCGTGATGAACGGTGGCCTGATCTTCGCCGGCAAATTGCTGACACACCTGCACTTCCCACTGGAAGCGTCCTACCTGCACGCCACCCGTTATCGCAACGAAACCACCGGCGGCGACCTGTTCTGGAAAGCCAAGCCGGAAGTGTCGTTCATCGACCGCGATGTGCTGATCATCGACGACATCCTCGATGAGGGCCACACCCTGGGTGCGATCATCGACTTCTGCAAACACGCCGGCGCACGTAAAGTGCACACCGCCGTGCTGATCGACAAAGACCACGACCGCAAAGCCCGTCCAGACCTGAAAGCCGATTACGTAGGCCTGCCGTGCATCGATCGCTATATCTTCGGTTATGGCATGGACTACAAAGGCTACTGGCGTAACGCCAATGGCATCTACGCTGTTAAAGGGATGTAATCGATGACCCGCTTTCTTGATCAGACACTGTTCGCCGAATTGGCCGAGAAAGCCGCCGCCAGCCCCCGTGGCCGGCACCACCACAACTTCCATCAGATGGAAGAGCCTTGCCATCGCCTGGCCGTGGGCCTGCAGCCCAACACCTACGTGCCGCCGCATCGGCACCTGAGCGCGGACAAGGCGGAAACCCTGTTAGTGCTCAAGGGCAGCCTGGGCTTGTTGGTGTTCAGCGAAACCGGTGAAGTGATGGCGAAGCGCGTGATGCAGGCGGGCGGCGACTGTCAGGGCGTTGATCTGCCGCCGGGGGTGTTTCATGGCCTGGTGGTGCTTGAGCCCGGCACGGTGATGTTCGAATGCAAGGCCGGGCCTTATCGGCCGGTGGGCGAGGGTGAATTAGCTGATTGGGCACCCCGGGAAGGCGATGCCGAGGTAGCCGAATACCAACGCTGGATGCTTGCCCAGTTCGATTGAGCTACAGTGCTCGGCCATCTCGCCTGGAGTGGCCCATGAGCCTGTTGATCCGCACCTGCGCGGCCTTGGCGCTGGCTTTCAGCCTGCCGCTGGCCGCGGCACCGTCACCAATGCACAGCCAGTTCCTGCCGCCGGACGACCTGACCCTGCGTGCCGAAACGCCTGACCAGCAGCAACTGCTGCAAGTCACCGAGTACGCGGTGGTGGTGGGTAACCAGCGTCAGTCCAGCCAGCAGCCGATCCCGGTGACTTCCCCGTTGATCATCCGCCTCAAGGGCAAGCCACTGAACAAGGGCGCGACCATCGCCCAGGTGGTGCTCAACTTCGATGCCGAAAGCAAAAGCCTGAAAAAGCCCGTCTTCGACGACGCCAGTAAAACCCTGACTTTGTCGTATCCGGTGGCGCAATACCGCGTGATCGTCGACCTGCTGCGCAATGAGACGGTGTATGTGCAGTTCTTGAGCTACGCCAACGGCCACATCTGGGCGGACCTGCACACCGGCGCAGTGCGCGCGAAGTAGTGTGGCCATCACACTATTGCCAATGTGAATGCAGTCCCTGTGGGAGCTGGCTTGCCTGCGATGGCGGTAGGTCAGTTGGCCCATCTGCAACTGATGCCCCGCTACCGCTGGCAAGCCAGCTCCCCCCATTGAATCTGCACCGCTTTCGAAGCCGCTGCACCGCAGGTAAACTGCTTTTCCCGTGTAAATGTTCGCAGGCTGGAGTCGGTAATGCGTAAAGATAAGAAACAGGTGATTGGTGACGAGATCGGCGACGATCAAATCAAGTTGTTCCTGGACTTCGAGCCGGTCGACGCGACTTCACCGTCCTTGCACAAACTGATCAAGGCCTATCGTGGCCTGCGTATCGATGACTTCGAGCGGTTCCTGGGTTTTTTCAAGGAAGCCGGGCTGGACCTGGACGGCAAGGACGAGCACGGCTTGACTTTCATCGAACTGATCAAGGACCAGCGCAATGCCCCTGAATACATTGAGCTGATCGAGCAAGCGCGCGGCTGATCAGCCGGCGCAACTAAAAACGCCCCGTTCTCATCACGAGACCGGGGCGTTCGTTCCCACGCTCTGCGTGGGAATGCATCCTGTGACGCTCCGCGTCACGACCTCAAGCGTAGCTTTCAGCCTCGTTGCTTTGCGCAACCAGTTCCAGGCTGATGTTGTTCGCCGTGTTGATCTTGCGGTACAGCTCGGCATCCGTCTCCAGGACCTTTTCCCGCGCCGGGAAGATCTCGTGCAGTTTGGTGGCCCATTCACCGGCGGTTTTTTCCGGGAAGCAGCGTTCGATCAGTTCCAGCATGATCGACACCGTCACCGAAGCACCTGGTGAAGCGCCCAGCAGCGCCGCCAGCGAGCCATCTTTGGCCGCCACCAGCTCGGTGCCGAATTGCAGCACGCCGCCTTTCTTCGGGTCTTTTTTGATGATCTGCACCCGTTGGCCGGCGACTTCCAGGCGCCAGTCTTCGGCTTTCGCCTCAGGGTAGAAGCGGCGCAGGGACTCCAGGCGCTGTTCCATGGACTGGCGCACTTCGCTGACCAGGTACTTGGTCAGGTCCATGTTGTCGCGTGCCACGGCCAGCATCGGGCCGATGTTGCCGGCGCGAATCGACAGCGGCAGGTCGAGGAACGAACCGTGCTTGAGGAACTTGGTGGTGAAGCCGGCGTATGGCCCGAACAACAGGGACTTCTTGCCGTCGACCACGCGTGTGTCCAGGTGCGGCACGGACATCGGTGGCGAACCCACGGCAGCCTGGCTGTAGACCTTGGCCTGATGGTGCTTGACCACGTCCGGGTTGTCGCAACGCAGCCACTGGCCGCTGACCGGGAAACCGCCAAAGCCTTTGCTTTCTTCGATACCCGAGGCCTGCAGCAGCGGCAGGGCCGCGCCACCGGCGCCGAGGAACACGAACTTGGCGTCCACGTCACGGCTGTTGCCGCTGTTGACGTCCTTGATGCTCACGGTCCAGCCCGCACCGTTGCGCTTGAGGCCGGTGACACGCTTGCTGTACTTGACCTGCGCATCGGGTGCGCTGGTCAGGTGGCCGAGCAGTTGATTGGTCAAGGCGCCAAAGTTGACGTCGGTGCCGTTCATGACACGGGTGGCCGCGATTTTTTCGTCGAGCGGGCGGCCCGGCATCATCAGCGGCATCCACTCAGCCATTTCGGTGCGGTCTTCGGTGTAGTGCATGTCCGAGAACGCGTGGTGCTGGCTGAGGGTTTCAAAGCGCTTCTTGAGGAACGACACGCCTTTTTCACCCTGCACGAAGCTCAGGTGCGGCACCGGGCTGATAAAGGATTTGGACGAGCCAAAGGTGCCTTTTTTGGTCAGGTACGCCCAGAACTGCTTCGACACCTCGAACTGAGTGTTGATGTGCACGGCTTTTTTGATGTCGATGGAGCCGTCACCCGCCTGCGGGGTGTAGTTCAGCTCACACAGCCCGGCGTGGCCGGTACCGGCGTTGTTCCACGGGTTGGAACTTTCCGCGGCACCCGAGTCCATCAGCTCAACGACTTCCAGCTTGAGGCCGGGGTCGAGCTCTTTGAGCAGTACGGCCAGGGTGGCACTCATGATGCCGGCCCCTACCAGAACTACGTCGACTGCTTCGTTATGCGCCATTTAACGCGTCTCCAAAATCTGCAGCACCAAATTGACGGCATGGCTGCCAGGAGTGACGGGGCGGTTCACGTGTTGCCCCAGGTTACCCATGGCCAGGATCGCCATGTCCGATTCTTCGCAATTTTTTTGCAACTTCAGCGCACGCTTCCTGCCGGGCTAATCTGCCTATGAACGCATTCATGGGCGCCTGTGGCAATTCGACTTATGGTCAAAGCGTGCAATTCGTGCAACCAAATCCGTAGCGGACAGGCTTCAAGCTCCGGTTTTTGAGGAGTACTCGTTCCTGTGTGGTTGGGCTGTTCCAGACGCTGATGGTGCTTGTACAAACGCCAAACTATTCATTTGCTCGCCACACTCTTGTGAAGTTGTGAAAACCCGTTTTTTTCACGCTCTTTTGAAGACGTGAACCTCAAAAAAGGGCTGCCCAGCCTGGCACCTGGCCCGCAAACCTCTGCCGACACGCGGCAAAACGGGCAAACAACTCAAGTGGCCGAGCGCAATGGCAGCTCTGGCAGATTCGGTAAAGAGGGAGGGTTTGCAAAGAAAACAGCAAGCGCGCCAGCTTCACTCGATCTGTGTGGGCGGCTCTCTGTGGGCGATTTTGGGGTTAATACCGAGGCATTAACGATGCTGCGAGGCCCGATCAGGAGACGTCCTTATAATCGGGGGGAGATTGTAGCGAAGAACGCCGAGGAAATGGGCGTGTTTTATGACTTTTATTAGTACTTCAGTCAGGAGGCCAACGCATGTCGCGGTTGCGCGTGTGTGACGTTCGGGCTGACACGGGCACTGGCGGGCAGTGGGCGGTGCATCCAGCCTAAATGGGCTTCTGCGACTTCCACCCAGCCTTCACCGACGGGCGGCAGGCTGCATTGCTTGAACGCCAGGCAATGGCCCTGAAGATCGAGCAGTGCATAGTGGCGAAGGCGGGCGTTTGGCATGAACAGCGATTTGAGAAGGCGCATGGCTTTGTACCGGTTACGTTACATGCTCGAAGGTTGCCAGTGTGCCATGACATTGGAATGACGGATTTATGTGAAATTGTAATTTCGCCGGGGCTTCAGCTGCCGTTCAGGATGGCTGGTGAGTGGCGCGCCTGCACCGTTATACTGGCCGCCTGTTTGCATCTAGTCCTGGAGAAATGAGTATGTTGCAACGCCTGTTGTTCGGTTTGATCACTGTGACCAGTTTGACCCTGGTTGGCTGCGCCAACAGCCCGCAACAACTCAGCCCGCAACCAAAAGTTACCGCGCAGTTGGCCCCTGTAGGTCACGGCCAGCCGGTGTCGGTACGTGTGGTGGATGGTCGTCCATCGCCAACCCTGGGCTCGCGCGGCGGCCTGTACCCTGAAACCGCGCTCATTTCGGTAACCGGTCAGGACGTGCTGCCCAAGCTGCAAGCCCAGGCCGAAGCCGCCGTGCGCCTGCTGGGCTTCACCCCGGCCAACTCGCCGGGCGCTCCTCAGTTGACCATCACCTTGGCCGAGCTGAAGTACCAGTCGCCTAAAGAAGGCCTGTATGTGACTGAAGCGTCCATCGGCGCGACGTTCAAGTCCGACGTCAGTGCAGGCACTCGCCGCTACAGTGGCCGCTATGGCGCGTCCCTGAACCAGCGTTTCGGCATGTCGCCGAACGAAGAAACCAACACCAAGCTGGTCAGCGATGTGCTCAGTGATGCACTGACCCGCCTGTTCAAAGACCCAAGCATCGGCCAACTGCTCAGTTCGCAGTAACCGTCAGCCAAAAAAGCCG
>NZ_JBARTQ010000456.1:0-16450 GCF_049645325.1 Pseudomonas sp. | reverse complement strand
GGAAGCAGACATCGTCATTCTCGCGATTCCTTTCAGCGCTCATCGAGACATTGGTAAACAATTCGCGAACTGGAAGAACCGGATCGTCATTGATGCCATGAATACTTATGGGGTGCCGGCTCAGGAGCTGGGCGATAACGCTTCTACTGACGTCGTGGCTAGCGCTTTTGTCGGTGCAAGCGTGGTGAAAACCTTTAATCAGCTCCCTGCGGCACTGTTAGCCAAAGACCCTGCGCGAGATGGAGGTCGGCAAGTGATGTTTGTGTGGGGCCGGGACCAGGAAGCTAACAAGACGGTTACCCAACTGGTGGATCAATTGGGCTTTGCTCCGATTTCACTGGGTACGATTGATGATGGCGGTAAGCTGTTGGGACTCGGTGGCCCGCTCATTCTTCAAAATATCGTCAAACATCAGTAGTCGTTTTGCCGCTCTGCTGCTGAAGCAATTGTCGTGGTCCAATGAAACCGGACACTATCGTACTTAACGCTAGAGTAAGGAAGGTGTGTTCGCCGGCCCCTTAACTACGCACCGCAGCAAGGCACAAGACAGCGGCGGCGACTTCACGTAAAAAAAGAGTGGCCGACGGATTTATGTTTCCGGCGACTCCAGTAGTCAAGCCTTCATGATCGCTCCCACTGTGTCCGCTTTGGGTCGTTTTCTGCCTCTCGCGATGAGCAGAAAACGGCCAACAGTGGACATTATTCGCTCGATGGATAATCCGACGAGCTATTTATGACTTTGAGCGGAGAAACCCATGGAGCTTTGCCAACGGCGCTGCTTTTTCTTGCCGTATTCGGCGGCGATCCTCGTCACTCATCGCGCGCCTGGCGCTCAACTTCGTACAGGCCGCCAACCGAGTGCAGTGCCTGTTCGGCCAGTTGGCTTTTATTCGCCGCGTGCAGATCGAAAAACTTGCGACGCGCATGAGCCATGCAGCCAATTTCGGTCATGCCTTTCTCGAAACCGGCTTTGTAGCCAGCAAAGTCATCGCACACCAGCTGGCCATTCCAGGAACCAAGGAAGTTACGCGCATGCTCACGGGCGCGACTCGGGCTGAAGTCATAGACGACCGCCTTAAGGGCCGAAAACGGTGTAGCGCAGTAAGCCCAAACATAGGCTCGATGGTTTTTCTTTTCACCGGGCGCAAGCATCTGCACCGGCGTCTCGTCGGCGTGGACAACTCGTTGCGCTAGAACCGCTTCTCGCAAAGCATCAACCAGTGTTTGAAGCTGTACACCGGTCTGTCCAACCCATTGGGCAGTGTTGAGCGCGGGATCGCTAAACCGGCGCGTCCAAAGATTTTCTCCTGCCGGTACAGCGGCAAGTGATCAGCGAACTTCGCCACCATCACATGAGCCAGCAAACCTGCGGTCGGAATCCCTTTGTCGATCACTTGAGCCGGAACTGGCGCTTGGATCAGTGTCTCGCACTGACGGCAGTCCCATTTTTCACGCACATGCTGTTCGACGGTGAACACGCCCGGCGTGTAATTTAACTTCTCGCTGACGTCCTCGCCGATGCGCTGAAGGTGACAGCCGCAAGAGCACTGCGTGTTTTCCGGTTCGTGATGAATCACAGTACGTGGAAACTGGGCTGGCAGCGGTGCACGCTTGGTTTTTTGACGTGTTTGCTCTGGAGCCGGGGCCGGCAAGAGTGCGCTCAATTCGGCGTCGATAGCCTCAAGATCAGTATTGAGCAAGTCGTCAAGCAAGTTGCCTTGCTCGGGGCTGATCTGCTCACTGCGTTTGGCAAACCTGTGTCGCTTGATGACGGCGATTTCATGAGTCAGCTGTTCGATGAGGGTCTGATCGTGATGGATCTTCCTACCCATAGTGTCGACCTTCGACATCAACTGCGCTGCTAACGCACGCAGTTGGTGGGAGGTCATTTGGTAGAGGCTGGGCAAGGAAGTCATGCCCTGGATTTTACCAAAGCAGATCGCTGGCGACAGAACGCCAAGACGCGAATTACATTTTTAAAGCAGTGTGATGGTGCCTCCAGCGCCGACACGCTGCCAAGGCAGGCCAAGCACTAGGTTCTGAAGTTGTTCGGCGTCCATTTCCATCTCGCAACCTTGTCGAATACCTGGCCAGTGAAACTTACCTTGGTTCAACCGCCGTGCGGCCAGCCTGACACCGACGCCATCATGCACCAGAACTTTCAGGTGGGTAGCACGGCGATTGGCGAACAGATAAGCACAGTGCGGCTTCGCCGCACCGAACATCGCAATTACCCTACCCAGAGCGGTCTCGGTGCCAGCACGCATATCCATGGGCTCGGTGGCGAGCCAGATGCTGTCGATGCGGATCATAGGGCAAATCCACGGACAAACTGAGCGCAGCCCTCGGGATCGGAAGTGGGCCATTTCACCGTGATGGTTTGCTCGCCAAATGGCAGCTCAATAACTGCCGACGCTTGAACCTTTGGCTTGGGATTGACCGGCGCGACGTTGACGGGAACAAACGCTGGCAACACGACTGCCTGTTGATCACGAAAAAGCGGTAACCATCGGCGTACGACATTAGCGTTGATACCGTGACTCATCGCGATGGCTACCACGGAAACACCAGGCTGTTGGCATTCGCGAACTACTGGGGCTTTAAAGGATTTTGAGTAGGACTTACGTTCACGCATGGCGATCCTGATATTAAGGGTAATTGCGTCCGCTTAAATTACGCGGACACAATCGACCTTAATGCCGGGGTTCGGAAGGTGTGTTCGCCGGCCCCTTACGAAGAGTTTCCACGACAGATCACCCAAATTCAGGATCGCGTCTCTGCCCCTTCCCCACAGTGCCCCTCACTGTGCAGGCCGCCAGTTTCAGGACAGATCTAGACTGATGATTTTCCGATGGATCCACCTCCGTCTACATACAGGGTTTGACCAGTGATGTAACTGGCATCTTCTGATAAGAAGAATGCTATCGCCGCAGCAAGTTCGTCGGGTGTTCCCATGCGACGCATCGCAATTTGCTGTAATAGAACCTTCTCCGCATCGCTTCCGACGGGTGTATTTTTCCGAAACAATTCGGTCTCAACGGGGCCCGGCGCTACAGCATTGACGGTAATCCCTGTTTCTGCGAGTTCAAGCGCCCAGGTGCGAGTGAAGCTGGCGATAGCAGCTTTAGATGCGGCATATGCGCTTCGCCGCCGCATGCCGAGAACGGTCAGGCTGGAAATATTCACGATCCGCCCCCAGCCTTTCGCTCGCATCGCGGGGAGGGCTGCCTGAGTTGCCAAGATCGTCGGATGGAGATTGAGTCGAAACATCTCATCGACGTCAATCAGATCAATTTCGCCGAGATTATGTTGTTTGGACAAACCAACATTATTGACAACGCCATCAAACGAATACTGCTTGGCGAGGTCAGTGAACGCTTCGGCTGAAGCTTTACTGTCGGAGAGATCGACGGAGATTAAAGTGCCCGGAAAGCTGGGGTCGGTCCCACGTGCAACACCGATGACATGATGGCCAGCTTGGACGAGTCGATTGGAAAGTGCGCGTCCAATGCCCTTGCTGGCACCCGTGATGAGGAAGGTTCGTTGCATGATGTGACTCCAATTTCAATATTGTCATTGATGGTGGTTTTATAATGGATCGAACGATCCATAACGTCAAGAAATCATGTGTCGCGTCGAGACAACGCCTAGCGCTTTTGGGCTATAGCACCACCGGTCATGCGCAATAAATTCTCCAGACGCTCAACTGAAAATGTCAAACTGGTAAGGGTTTTAGGCGAGTTATTATGGCTGATGATTTTTTTGAAAGATCTGCGGGGTAACTCATGCCTATTGAGTCGAGGCATTGCTTGCGCTATATTTATTCAGGATCAATTAATCCATAATTGCATCGTCCTCCTCGACTACAAAACCAAAAAGCAAGGATCAACATTGGCGCGCCCTAGAAAATTTGATGAAGACAACGTGCTGAAAATGGCGTGTGATGCGTTTTGGGCAAAAGGTTTCGATGCAACGTCCACCCGCGATCTTACGGAATGCACGGGCCTGACCCAGAGCAGTATCTATGCCGCGTTTGGTGACAAACGAGGACTCTTCCTTCGCGCCCTTGAGTATTATCTTGAGCATATCCTGCGAGAAAGGATGGTGCGCCTGGAAACAACTTTGCCGCCCGGCAAGGCCATTGCAGGCTTCTTTAACGAAGTCGTTAATCTGTCACTTGCAGATCCTCAGCATCGGGGTTGTATGCTGGTTAATACCGTCCTTGAAGCGAAATCGGACGATCCGGATATGCAACGCTTCGTCGCAGATAAGACGATAGTCATTGAGGATTTCTTTCGACGGTGTGTCGCTGCAGGACAAGCTAGCGGTGAAATTCGAAGCAGCAATTCACCGGAGAGCAGTGCCAAGCATTTGCTTGCGGTCTCAATGGGTTTACGTGTGCTGGCGCGAGTTCGTCCGGATGCGCAATTGCTCGTTGGTCTCGTCTCTCCTGCGCTGGCGACGCTTGGTATTACCTGGCCCGCCTAAAAGACGATGACGGCACGGGTCAATATTCCACGTAACTCGAAAACGAGCCGCGGCGATCATGATTTCGATACAGTCTTCGCGGCTGAATGGTCATGACCCGCACGCCTACCAATGCTTCGTGACAGGTGGGACAAAGGTCTGCTTTTGGCCGGTAGCTGCCTTTCGCGATCGGCAGCCCAGGGTCGATTGCAGCCTATCGCGAAGAATTGCAATCGACCCAAAGAGGACGTTCGATTCGTTGAAGAAACGATCAGCATGTTACTTTTCCCGGACACAAACAGCGTAATGCACCTCTGATAAGGAAATTGCAATGCCCGTCGATACACGCGAAATCTGCATTCAGTCGCCACGCCTTAGCATTGAGCCTTTCTGCGCGCAGGACGCCGTTGAATCCTTCGCTTGTATAACGGCCTCGTTGACTCGCTACATGTCGTGGGAACCGCCTGCTTCTCTTGAGGACTATGCACAAGTCTGGCGGCAGTGGTTGCCTTCAATCGCTGATGGCAGCGACTTTGTGTTCACAATTAGACAACTCGAACATGCTCGTTTTACTGGCCTGGTTGGGTTGCACGATACCCAAGGTGAAACACCGGAGCTGGGCATTTGGATTCGTGAAGATGACCACGGGCTAGGCTTTGGAGGTGAAGCGGTCCACGCGGTTTTTCAATGGGCCAGCCAGCGAGTGGCAGCAAAAAGCTTCATCTACCCCGTTGCGACGGACAACCATGCGAGTCGACGTATTGCTGAGGCGCTGGGTGGGATCATCCTCGAGATGCGCACATCAGCCAAATACGACTCGGTTGTTTACCAAATACCAACTGCTTAATCATCTTTATTAGAAAACAGCGGGCGACTACGATTCTTAACTGCCCGTAAAGGTGGTCTGACCCTGAGGGATCCCGAGATTGGACGGTTCGAAGTCAACAAGCAGAGTTGCGAAGGCTAACGCGCTGTGGCCAGACCACCGTTAAAACAACGGTGGTTTAACCCCGACGTTTGCGAGCATCCACGTTGCCTAACCTGAACAGATAAAAGGCAACCGATACCTCGCCTCCACCAGCGATACACCGCCCCTCCCAAGACTCCGCTCGCTGCCTGCATCCTCAACGCACCCTGCCCTGCGATAAAAACGGACAGCGCTTTCATTCCGGCTCAAGACCCAGAGCGTCAAACCCTGAAACCCCTGCGCCATCAACCACTGCACGCCGGCTTTCCACAAGGCCAGCCCGACGCCAGTTTGCCAATGCGCGGCTAACACGTAGACGGCCAGGACCTCTCCTGTGTGCCCCGAAACCGCATCATCGTCGCGGCTGGCTCCGACGGATATCCAGCCGACGACCTGCCCATTCAGCTCAGCAACCAACACGTTGGATTCACCGGCCTCAATGGACCGAGCCCAAAAGGCTTCTCGCCGAGCCAGTGTGGTTACCAGCGAGTCCAGGTATTCGGCAGGCATCAGGTTACGATACGCGGCTTGCCAACTGCTGACATGCACGTGGGCAATGGCCTTGGCGTCGGAGGGGCGCGCGGTACGAATCATCGAAGTAATCCTTCTTCGGGACATGAATGCTTATGGGACAGGTACCGTCATAGCATCCAATTCTGACGTCTCGATGAACAGGATCAACGCCCGCTCGTGCTGAACCTCATATTCATTGACCTGACATGCGCTGGTAGCCGCGCGGTGCAGATGCAAAAAAGCCCAACACACGGTTGGGCTTTTTTTCGGCTCGTTTTCAAGCGCCCGCTTTCCTGGCGCCACTGGGCTTAACTACGCTTGGGCAATTTCCAGTTCGGCCGAATAAAGTGGCACGTATACCCATTCGGTATCCGCTCCAGATAATCCTGATGCTCCGGCTCCGCTTCCCAGAACGGTCCTGCCGGTTCTATTTCAGTGACCACACGCCCCGGCCACAACTTCGAGGCGTCGACGTCCGCCGCGGTATCTTCGGCGATGTCGCGTTGCTGTTCGCTCAGGTAGTAAATCGCCGAACGGTAGCCGGGGCCCAGGTCATTGCCCTGACGGTTAGGCGTGCTGGGGTCGTGTATCTGGAAAAAGAATTCAAGAATCTGCCGGTAGGTGATCACGGCCGGGTCAAACACGATTTCAATCGCTTCGGCATGGTTGCCGTGGTTGCGGTAGGTGGCATTCGGCACGTCGCCGCCGCTGTAGCCGACCCGCGTGTGCAGCACGCCGGGGTAACGGCGCAGCAGGTCTTGCATGCCCCAGAAGCAGCCGCCGGCGAGGATGGCGGTTTCGGTTGGGTTGGTCATGGTCTGTTTCCTCGATGGATACAGGCTAGTTATGGGGCCGGGTTGGCGGATACCAAGGTGCGATGGCGAGTTAATCGCGCGGGGTGTGGAGGCGCTTTTGCTGCGCGAGGGGGATGCACAGGCCTCGGTTTTCAGTTCATGATGCGTCGCCAAAATCACGGAAGATAAAAACAATGAACACCGCTGTTCGCGCCCTGTTCCTGCTGTGCCTGACCACACCCGCGCTCGCTGCCGAAAGCCCCGTCGGCTTCAAAACCGCGACGCTGCCCGATGCGCTCAACAAGCGCCCATTGGAGTTGGTTGTCTGGTACCCCGCCACCACCACCGCCACCCCCGAGATGATCGCCGACAACCCGGTGTTTATCGGCGCCCTCGCGGTGCCCGACGCGCCACCCGCGAGCGGTGAGCACCCTCTGGTGGTGCTTTCCCATGGTTACGGCGGCAATTGGGGCAAACAGGTGTGGCTGGCCAGCGCATTGGCGCAGCAGGGTTATATCGTCGCGGCGGTCAACCACCCCGGCACCACCAGCAAGGATCGCAGCCCAGTCGCTGCCGCTCAGTTGTGGCAACGCCCGGCCGACGTAAGCCGCGCCATAGACGCGGTGCTGGCGCAGCCGAAGCAGTTTGGCGCAGTTACGCGTAGCCGGATTGCCGTCGCAGGCCATTCCCTCGGCGGCTGGACCGCGCTGGAAATCGCCGGCGCACGTTTCGACCCCGACCTGTTCAGCCAGGACTGCAGCGTTCACTCCAAACTGGGCGGCTGCATTGGCTACCAGGAAATGAACCCCGCCGGCACGCCCGCCGGGAAAGCCCAGCTCGCCGCCGACTTGCGCGACAAGCGCGTGACCGCCGTGGTGTCACTCGACCTGGGCCTGTCGCGCGGCATGACCGACGCCAGCCTGGCGGCGTTGAAAGTGCCGGTGCTGGTGATCGCGGGGGGCGTGCCGTCGGAGGACATGGACGCCAGGTTGGAGTCCGCCGACTTGGCCAGGCGCCTGCCCACCGCCTCGACGAAATACGTGGAGATCAACGACGCCAATCACTTCAGCTTCATGTCGATCTGCAAGCCAGGCGGCATGGCGTTGATCGAGGAGAGCTCGCCGGGCGATGGGATGATTTGCAAGGATGGTGAAGGCGCGCGGCCACGGGCGGTGATTCATCAGCAGGTGGTGGCGTTGATAACCGGGTTTCTGGGACGTAGAACGGTTAATTGACAGAAAGGCCTACACAAAACAAAACGCATCATATACGGTGCACAAATGCATTAAACGCTTGAACTGCACTGTATAGGATGCAAATCCCTATGGACGACTTGGGTCTCCTGATCAAAAATCTGCGCAAGGCGGCTGGCCTCTCACAAAGCCAGCTCGCACAACGGCACGGCATGAGTCGCGCAACTATCTCGGGGATCGAGAACAATACGATTCCTGAAGTGGGAATTCGCAAGGTTGCCGCGATCCTTGAAGGCTTGGGTTACGAGTTGACTGCGGCGCCCAGGCGCCGACGCAAAACGCTCGATGAACTGAAAGCAGGAAACTTCCATGACCAGGCACAGTGACCGGCTATACATCGGGGCGGGTGGCACGCCGGCCGGAACACTCGGCCGCAGCGAAGAAAACCCACGCGATTCGGTGTTCTCGTACAACCCGGGCGTAGACGAAAAGCACGCGGTTTCGTTGACGATGCCCTCGCGCCTGGAGAGCTATAACTGGGCGTATGGGATTCATCCCCTGTTCGAAATGCACCTCCCTGAAGGGCACCTCAAAGCGGAACTTGTCAGGCGTTTCAGCAAGTCGGTGCGCGGCTTTGACGACTTCGCCTTACTGAGCATCGTCGGCCCGCACCAATTGGGTCGCATCAGCGTGACCCACGCCGCCAGTGACGAATCACTGCCAGAAATCAAACTTTCCGAGCTGTTGGTCTATGACGGGGCAAAAGACCTGTTTGACGAACTGATGAACATTTACGCAGCCTACTCCGGCGTTTCGGGCGTTCAACCCAAGGTACTGGTGCGCGACGCGGCCCCAGCGGGGCAAGACCTTGCGCGCCTCATGCACCGTGGCGCCACGCACTTGGTGAAGGCGTTCAATGACTCAGACTTTGCGCAACTGGCGGCCAATGAATTTTTTTGCATGCGAGCAGCGCTTCATTCGGGCCTTGAAGTGCCTGAATGCCAGCTCAGCCAGCACGGCAAGTTCCTGGTGGTAAAACGCTTCGACGTGGGCGATAGCGCCTACCTCGGGTTTGAGGACATGTGCGTTCTGTCCGGGTGGGGGACGGAGAAAAAATATGACGGCAGTTACCAGGGCTGCGCGAAGCTGATCAAGACTTACGTCTCCCCAGCCCGCGTCACCAAGGCACTGGAAGATTTCTTCCTGATGGTGGCGCTCTCTGCCGGTCTCCAAAATGGTGACGCGCACTTGAAGAATTTTGGCCTGCTCTATGAGCACTGTGCCGAAGACGCTGATGTGTGGCTCGCACCTGCTTACGACTTGGTGACAACGACGGTGTATCAGGTCAATGACATCATGGGGCTGTTGCTTGGCGGCTCGAAGGCGTGGCCGAAGCGCAAGATGCTGGTCCAGTTCGGGCGCAGTTCATGCAATTTGACCGAGGCGCGCTGCAATGAATTGCTCACCCGCGTGCACAGCGGCATGAACCGCGCGCGGGTAGAGCTGGCGGATTATCGAAGCACTCATCCAGCGTTTGAAGCTGTGGGCGAAATGATGCTCGCTGCGTGGGATGCCGGGATTGCAATGAGCATTAAGCCGACGTGATTTTTCCGACGTGTTGCTCGGCAGGAATAAGAGCGAACAAGGCCTCGATCTCCAACGCGAGCGACCCGGCCACCTCACAGCGCCGGGTCTTTTTACAACGCAATCAGAACGGCTTGGTCGGCAGGTATTTGCCATCCAGCGTGATCACCGCGCGCGAGCCACCGTCTGGGTCATCGACCTTTTTGATGTCCAGCTTGAAGTTGATGGCGCTGATGATGCCGTCGCCGAACTTCTCGTGCACCAGGGCTTTCAGCGTGGTGCCGTAGACCTGGATCATTTCGTAGAAACGGTAGACGGTCGGGTCGGTCGGGATGCCGTTGCCGAGGCTGCCGCGCAGCGGGATGGTTTGCAGCAGCGCGACGGCGTCCGCATCCAGGCCCAGGGTGTCGGCGACGGTTTGGGCGGCGTCGGCCGGCAGTGGGTGCTGGCCGAGCAAGGCGGCGGTGACGAAGGCTTCGTGCAGGCCGGTGCCTTCGGCAATCTGGGCAAACGACAGGTCTTTGCGGGCCTTGGCCAAGAGGATGACGTCGGTCAGGGCAAGGCGCGAGGTCTGGCTGATTTGTGACTGGATCATGGGGTTATCTCCGTGGGTTAACAGTAGGGATAAAACAGCGAATGCCGATCAATGTGGGAGCTGGCTTGCCTGCGATGGCTTCAACCCGGTCCACCTGATACACAGGGGTGCCCGGATCGCAGGCAAGCCAGCGCCCACATTGGATAAAACGGTTTGCCGGGTTAGTGCGACACCGCGCGTGCGCTGGGGTTTTCCGCCAGCGGCACGAACTTCCCGGTGCGGCTATCGAAGGCTTCGATGCAGCCGCTCTCGATGTCGTAGACCCAGCCATGCAGCGCCACACGTTTTTCTTCGAGGGCGAGACGTACCGAAGGGTGCGTCTGAAGATTGGCCAATTGTGCGATCACGTTTTCGCGCACCATCGAGGCGACTTTGGCCTGCGGGCTGAGGTGCTGGCGGGCCTCGTTCACCACGCGGCCGGAGTCGGCGTAGCGCAACCAGCCGGCCACGGCGGGCATGTGGTCCAGGCATTTGCAGGTGGCGATGGCGGTCATCGCGCCGCAGTCGGAATGCCCGCAGATCACGATGTCGTTGACCTGCAGCGCCGCGACGGCGTACTCCACCGAAGCCGACACACCGCCAGGCTCCGGGCCGTAAGACGGCACGATGTTGCCAGCGTTGCGGATCACAAACAGGTCGCCGGGCTCACGTTGTGTAACCAGCTCCGGCACCAGGCGGCTGTCGGAGCAGGAGATGAACAGCGCGCGGGGGCTCTGTTGGTTGGCGAGGTCTTTGAACAGGCCTGCACGTTCGGGGAAGGCGTTGCGCTGGAACTTCAGGAAACCGTCGATGATGTCTTGCATGGGTGACTCCTTTGAATCGCGATGCGATGAAGCAAAGGTTACGGCGCCCGATAAATAAGGTAAAAGTCTCATATGTGATGAACCACATTAGATAATCTTATGGACACAGGCATGCTCGCACGACATATCCAGTACTTCCTCGCCGTGGCGCACCATGAAGGCTTCACCAAAGCAGCGGCAGCGCTGCATGTCTCGCAGCCCGCCTTGTCGCAACAAGTCCGGCAGTTGGAAGACAGCCTCGGCGCGCAGCTGTTTGACCGTTCAGGGCGCAAGACGCGTCTGACCGATGCCGGGGAGGTTTACCTGCGCTATGCGCAGCGCGCGGCGCAGGAACTGCAGGAAGGCAAGCGTGCGATCCATGACGTGGGTGACCTGAGCCGTGGCACCCTGCGCATTGCCGTCACGCCCACCTTCACCACCTACCTGGTCGGGCCGCTGGTCGAAGCGTTTCACGGCCGCTACCCCAACATCACGCTGACCGTGCGTGAGCTCGCCCAGGAACACATGGAGCAGCAACTGCTGGCCGATGCGCTGGACGTGGGCATCGCGTTTGATCAGGCGCACGGCCAGGACATCGACGCCCTGCCCTTGCTGGTTGAAACCCTGGCGCTGGTGGTGGGCCGTCAGCATCCCCTGGCGAATGAACGGGCGATCGGGCTGGAGGCGCTGAATGCCGAATCGCTGATTCTGCTCAGCGCCGAATTCGCCACCCGCGAGCAGATTGATCGCTACTGCAACCAACACGGCATCCACCCGCGCGTGGTGATGGAAGCCAATGTGATCGGTGCGCTGATTGAAGTGGTGCGCCGGACTGAGTTGTCGACGCTGCTGCCCGCCGCCATTGCACGAGCCCACCCGGATTTGGTCGCGATTGAACTGGGCCCGCAACGGCTGCAAAGGACGGCGGTACTGATGCAGCGTAAAGGCGGTTATCAGTCGGCGGCAGCGCGGGTATTTGTGGAGGTGGCCGAGGCAGTGGCACGATCGCTGGGGAAATAGACACAGTCTTTTCGCTTGCTCGCCCTGCCTGAATCGAATTCCTCTGCTAGCTTTTCAGCGACGTATTTACGTTCAAGAACACTGCCCACGGACAACGCTACGGCAAGGACGCTACCTGTATGAACCGCACGCCTCTTTTCGCCTGCTGCCTGCTCACCACCGCGATATTGCTGGGAACCGCGCCTGCGCAGGCGCAGACCGACACAGTGGCCAAGGTGCAGGGGCCTGAAGTCGATGTGAAGGTGACAGAGCCCTATGTGCGCATGATGGCGCGTGAGGCCTACTTCTGGGGTTGGCCGATGGCCAATATTTTCAACCGGCGCCAGAAGTTCAAGGACCTGCCCGAAGCCGGGTTGATGGGCGGGATTGTGCCGGTGGCGCCGATCAACCATCTGTCGATGCTGACCGACTACATCTCGCCTGGCGAACGGCTGGTGGCCTGCCCGAATCAGGATGTGGTCTATGGCGCCGGCAGTATTGCCCTGGACCTGGAGCCCGTGGTGATACAGGTCCCGGACTTCGGGGACCGGTTCTGGGTGTACCAGGTGGTGGACCTGCGCTCCGACAGCTTCGCCGAACTGGGAAAAATGTACGCCACCAAGCCCGGCTTTTACCTGCTGGTGGGCCCTGACTGGCATGGCGCCGTGCCGAAGGGCATCACTCAGGTTTTTCGCGCACGCACCCAGACCGGTTTCGTGATTCCGCGCGTGTTCCAGGACGACACGCCGGCGGACCGCGAAGCGATTCAGCCGGACCTTTCAGGCATCGACATGTACCCGTTGTCGCAGTACGACGGCAAGGTCAAGCAGCGTGACTGGCGCGCGTCTGCGAAATTCCCGGCCGAAGCGGCGGGTGAGGAAGAAACCCGCTGGGTACTTCCGGAAAAATTCTTCGATGAACTGCCGGCCATCCTCAAGGATGCCAAGCCACTGCCCGGCGAAGAAGCCCGTTATGCGCAACTGTCAGCGTTGGCGCAGATCGCCCGGCGTGACCCTGAGCTGAAAAAGGCCATGATCGATGAGGCGCAAAAGGCCGATGAAGAAGTGATCAAGCCCCTCTTGCAGTTCCGCAACTACGGCAAGCAGTTACCTGATCACTGGAGCACCATCGACAACGGCGCGGCGTTTGGCACCGATTATTTCCTGCGCACGGCGGTTGCCCGTTCAAACATCTTCGTCAACAAGCAGATCGAGACCAAGTACTTCTACCAGGACCTGGACCAGTCCGGCACCCGGCTGAACGGTGGCCAGCGCTACAGCGTGACGTTCCCGAAAGGCGGCGTACCGCCGGTCAAGGGTTTCTGGTCGCTGACCTTGTATAACCAGCAGCACTTCTTCGCGGAAAACCCGTTGGGGCGCTATTCCCTGGGCACCAAGAATAAGTCGCTCAAGCCCAATGCAGACGGTTCGCTGACCCTCTATGTGCAAAGCGACTCCCCGGGTGCCGACAAGGAAAGCAACTGGCTGCCCGCACCGAAGGACGCCGACTTCTCGCTCTACATCCGGGCGTACTGGCCGGAGGCCGCCGCACTGAACGGGCAATGGACGCCGCCGCCGGTGATCAAGGGCAATTGAGTGCAGCGTGTCGTCGGGGTGAGGCGAGGTTTATACGAACGCCTGAATCGTGGTCTGACTCCATTTACGCGCTGTCAGGTCAAATCACAGTACCCAGCCCTTCAACCAACGCCTCTACCACCACCCGAACCTTCGGCAGCGCCTGGCGACTTTTGATCCACGCCACATGGATCTCCATGCCCTGAACGGCCAACTGCGGCAGCACCTCTACCAACGTCCCCGCCTGCAGTTGCGGCTGTATCAACCACGACGGCAACTGCGCAATCCCGCAGCCGGCCTCGGCGGCCATCACCAGCCCGTCGCCATTGCCCACCACCAGGTGCGGGGTGAAGGGCCTGCGCGTGGTCGTGCCTTGCCCGCCCGCATAACGCCACGGGCTGACACTGCCGTCCACCCAGCCATAGGCGAGGCACTGATGGTGCTCAAGGTCTGGCTCGGACAGGGGCGTGCCATGCTGCGCCAGGTAGGCCGGCGAGGCGCAAAACAGGTGCCGCTCGCGGGCGAGCAGGCGATGCGCGACGGTTTGCGGCCAGGCGTCTGCGCTGCCGATACGCACGACAATGTCGACGCCGGCCTTGAGCGGGTCGATGTAACCATCGCTGAATGTGATGTGCGGTATGAGCAAAGGGTGCGCCTTCACGCAGTGCAACAGCACCGGCAGCACCTGCGCGCGGCCATAGGCGGCGGGCAGGTCAATGCGCACTTGCCCGCGCGGTTCGCTGGTTTCGCTTTGCAGCAACAGCTCGGCCTCTTCGAGGTCGGCGAGGACACCGGTGCAAGTGCGCAAGAACACAACACCGGCGTCTGTCAGCGACAGCGTGCGGGTGGTGCGCTGGAATAGCTGCGCACCCAGGCGTTTCTCCAGGCGCGCGACGCTTTTGCTGATGGCGGAGGCGGTGAGGTTCAGTGTGTCGGCGGCTGCCGTGAAGCTGCCCAGTTGCGCGACGCACACGAACACGTCGATACCTTTCAGGCGCTCGGAAGAGAACATACACATCCTTGATTCATGAATTCAGTTCCTGCCTTTCGATAGAAAGCATCCTAAATCAGAAACGGCGTCAGCAGTAAGCTGCGCGGACTGAATAAAAGCCGACGATGAGGCACGGATGCTGGCAACACTTAGAAGTTACCCTTCAACCCTCAACCTGCTGCTGTCGGCGTCGTTGATCCTGACGCTTGCCCGTGCGATCACCCTGCCCTACCTGGTGATTTACTTGTCGGGCAACTTTGGCCTGAGCATCGCCGATATCGGGCTGGTGATCGGCAGCACGCTGATCATCGGATCGCTGCTGAGCCTGTATGGCGGTTTCCTGGTGGACCGGATGTCGAGTTACCGGCTCATCCTGACGTTCTGCGGCGTGTTCACCGCAGGTTTTCTCGGTGCCTTTGTCGCGCCTGAGCTGTGGCAGTTCTACCTCTGCCTGGTGTCCGTGAACCTGGCGTATTCAGTCATCGATATCGCGGTGAAATCCGGCTTCGCCAGCCTGGTACCGGTCGCTGAGCGCGCTGAAGTGTTCTCGATCAAGTACACGCTGACCAATATCGGTTATGCCGTGGGGCCGTTCCTCGGCGCGGGGTTGGCGGGCCTGAGTATCAGCCTGCCTTTCTTGCTGTCGGCGGGGCTTGGCGCCGGGTTCTTTGTTATCTATTTCGTGTGGGGCGACAGAGCCTTGGCAGCGCGCGAAACCGGCCCGAAAACACCGTTCCTGGCGGTTGGCAAACTGTTGCTGCGCGATTACCGGCTGGTTTGCTTCACTTTGGGAGGGTTACTGAGCGCAGTGGTGTTCGGCCAGTTCACCGCGTATCTCTCGCAGTACCTGCTCGTCACCACCACGCCCCAGGCCACCTACACAATTATCAGCACCCTCGTCGCCACCAATGCCCTGATGGTGATCGGCTTGCAATACAGCCTCGGCAAACGGATTACTCATAAACATCTGAACGTGTGGCTCGCAAGCGGTCTGGCCATGTTCATTCTTGGCCTGGGCGGTTTTGCCGTGTCCACCACGTTGATGTTCTGGGTGCTGTCCATGGCCGTGTTCACCGTCGGCGAGATCATCGTGTTCCCCGCCGAATACATGTTTATCGACAAAATCGCGCCCGACTCCTTGCGCGGCATGTACTACGCCGCGCAAAACCTGAGCAACGTCGGCGCAGCATCAGGGCCGGTGCTGTGCGGAATCGTCCTGGCCACACAGCCGGCCCATGTCATGTTTTACATGCTTGCACTGTTCGTCATCGCCGCAGGCTTGCTGTACTGCCTGGGGGTTGCCTTGGCGGGTGAACGCAGACACTGAGGTGGGCTGCAGCCTCAAGCCTCGGGAATCAACGCCTCCACGCGCTTGATCGCCCGTATCACCGCCGGCCGCGCAGACAGCGCGTCATACCAGCGCTGAACGTGAGGCGATTCGGAGAAATCCACCTCGGCAAACTCCTTACGCCACATCCAGCCGAAATGGGCGATGTCGGCGATTGAAAACTCATTGCCGGCGACGAACTCGGTCCGTGCCAATACGTCATTGAGCAAGCCGAGTGTGCGCAGGGCTTCGTTGTGAAAGCGCGCGATCGCGATCGGCATGGCGGCCGTGGCGTGTTTGAGGAAAAAGCCTGCATGGCCAAAGGCTGGCCCCAGGGTCGAGGCGTGGAAGAATAACTGCTCAAACACCCGCACGCGCGCTTCAACGTTGTGAGGCAACAGCTGGCCATGTTTTTCGGCCAGGTAAACCAGAATGGCCGCCGACTCGGTCAACACCAGCGGCTGACCGTTGCCGCCCTCGGGGTCGATCAGTACAGGCACTCTGGCGTTGGGGTTGATCGCCATGAAACCGGCGGACTTTTGTTCGCCCTGCCGAACATTGACCGCCGTCAACTCATACGCCAGCCCCAACTCTTCCAGAGCGATGGGCACTTTCAAACTGTTAGGCGTGTCAAACGCGAAGACTTGCAGCACGAGTGAATAAC
>NZ_JBARTQ010000455.1:0-17099 GCF_049645325.1 Pseudomonas sp. | reverse complement strand
GGGAGCTGGCTTGCCTGCGATAGCGGACTCACATTCAACCTATTTTTTCAGGGCACACACACATGAAAATCAGCCGCCAAGCCTACGCCGACATGTACGGCCCCACCGTGGGTGACAAGGTCCGCCTGGCCGACACCGACTTGTTCGTCGAAGTGGAGCAGGATTTCACTGTCTATGGCGAAGAAGTGAAATTCGGCGGCGGCAAAGTCATCCGTGACGGCCAGGGCCAAAGCCAACTGCTCGCCCACGAAGTCGTCGACACCCTGATCACCAATGCGCTGATCATCGACCACTGGGGCATCGTCAAGGCCGACGTCGGCCTGAAAAACGGTCGCATCCACGCCATCGGCAAGGCCGGCAACCCGGATATCCAGCCCGGCGTGACCATGGCCATCGGCGCCAGCACCGAAGTGATTGCCGGTGAAGGCATGATCCTGACCGCTGGCGGCATCGACAGCCACGTGCATTTCATCTGCCCACAGCAGATCGAAGAAGCGCTGACCAGCGGCGTCACCACCATGATTGGCGGCGGCACAGGCCCCGCCACCGGCACCAACGCCACCACCTGTACCTCGGGCCCCTGGCACTTGGCGCGCATGCTCCAGGCCAGCGATTCGTTCCCGATGAACATCGGCTTCACCGGCAAGGGCAACGCCAGTTTGCCGGAGCCGTTGATCGAGCAGGTCAAGGCCGGCGCCATCGGCTTGAAGCTGCACGAAGACTGGGGCACCACGCCCGCCAGCATCGACAACTGCCTGAGCGTCGCCGACGAGTACGACGTGCAGGTGGCGATACACAGCGACACCCTCAACGAGTCGGGCTTCGTCGAAACCACCCTGGCCGCGCTCAAGGGCCGCACCATCCACACCTACCACACCGAAGGTGCCGGAGGCGGTCACGCACCGGACATTATCAAGGCCTGCGGTTTTGCCAACGTGTTGCCGAGCTCGACCAACCCGACCCGGCCGTTCACGCGCAACACCATCGACGAACACCTCGACATGCTGATGGTCTGCCATCACCTGGACCCGAGCATTGCCGAAGACGTGGCCTTCGCCGAAAGCCGTATCCGCCGCGAGACCATTGCCGCCGAAGACATCCTGCACGACCTCGGCGCGTTCTCGATGATCAGTTCCGACAGCCAGGCCATGGGCCGCGTCGGCGAGGTGATCACGCGCACCTGGCAGACCGCCGACAAGATGAAAAAACAGCGCGGGCCGCTGCCCGGCGACGGCGAAGGCAACGACAATTTCCGCGCCAAGCGCTACATCGCCAAGTACACCATCAACCCGGCGATCACCCACGGCGTCAGCCATATCGTCGGTTCCATCGAAGTCGGCAAATGGGCTGATTTGGTGCTGTGGCGCCCGGCGTTTTTTGGCATCAAGCCGACCCTGATCCTCAAGGGTGGCGCGATTGCCTCAAGCCTGATGGGCGACGCCAATGCCTCGATTCCAACACCGCAACCGGTGCATTACCGCCCGATGTTCGCCAGCTTCGGCAGCTCGCTGCACGCCACCAGCCTGACCTTTATCAGCCAGGCCGCGCAGGACGCCGGCTTGCCGGCGGCCTTGGGGCTGAAAAAACAGATCGCCGTGGTCAAGGGTTGCCGCAACGTGCAGAAAACCGACTTGATCCACAACGATTACCTGCCGGACATCGAAGTCGATCCGCAGACCTACCAGGTCAAGGCCGATGGCGTGCTGCTGTGGTGTGAGCCGGCGGATGTATTGCCCATGGCCCAGCGTTACTTCCTATTTTAACCACTCAGGGCGCAGGCGGCCCAGGCAACGGGTGCTGCGCCAGTTCGCTGCGGGTCAGGTTTTCGATCAGCCCGGCTTCAGCGATGCCCAATTGATCCTGCAGCGCGCGCGCCTGTACCTCATAGTCCGCGCGCGGCAATTGGCTTGCTTCAACCTGATCAAGCAACCCCGCCAGTTGCTCGTGATAAGGCTTGCTCAACGCCTCGAACTGCGGACGGTAGGTGTGGGTGATGTAGTCCTTCCAGAAGTCCCGTGAGAGCAAGGCGTGGAGCTCTTCGGGCGAATTGTTCAGGGCCAGGATGCGCGTACGTGCGGCATTCAGGTTTGCCTGGGTGACCCGCGCGATATTAAGGAAGCGCATCCGGGCCAACTGACCGGGCAATGCCAGTTGATCATCGCCCTTGAGCCCGTCGCGGTAGGCCAGGCGAATTTCCACATCCTCCAACAGACTGACGCGCTCATCACGGAGTTCGGCCGAGAGGTTCGGGTCCGCGTGGATCGCATTGGCCCGGCGGGCAATATCGAGCAGGGCGGTCTTTTCCACCTCATCCAGGCGAAACAGCCCCCGCGCAAGGTTGAGCAATACCGGGCCCTCGCTCGCCTCTGTCGCCGAAGCCTTGGCCAGGTGGACCATCCGCATGATTTCAATATTGCTGAACGACAACGCTGCGCGGTCACAGCACGTGGCATTTCCGGCCCAAGAGAACATTTCCTGGCGCAAGGCGGCTGAGTCGGGGTTGGCTTCGGTGATGCTGTCGATCACCGCCCAGACGCGCAGTTGCAGGTCTTCATCGCCCCCCTCCGGCAGGTCCATATCCGCGAGCATTCCGAAAAAACCGCGGCTGTTCGGGTCAGAACGCAACGTCATCCATTGCGGCGTCCTGGCAGCCACCTGCTCTGGCGTGAACCCCACGGCCCATCGCCTGAATGTTGCGCCCAGCGGGCTGGCGACCACCGCAGGACGCAGCGCCAGCGCTGTAGCGGTCAGGCGCAGCGGTCGGCCGAGCTGCAGCAACCCGTCACGCTCCAGCTGCGCAGAATAGGTTCTGACCTGTTGCAAGGTAGCTTCGGTCAGCGGGTTGTTGGCGATGCGAGTGATGGCACTCAAGCGCACTGAGCGCGTCAGTTGCGCGTCCGAAGGGTCGATGACGAAATCCGGCAGCGTGGTCAGTTGGTTATCACCCAGGTCTATTTCGTCCAGCAGCGCCTGCTCACCCAAACCGGCGGGCCAGTGGTCGATGCCCGTGCGACTGAGGCGCACCGAGCGAATATCCGAGATTTGGCTGAAATCCGGCACTTGGCCCAACGGATTGTTACTCAGCCAAAGTGCTCTGAGGGTGCGCCGCTCCGACAGCACGCGGGCGGTCTCGGGTGTCAGCTGGATCTGATTGTTGTCCAGGAACAAACGCGTCAGCCCGTGCATCTCGCTCAAGGCTGGCGGCAGTTCACGCAGCTGGTTGTTCGACATATCCAACCAGCGCAGGCCGCGAAAACCCGCCAGGAACCCTTCAGGCGACGTGCTGAGGTTCATGCGCGTCAGCCGCAACGAACCGACGTGGCTGAAATTCGCGTCCAGGTCGGGCAACGCCGGCAAGGTCAAGTCGCTGAGGTCGAGTTCCTGCCCGAACGATACGCCTTCGGCCGATAGGCGCTCCGGGGTCTCACGACGCCAGCACGCCAGTATTCGGCTTTTGGCCATGATGCGGTGATCGCGGTCGACAGCGTTCTCCCGCACGCGGCCCATACGAATATAGCGTTGGCGCGCGCCGCCCCCTGAAAACACCCAGGCGTCGAGCTGCTCCTTGAGCGTGGTGAACTCCAGGCTTAACTCGTCAAGCCTGGCCCCGGCGCCCTGGCCCAAACCCCAGATGTACCGCCGGCATTGGCTCACATCAAAGTTGGGGTACATATCGCGGACCTGGGTAATCGGCTGTGAAAACACCGAAAAGTTGTCGCCACGCCCGTCTTCCAGCAAGTCGGGGTGACTGTGTGACAGACGCCGCCAATAGGCGTCCAGCGCCTGCTCCGCCTCGACGGTCAATGGGTTGCCCGACAGTGCAGTCGCGCTGTTGATCTTGATGATTTTTTCAAGGTCCTCAGGCAGCGGTTCAAGGTGTTCCAGCGGCACCGTTTGCAAAAGATTGTCCCGCAGGTTCAGCTCTCGCAGTTGCGTGAGCTCGCGCAACCCCGTGGGCCATTGCTGAAGGCGGGTATTGCTCAGGTCCACGTATTTCAGATGCGGCATGCCGCTCAAGTCCGGGGCGATGCCCAGGGGGTTCTGTGCCAGGTCCAGAAACTCAAGCCGGCTCAGGCGCCCCAGTTGCTCGACGCTTTGCGGGGTGAGGTGGATGCGGTTCTGGCGCAGCCGCAGGTGGGTGAGGTTTGGCATGTCGGCCAGCGACTCGGGCAGCTCGGTGAGGCCGCCGTCGCGAATACGCAAACTTTTCAGGTGTTTGAAACGGCTGAGAAAGGTGTGCGCTTCGCTGGTCCAGGGAATGTTGCTCAACTCCAGGTTTTCCACGTGACTGAAATCGGCGCTCAGGGCCGGCAGGTTCAAACGCGGGCCTGGTGTGATCGTCAGGGTGTCTGTCTCACGGCGCCAGCAACGCTTGATCTCATTCGCATAGGTCTTCACAAAACCGCCCTGACGGTCGAATGCAGTGGCGTTTGCTTGCGGGGCATTGGCCCGGACCCAGGTTTTCAGGTCACGCTTGAGGGTGAAGTACTCGGCTTCCAGGCGTGACAGCTCGCTGCGCACGTCCGTCCCAAGGGACGTGATGAAATTCGCCACTTGCGCGTCGGTGTAGCTCGGGAACAGCCTGTGTGCCCGCTCGGCAGGCGCGCGAAATGCGTTCCTCGCCGCGCTCATCAACTGCCGTATACCACGCCCGCCGCCCAACAGGCGCATCAATGGATCGTAGGCCGGCTTGCGCAGCGGGTTCTCCAGCAATACGGTGCGCATGGCCTCGCGTGACACCGGCGAGCCGTGGGCCGACGCTTGCAAAAGCGCGGTGTCCGGGTTGACCAGCGCGTCGACAAACAGTCCTTCGCAGGCGCGGGTCAAGCGCAATTCCTGGGTTTGCCAGCGGGCCTGCTCCACGACGCTCTCTGGCAATTGCCCGGTGCTGCGAAAGCGCTGCAGCTGATCGGCCCCGAGGGTGTTCAACAGATGCTCGGCCATGGGGCCAGGCAAGCGCGGGTAATCGACTTGCAACCGCGTAACGTCAGGATTGAAGCTCACGTTGCGCGCCCTGTAGCGTGCTTCCACCAGGCTGCCTTCAAGCGCCTGCGCCTGCTCACCGAGGTACTGGCGCAGCCGCTGTGCACGGTCCGCCAGGGTGTCGCCGGGAAACTCGCGTAACGCCGGGTCATCCTCCTGCAAAAACTCCAGCACCTCCTGCAGCAACTCGCCGCGTTCCAGCGCGCCGTCGGGCAGTATCACCACGCGGCGCGCCTGCCCGGGCGCGCCTGCGTCATTCCATAGTTGCTTGCCGTTTGCTTCGTAGACCCCCAGTGGCCTGGCGGGCAGCAGGCCCTTGCGCCGCAGCAAATCCATCTGCAGCGCCGGATCAGCCTTGGCGTACTGCGCAGAGTCAGCCGATTTGATTTGCCGGATGAACGCGCCCATTTCGTCCGCCACCTTGAAGCGTTGCAAGGTGTCGGCCAGCGCCAGCGGGATGGGTTCGTGATCCAGATGGCCGGCGCGCAAAGCATCGACCGCGGTGCCACTGGCCTCACACGCCTGCTGCAAGCGCTGCGCGCTCAGGCCTTCCACCGGCAGGCCTAGACGCCGCAAGGTGGTGGCATCGTCCCAGGTCAGCGGTTGATCAAGTTCATGCTGCCAAGCGCCTTCGTGGTTATGTTCCAGGCCCGGCGCATAGGCATTCGGACGCGCCGGATGCTGGATACGGTATTCGCCGCCAATCGGGTCGCGCCGAACCTCAAAGTGTTTGCCCTCCAGCGGCAACACCGTCTGCCCTTCATGGGCGTAAAACCCCAGGGCATCCGGCTTGGCATCCGCCGGCAAATGCACCGCAACGGTGTAAGGCGTGAGGTCGGCTTTCCAGAGTTTCTGCTCACCGCTGGCCAGCGTGACGGGCTTGACCGCCTCGATCACCGCCGGCGTGCCAAGTGCCTTGCGCACCCCTGCGCCGCCCGCGGCCATCACCGCAACGAAGGCCAAATTTTCCGCCACATCGGTCAAGTGCTCCAGCGCCGCCTCGCGGTCGCCCTCGTGCCACTCGACCACGCCTTCAAAGGTTTCGTAGAGCAGTTGGGCAACCATCACGCCCATCATCACTTCGCCCAACCCCGGCACGAACATCGACACCAGATTCAAGGCCAGCAAACCAGCCTGTTCAAGCGTCGCGATTTTTTTTGCACGGGCCTGGGCATCCACGTCGTCGGTGGGCACGGCATGCCCGCGCGCGTCAGCGATCAACTTGGCCTGCAACTTGTCGAAGTTATCACGCCACACATCGACGTTATCGGCCCACAGTTCACCCTTGGAAATCACCCTGATATAAAACTCCGGATCCTTGATCGGCTCGCGAACCGTCTTGACCGGCGGCAACTCCTTGGGCGTCACAAACACCGAAACAATGGCCGACACAAACGGCAGCACGTAGCGGCTGACACGCGCCACTGCAAAGGGGTCGTGAGGCTGCTCGGACGCCTTCTGCGTCAGGCGCCGCCAGTACGTCGGCTGATCGGCGTACTCAAGGTAATTGGCGAGGAATCGCTGATAACGCCCAGGCCCGCTGCTGGCGTTCACATCAGCCATCAGTTGGCGGGTCAGCTCGGCCTCCAGCGCCTGGCTGCTGGCGTAGCGCTTGAGCGGGTGCTCCGGGTCATGGGGGATGTAAACCAGCACCTCGCGGGCGTGCTGGTGTTTTTCCACCGAGACGAAGGCCGTACAACCCGACAGGCGCAAGCCCATGATGCTTACGTCGCTGAACCACACCGGTTTGCCATCGTCGTCAATCTCACGCTGCCCGGCGATGACGGCCTGGATCACGGCATAGTTTGCAGGCGTGATGTCCTGCTTGAGCAGCGCCAGGTAGGCGGCGGCCTGCAACGCGTCCTTCTGCGCCTGGTTGACCCGTTCGCGCAGGCCGCTGGCCGTCTGGAAAAACGCGCTCAGGTGCGCCTGGTACTGCGCGCCGATATCCAGGGTTCGACACAGGCTGAGAAAGCCGTGGATGCTTATCCCCAAAGACAGCGTGGCGTCGTCGGGCGCCGGCCCGCGCTTGAAGCGCGAGGCCGTGGCAAAAGCACCCGCTGCGCATTCGCTTTCCTCGAAGTTGTGCAACGCCGCTTGCAGCAACGACAACGTCAACACTGAAAAGCTGCCGACCTCAATACCGAGGAGGCCGAGCTCGACCGGGTTGCGCAGTTCGAGATACGTGGCCTCCAGGTCGGGCTCCAGGCTGAAGCGTTGCTTGAGGGCGGCCGCCAGCAAGGGCGTGGCAAATGCTTCAGCCGTTTGCAACCCGGCCATGGCCTGATCGACAGCCTGTTGCGAGGTGGCGCTGGCGTCGTTGTACTGCCCCAATTGCCGACGCTCGGCTTGCGTGAGGCGGTCGAGCCATTCGACATGCTCGGTAGAGGTGTACTTGAAGGCCTCGCGGGTGGGGGCTGAAGCCTGGATCAACCAGCCGGGTACCTTGTCCTTGATGACGGAGTACTCGGCGGTCTGGGGTTCGCCAGGGTCGCTGGCGAGGTTGAGGGTGGGCATGGTGACGCTCCTGTTCGAATGAACAGCCAGAACACCACGCCCGGCAGCCGTGCCTGCGGTAGGTAGTTATTAAGCCAGGGGCTCACCGGTCTCGCGGCGCGAGAGTTCGATCAATTTAAGGTTGCGCGCCAGTTTCAACTCATGCTCGAGGGTGAGCAGCGCGGCGGTATAGGCGTCATCGATCTGGGGGTGCTCAGTCTCCAGACGGTCAGTTTTTTCGTCACGGCTGCGTTCCAGTGCCACAAACTCGTCAGCGTACTTTTTCTCCAGGTACTCAACCCAATAATCGCGGCTGATGAGGTTTTCGTAAAAACCGTCGGTGTGTTCCGCATCCAGAATGGCCTGGGCTTCGGCGTTCATGGCTGCACCGCTGATCGGGGTGGCATAACGCATGCGCTCGGGCACGCCTGGCAGGTCAAGACGTTGTTTGAGGCCGATCAGGTATTGCAGTCGGACCTCGGCCGGGTCCGATAAGGCGGTCATCTTGCTGGCGGCGAGTTTTTCCACCTGCTCCAGGCGAAACAACCGACGTGACAAGCTCAACAATGCGGTGCCTTTGAGCGCAAGGTCTGTCGGGTCGATACCTTCCAGGGTGCTGAACACATACACCTTGATCTCCAGGCCGGTGAACGTGAGGAGGCGCCCATCGTTGCAGGTGCCATGGCTGCTGGACATAGCGAAGAGTGTTTCGCGCAACTCGGTGTTGCTGCCCGCTGCCTCCATCACGTCCCAGACTCGTCGGGTCAAGGCCGCGCGGGCGACACTGAAATCCCTGGTGTCCCGCAACGATGACAACAGGTTGAAAAACGCCGTGCTGCCAGGTTCGGCTTCAAGTTGGTCCCAGAGAATACGCTTGCTCACCTGGTCTTCCGGCGCCAGGTTTTCAAACCAGGGTTTGCGCTCTGCTTCGCTGGTCACGGACGGGGCCAGGACTTCGTCGGGAAGTACCGGGGCTTCGTCCGGTTCCTCGCTTTCGCCGTCACTGTCGCTGTCGTGGGGTTGCTCAAGGTCGTTGACCAAGTGCTGGATATCTCGGTCGCTGAGCCCCAGCGCACCGTCGCTGCCAGTACGCTCGGCAAAGGCCTGCAATCGATACAGCTCATCCAGCGGCAGGCTGAAGTTATCCGACAAGTCGGTGCCGCGCATCAACGGATCGTGCGCGCCCTCAAGGGCGCCGAGGGGAATCGATTCGATCTGGTTACTGCTCAGGTTCAAGCTGCGCAGGTCAGTGGCCTGGAGCACGCCATCCGGCCAGTCGGTCAGTTGGTTGTTGCTCAGGTCGAGTGTCTGCAGGTGTGGCAAGCCGTCGACGCGAAAGCTGCTCAAGTCGCCGTTGCTGAGGTCCAGCGACTGCAGGTGCTCAAGGCTTTGCAAGGTGGGATACCAGCGCTCGGGATCACCGAAGCTGATCGCCGACAACTCCAGGCGCTCCAGCCGGGTCATGCCCTGTACCGCTGCGGGCATGACCTGCAACGGGTTGCTGCTCAATACCAACCGGCGTAGTTGGGGAAACGCGCCGAGGAACGCGTTGGAGCCCTCCCCGGAGAGTTGCACGCCGCTGAGGTTCAACCCCTCGACGTGGGAAAACTCAGCCGGAAGCTGCGGCAACTCGCCTAACGTCAAGCCATGCAGATTCAACTCACGCCCAGCCCCTTCAGCGGCCGGCGCCAACCCGTTGCGCCAGCAATCGAGGATGCGCTGCGCCGCCAGTTGACGCGTGCGCGAGGTTGCCACCAGGTCACGCGCAAACGTCGACTGACGCGTGAATAACCAGCTGTTCAAACGCCGGGTCAAGGCGTCGGATGTCTGCTCCCAGCCTTGGACGCGCTCGGCCACAGGCAGGGTCTCGCCCCTCAGACGTGTCAGCCAGAGCCTCGAACCCTCCACTCCCAGCGTCGGGTGCAAACGTTGCAGCCGCTGTGGCAGCGACAGTGCGCGCTGCGTGGATCCCGGCGGCAGCAAGGGCAAGAGCTGACGCGCAATGGCGGTGGCACTTTCGCCCGGCGGAAACACATCGGGCATTGGCTGTTGCGCAAAGCGGCTCAAGGTGCCTTCGTCCAACCCCCGCGTATGCTCGAATTTCTGCTGGGCTGCGGCGAGTTGCGCCTGCGCCTCTACGCTCAAGGGCGTCCCTACGAGGTTCGTGTTGAGCAACATGCGATCCGAGGCCAGGGCCGCTTCGGGCACGTGGGTGATGCGCGTATCGCGCAGGTCCAGCCAGTCCAACTGCGGCAGGCGTTCGGCGCCCGCTGGCCAGGTACTCAAGGGTGTACCGCGCAGGCTCAGTGCGCGCAGCTGGCCGAGGCGGCTGACGTCCAGGGTTTCAAGGGGGTTGTGGCTCAGGTCGAGGTGTTCAAGCGCGGCCCACTCACCGGGCATCACCGACAAACCGGTCAAGCCGCAATTGCTCGCGTCCACGCTCTGCAGCCCGCTGAACCCGCGAATGAACGTGCTCATCTGCTCGGTCGGCACACGCGAGTTTTGCACGCGCAGCAGCGTCACGTGCGCGAAGCCTTCAGTCGGCAATATTGGCAGGTCGCGCACGGTCATGGCCGGCAAACTCAGGACCCCAGGCGAGTCAATGCCATAGCGCTTGAGCAGCCCCTGATACCAGCAGTCGCGCAGGGCCGAATCAATGCCCGAGCGGCTCAACGCTTCCAGGCTGTTCCCATCTGCGACGCGCCACACGTTGAACCGTGCAGACAACTGGGCGTATTCAGTGGTCAGCGCTTCAATGGCCTGCAAGCGCGCCTGAGTGCTGGGCCAGTACTCGAAAAACTGCGCAATCAACCGTCCTCCCACCACCGTATTGCTATAGGCCGACCGGCCGAGCGCCTGGCTGAGTTGGCCGGTGCAGTAGTCACGGACCATTTCATCCTGGTCCATCAGGTGCTCAGGGTGGGCCTTCACAAACTCATAGGCAGCCCTGAAACGCTCGCGGGAAAAGCGCGACCACTTCAACGACAAGACTGACCATAGATACTCTCGGCCGGGTTCAAACAACTGGGGTGGCAAGCTATCAATGCTCGCCCCCTTGAGGTCCAGCCGTTGCAGCTGCGGCAATTCAAATACACCGTCCGGAAACATGTACTGCCCAAGACCTGACACTGTGAGGCTTCGCAACGCGCTCATGCGGCCAACGTTCAACGGGCGCGGAGATAACCAGGACGAATGAAGGGTCAGCTCTTCAAGGCCGGTGAGCCCCTCCAGCCGTGCCAGCACTGGCTCGGTCAAGTCGGCAGCGGTCTCGATACTCAGGTTAGTAAGCGCCGACAGCCCTTCGAGCGCCTGCGGCACGCTGGCGATTGAAGTATCGGCGCCGGCCAGGCTGAGTTTCTGCACGTTCGGAAAGTACCCCAGCAGTTGCTCAACCTGGCCGTCGATCAAGACGCGGCCGCGGATATTCAGCGTGCGCACATGAGAAAAGTCGGCCTCCAGCGAGGGTAAAAGCGTGTCGCCAACCAAGGTCAGGTTGGTGGCGCCCGGCAACTCGGGCAGCGCACCATTGCGCCAGCTGGCCTTGAGTGCCTGCGCCATGGCGGGGCGTGAGTCGAGGTAGGAATGTGAGCGAACAAATGCGTCAGGGGATGCGCTCATCACCCAGCTATCAAGTGTCGACTCCAGGTTTCGCCATTCGCGCAGACGGTTGTTAAGCAGGTTGAAAATCTGCGAGTCCGATTGGTCGGCGAGCATTTGCTGAAGGATAAACCCGTTGGCCTGGCCCTCGGTCAACTGTGGGTACACGTCCTGTACACGGCTTACCAACGAGGGTGACACACCTTGGCCGCGACCGCTGGCCGGGTAGCCAAACCGTTTCGGCGAGAGGCGGCGCGGCGGGTTGAACCCGGCTTGCGTGCGGCTGCGCCCCTCGACGATCTGCGCCGATTCCGGCCGGTGCCCGGTGGCGTAGTCAATGATTGCGCGGCGTAACTCCAGGCTTTGGCTCACCTGCGGCAGGCCGAGGGCTTGGCGGGCATCGTCGGGCAACGCGTGCATGAGCGAGGCGAAGAAATTATCGCCCTCACGCGCGACGCTATTAAGCGCCTCACCACGTTCATTGAACGCTTGATAGCGCGGCCCTTGTTTAACCAGGTATTTGCGTTGCGTGGCGGCCGGGCTGCCGATGCTGTCGAGCAGATCGCCCGTAATGTCGCCCTCGCGCACTTCCAGGCGTAGCGCGTCCGTCCAGCCCGGCAGCTTGCTCAATGTGTGCAGGGCCAGGCGTTTGCTGTCGGCCGACAGCATGTTGTCCATGTGCAGCCCGGCATAGGCATGCCCCAGTCGGCCTTGCTGCACATGCCCCTGCAGGTTTTCCTGCAACGCCAACGGCACGCGGCCCGTGTCACGCAGCCGCGCGAGCTGCTCAGCACCGGCCTCGGCCAACGCGCGTTGCGCAGCCGGCGCGCTGAGGCCGGGGTACAGGCGTTGCAGCTTGGCGACGGTAGGGTCCCGCGCATCGGTGCCTTTGTAGAGGCTCTCAAACAGCGCCGGCTCGCGTGCCCGCGCATGCTCGGCCAGTTGCTTGCGGAACTCTGCGGGCCGGTGCTCGATGACGCGCGCCGCTTCGCTGCCCAGCAAGCCTGTGATTTCAGATTCATCAAGGGCGGCAAGAATCTGCGCTGGCAACTGGCTGCTGAGTACATCAGCGCGGCTCACACGGATCGGCGGTTTGAGCTTGACCCCACGAAACAGACGCTCAACCCCATAACGCTGGGACGGCCCCGTCAGGCCAGCCCCCTCGAACACCTCCAGCACCCGCCCTACCGGCCAGCGCGGCAGTTCGGTGACCAGCGGCAAGGTGTACAGGTAACGCGCGTCCACCGCCTCACCGGTGCTCACTTGCTCAATCACCTGCGCCACCTCTGCATCGGCCTTGAACAGGCGCATTGTGTCGGTCAAGGGTGCCGGTGGCAGCGCGTTATCCAGGTGCATTTTGCGCAGCGCGTCGTCGGAGGTGCCGCTGATGTCGGCGATTCTCAACAGTTGCTCGTCGCTGAAACCGTCTGCCACAGGCCCCAGGCGGCGCATCAAGGTGGTGCGGTCCCATGTCAGCGGTCGCTCCAGGGCGTGGCGCCAGGCACCCGCGCCGTTGTGGCTCAGCCGAGGTTGATAGGCTTCACTGTCAGTGGGGTGCTTGATGCGCCAGCAGCCAAGGGTTTCGTCGAAGGTTTTTTCATACACCTTGCCGGACTGGCGAATGTAGGTTTTGCCCGCGTACACGTATTGCCCCTGGGCGTTGGCGCGGATATCGGCCGGCAAGGTGACAGGGCTTTCGTACGCGCTCACATTCGCCTTCGACAAACGCTCCTGGCCATTGGGCAAGGTCACCGGATCGAGCCCCTCAATCAGCGGCACAGGCTTGGCGGCCGCATAGGTGGCGAGGCCTTTGCCGACGCCAGCCATCACCGCCAGGAACGCCAGGTTTTCGGCCACATCCAGCAGGTGCGCCTTGGCCGCTCGGCGGTCGCCCTCAGTCCACTCCAGTGCACCTTCGAAGGTTTCTTGCAGCAGTTGCGCGGCCATGACGCCCATCATCACTTCGCCCAACACCGGCACAAACATCGAGGCGACGTTCAAGGCCAGCAGGCCGATATTCAACAGGCGCGCGAGTTTTTCCGAACGCACCCGCGCATCCACTTCGGCGGTGGGCACGGCGTGGCTGCGGGCATCGGCGATCAGCTTGTCGCGGTGCTGTTCATAGAGGTAATCCCACAGGTCGGGGTTTTCCGCCCACAGGCCACGGCCTTTATGCAGTAAGCCGCCGGGGTTCAGAAAGGGATCGGGATTGGGTCGCTGGCGAGCCCGCGCAACCGGTGGCAATTCCTTGATACCGGCGACCTCTCCGAACGGGCTGATGCCCTTGGCCAGCTCATTAAGCAGCGGCACATAGTGCCCAAGGCTGCCAGCGGTAGACGCTTTTGGAGCATCTTCGGTCAATTCAGAGAAATAGTACGGGCGGTCGCCATAGGCCACGAACTGGCTGAAAAACCGTTGGTAGGTTGTCGGGCTGCCATCGTCGGCGGGTGGCTGATCGTGGGCGGTGAAGCGTTGCTTGAACAGCGCTTTCATCTGCTCAGGGGTGTAGCGCTTCAACGGATGATGCGGGTCGTGCGGCACATAGAGGATCAGTTCATCGGTGTAGCGATACTTTTCGCAAATCTGAAACACCACACACCCGGTCATGCGTTTTTTCATCAGGCCAAGGTCGCTGAACCACACCTGTTTCTTGCCCATCCATGGATTTTTTTCACCGTTGATCACCGAGACGATCATGCGGTAATCCGCCGGTTCGATGTGTTTTTGCAACAGCGCCAGCTCTGCCGAAGCCGCGAGGTCGGCCTTGCGCGCGCCGATGAATGTATCGCGCAGGAGCTGCGCCGCCACCGTGTCCGTCGGCTGCAGGTAGTCCTTGAGGTAGCGCTGATATTGGCCGCCGATGTCCAGCGAGCGACACAACCCGGTGAACTGCGCGACGGTCAACGAGGTGTTGAGCGTCTCGACCTTTTGCGCGCCCACCGCCTGCGTCAGAAACCCTGACGACGCATGAAAGGCGCCCGGTTGGCACTCCCGGGCTTCGAAGTTGTGCAGCGCCGCTTGCAACAACGGCAGGCGCAATGCCTCGAAGCTGCCGATATCGATACCGAATACACCCGCTTCGATGGTCTTGTTCAGTTGCAGCAGGGTCGTGTTGACGTCCAACGTGACGTTGAACTGCGCCTGCAAGGCCTTGGTGAGCAACGGCGCGGCAAAGCTGTCGATGTCTTGCAGCGAGGCCATGGCCTTGTCGAGGGCAGACTGCGCGGTGAAGCTAGCGGTGAATTTTTCCTGCAGCGCTTGGCGTTGTTGCGCCGAGGCCTGCAGATACTCATCCGGCAGCGTGACGGGGCCGTCTTTGAGTTGGGCACGGCGTTGCGGCGTGGCATTGACCAGCCAGGCAGGGCTGACGCGCTCAAGGTAGTCGCGGTGGATACTGTGGGTCGCCGCCGGCCGAGTGCCGGTGGTGTGAGGAAGATCGGCCATGATGTTGCTCCAATAAAAGGAGCGTCAGCACATCATGGCCGAGGCGGCGAACAGCGCTAGATAGTTAGCGCCTTGCCGCAGTCTTCAGAAGTTCTCGCGCGGGTTGAACGCGGCTTTCTTCGCCAGTTCCTGCCACAGGGCGATGGTTTCGTCATCGGCCTGCTTGGGCATCACGGCCTTGAGCAGCACGTAGAGGAAACCGCGCTCGCCCGCCTTGTTCAGCAGGCCATGGCCCTTGGCGCGCATGCGCTGGCCGTTCTGGCTGCCCGCCGGCACCTTGAGGTTGATCTTGCCGGTCAACGTCGGCACCGCCACTTCCGCGCCCAGCGCCAGTTCCCACGGCGCCAGCGGCAAGGTGATCACCAGGTTTTCGCCTTCCACTTCGAACCTGGAATGTGGCGCAAACCTGATGATCAGGTACAGGTCGCCATTGGCCCCACCGCCAATACCCGGCGCGCCCTGCCCTTTGAGGCGGATGCGCTCACCGTCGGCCACGCCGGCGGGTATCTTCACGTTCAGGCTCTTGGTGGTGTTGCTGACGTGACGGCCCGAGGCGTCATATTGCGGCACCTGGAAGCTGATTTGCTTGGACTCGGTGGACAGCGTTTCTTCCAGCGCCACGGTCAGCTGCATTTCCACGTCCTGGCCCTTGCGCCCGGTCGGACGGCGCTGACCGCCACCAAACGCGTCGCCGCGCGAGCCGAAGATCGAGCTGAAAAAGTCCGAGAAATCGCCCTGGTCCGCACCGCCGCCGCCAAACCCGCCACGGCTCTGCCAGCCCGGTGGACCCTGGAACGGCTGGCCATGTTGGCCGTATTTGCGCAGTTCGTCGTATTCGGCGCGCTTGTCGGCGCTTTTAAGCGCTTCATAGGCTTCGGACGCGTCCTTGAATTTCTCTTCGGCGTCTTTTTCCTTGCTCACGTCCGGGTGATATTTGCGGGCGAGCTTGCGATAGGCCGCCTTGATTTCCTTGTCATCGGCCGTGGCCTCGACACCCAGAATCTTGTAGTAGTCTTTGAAATCCATCGGCGGTTCACCCTCCTTAATCTCGATCGCACAGCCCGGGGCACAACGTGCGCTGCTTTGCACCTGTTGAGTGATGTGGCCTGGGGGTGCGTCAAAGTGTTATCGGCGCTTGCCGTATGCAGCAGATGTGGGGGCAAATCCCTGAGTTTCAAGCACGATTTAACGGATGGTCGGCCTACGCATCCGCCCTCGACTGGCATACACTGCGCGGCCGTTTTTCAACCGGAACCTGATTGTCATGGAAAACTCATCCCCAGCCCGTGCCTGCGGCATCGACTTTGGCACGTCCAACTCCACCGTCGGCTGGATTCGCCCCGGCATGGAAACGCTTATCGCGCTGGAGGACGACAAGATCACCCTGCCGTCGGTGGTGTTCTTCAACTTCGAGGAGCGCCGCCCGGTCTACGGTCGCCTGGCGCTGCACGAATACCTGGAAAACTACGAAGGCCGGCTGATGCGCTCGCTCAAGAGCCTGCTGGGTTCCAAGCTGATCAAGCACGACACCAGCGTACTGGGCACCGCCATGCCGTTCACCGACCTGCTGGCGCTGTTTATCGGCCAGCTCAAAAGCCGCGCCGAAGCCGCTGCGGGTCGCGAGTTCGAAGAAGTGGTACTGGGCCGCCCGGTGTTTTTCGTCGATGACGACCCGATGGCCGACCAGGAAGCGGAAAACACCCTGGTCGACGTGGCGCGCAAGATCGGCTTCAAGGACATCTCGTTCCAGTACGAACCGATCGCCGCCGCCTTCGACTATGAATCGACCATCGAAAAAGAAGAGTTGGTGCTGATCGTCGACATCGGCGGCGGTACGTCCGACTTCTCGCTGGTGCGCCTGTCGCCGGACCGCCGTCACAACGACAACCGCCACGACGACATCCTCGCCACCGGTGGCGTGCACATCGGCGGGACCGACTTCGACAAGCAACTCAGCCTGCAAGGCATGATGCCGCTGTTCGGCTACGGCAGCCGCATGAAAAGCGGTGCCTACATGCCCACCAGCCACCACATGAACCTGGCGACCTGGCACACCATCAACTCGGTGTACTCGCAAAAATCCCAGTTGGCCCTGGGCAGCATGCGCTACGACATCGAAGACACCGGCGGCATCGACCGCCTGTTCAAGCTGATCGAGCAACGCGCCGGGCACTGGCTGGCAATGGAAGTGGAAGAGACCAAGATCCAGCTGACCCACGAAGACAGCCGCCACGTGCTGCTCGACCGGGTTGAGCCAGGCTTGAGTGTGGAACTGAGCCGGGCGCTGTTCGAGTCGGCCATCGATGGCTTGCTGGAGCGCGTGCGCAACAGCGTTACGCAGTTGCTCAACGATGCGTCGGTGAATGTGGCGCAAGTCGACACGGTGTTCTTCACCGGCGGTTCCAGCGGCATTCCTGCGCTGCGCCAGAGCATTTCGGCGATGTTGCCGAATGCGCGGCATGTGGAAGGGAATATCTTCGGCAGCATCGGCAGCGGGCTGGCGATTGAGGCCAGCAAGCGTTACGGCTACTGACACCGAAGATCAAATGTGGGAGCGGGCTTGCTCGCGAAGGCGGTGG
>NZ_JBARTQ010000454.1:0-13191 GCF_049645325.1 Pseudomonas sp. | reverse complement strand
CTATTTCAGCAGCACCGAAATTACCGGTAGTGCTGCTGCCCCCAGGCCAAAAATCCTTCCAGCAACTGCTTCAACACGACCCGGGTTGGCTCAGCCAGATCCGGCCGATAGTTAAACGGCTCGAACTCTTCCATGTAGGCGCTCTGGCACAATTCCAGCTGCACGGCGTGGATATCCTGCGCCGGGTTGCCGTAGTGCCGAGTGATATGCCCGCCCTTGAAGCGCCCGTTGAGCACGTGGGTGTACTGCGGATGCGTGGCGCAGATGGCTTCCAGTTGGCTGGCCAACTCAGGATCACAGGCGGCGCCGTTGAAGGTGCCGAGGTTGAAGTCCGGGAGCTTGCCGTCAAACAGGTGCGGGATCACCGAGCGGATCGAGTGCGCGTCAAACAGCAGCGCGTAGCCGAACTCAGCCTTGAGCCGCGCCAGCTCTTCTTGCAGCGTGCGGTGATACGGGCCCCAGATTTTTTGCAGGTAACTGGCGCGCTCGGTTTCGCTTGGCGCCAGGCCTTCGCGGAACAGCGGCACGCCGTCGAACAGTGTCGCCGGGTACAGCCCGGTGGTGGCGCCGACATACAGCGGCGCGTCATCCGACGGCCGGTTCAGGTCGATCACAAACCGCGAGTACTCGGCCGACAGGGTGCTGGCGCCCAGTTCTTCGGCAAAGTCATACAGCGTGGGAATGTGCCAATCAGTGTCCGGCAGGCTTTGGGCCTCGGGGATCAGCCCGGCTTCCACCGCAGGCGACAGGCGCAGGCCAGCGTGGGGCATGCTGATCAGCAGCGGTACGCGGCCTTGCTTGAAGTTCAGAACCTTATCCACAACAACACTCCTCAGACGGTGACATCGACGCCGTGGCGTACGACGCGTTTATCCAGCTCGCCGCCCAGCCAATAGGCGAGGTCGGCGGGGCGATCAATCTGCCAGGCGACAAAGTCCGCGACCTTGCCCGCTTCCAGGGAACCATGGGTGTCGCCCATGCCCAGCGCGGTCGCCGCATGTTGCGTGGCGCCGGCCAAGGCTTCTTCCGGAGTCATGCGGAACAGCGTGCAGGCCATGTTCAGCATCAAGCGCACCGACAACGCCGGCGAGGTGCCGGGGTTGAGGTCGCTGGCGATGGCGATTTTCACGCCGTGCTTGCGCAAGGCCTCCATCGGCGGCAACTGGGTTTCGCGCAGGAAGTAGAACGCGCCTGGCAGCAAGACGGCGACGGTACCGGACGCGGCCATGGCGATGGCGTCTTCTTCGGTCATGAACTCCAGATGGTCCGCCGACAGCGCGTGGTAACGCGCCGCCAGGCTGGAGCCGTGCAGCGACGAGAGCTGCTCGGCGTGCAACTTCACCGGCAGGCCCAACTGCTGGGCGACCTTGAACACGCGCTCGACCTGCTCAGGGGAAAACGCCAGGTATTCGCAGAACGCATCCACCGCGTCCACCAACCCTTCGGCTGCCAGGGCCGGGAGCATCTCGGAGCAGATGTGCTCGATGTAATCGTCGGCGCGGTCCTTGTACTCCGGCGGCAACGCGTGGGCCGCCAGGCACGTGGCGCGCACGCTGACCGGCAACGCGTCGCCGAGGCGGCGTGCAACCCGCAACATCTTGCGTTCGTTGACCAGGTCCAGGCCGTAGCCGGATTTGATCTCCACCGTGGTCACGCCATCGCGCAGCAAACTGCGCAGGCGCTTGTGGGCGCTTTCGAACAATTCATCTTCCGTGGCGGCGCGGGTGGCCCGCACGGTGCTGGCAATACCGCCGCCCTTGGCCGCGATTTCGGCGTAGCTTACGCCTTGAAGGCGCTGCTCGAATTCGCCGCTGCGGTTGCCACCAAACACAGTGTGGGTGTGGCAGTCGATCAGCCCGGGGGTCACCCACGCGCCTTGCAGGTCATGCACCTGGGCGTAATCCGCCTGGGGCACTTCACTGCGGGGGCCGATCCACTCAATGAGCGAACCGGCGGTGACCAGGGCGGCATCCTCGATGATCGAGTAGTTGCCCTGGGCCATGGTTGCGACGTGGCAGTGTTGCCAAAGCGTTTTCATCAACGCCTCCCTAAGTTATCGATGAGACAAAGCCGGGTCGTAATGGACCTTGGCCGCTTGCCCGGCGGCGGGTTTGACCCACAGCAGATAGGCAACCACCAGCAGCACGATCCACACGGCACCGACCAGCAAGGCAGCCTGGGTGTCCGGGAAGTAACCGAGCACGCCAAACACAAACAGCATGAACACGATGGCCGCCGCGGGCGCGTAGGGCCAGAACGGCACCGGGAACTTCAGCTCGGCCACCTGTTCTTTGGTCATTGAGCGGCGCATGGCGACCTGGGTGAACAAAATCATCAGCCACACCCACACGGTGGCGAAGGTGGCGATGGAGGCAATCACCAGGAACACGTTTTCCGGGATCAGGTAGTTAAGCACCACACCGCCAAGCAATGCTGCGCCCATGACCACCACGGTCATCCACGGCACGCCTTGTTTGGACAACTGGGCAAACCCCTTGGGCGCCTGCCCTTGCTGGGCCAGGCCATACATCATGCGGCCGGCGCCAAAGATGTCGCTGTTGATCGCCGAGACCGCCGCCGAAATCACCACGATGTTGAGGATGGTCGCCGCCGAACCGATGCCGAGGTTGCTGAAAATCTGCACGAACGGGCTGCCCTGGCTGCCGATCTGCGGCCACGGGTAAATGGCCATCAGCACAAACAGGGTCAGTACGTAGAACAACAGGATGCGCAGCGGCACGGCGTTAATCGCCTTGGGGATCACGCGTTGCGGGTCCTTGGCTTCACCGGCGGTGATGCCGATGATTTCGATGCCGCCAAACGCAAACATCACCACCGCGAACGAGGCGATCAAGCCGCCAACGCCGTTAGGCATGAAGCCGCCGTGGGCCCACAGGTTGCTGAGGCCGCTGGCCTGGGTGTCGCCGGCCGAATGAATGCCGAACAGCATGATGCCGAAGCCGCCAAGGATCATCGCGACAATGGCGCCAACCTTGAGCAGCGACAGCCAGAACTCCATCTCGCCAAACACTTTGACGTTGCACAGGTTCAGGCCGCCGATCAAAAACACGATGCCGAGCACCCACACCCACCGCGCGACTTCGGGAAACCAGAAGCCCATGTAGATGCCGAAGGCCGTTACGTCGGCCAGGCAGACGATGATCATTTCAAACGCGTAGGTCCAGCCGAGGATAAAACCGGCCATGGGGCCCAGGTAGGTGCTGGCGTATTGGCCGAAGGAACCGGAGACCGGGTTGTGCACGGCCATTTCACCGAGGGCGCGCATGACCATGAACACGGCAGCGCCGCCGATCAGGTAAGCCAGCAGCACGGCGGGGCCGGCCATCTGGATGGCAGAGGCGGAGCCATAAAAAAGCCCGGTGCCGATCGCCGACCCCAATGCCATGAAGCGAATATGTCGGGCGTTAAGCCCGCGTTTCAAACCCTTTTCTTGCTGGTGCATTTCTCTTCCCTAGTTATTGTTATCCCGAGAAAATTCAAATCTGCGAACGCTCAACCTGTGGGAGCTGGCTTGCCTGCGATGGCGGAATGTCAGTCACGGATGTTTCAACTGACAGATAGCTATCGCAGGCAAGCCAGCTCCCACACTGGGTTGCGTTGCAGTTACAGGCTCGGCAGCAACTTGGCCGGCACCAACGCGTTCAGGCAGCGGCTCGCAAGCAGTTCGCTGGCGGCATTGATGTCGGGTGCGAAGAAGCGGTCTTTCTCGTAGAACGCGACTTTTTCACGCAGGATCGCGCGCGCCTTTTCGAGCACCGGCGAGGTTTTCAAACCATCGCGCAGGTCCAGGCCCTGGCATGCTGCCAGCCATTCGACCGCCAGCACGCCACGGGTGTTCTCCGCCATTTCCCACAAACGCTTGCCCGCCGCCGGGGCCATGGACACGTGGTCTTCCTGGTTGGCCGAGGTTGGCAGGCTGTCGACGCTGTGCGGGTGCGCCAGCGCCTTGTTCTCGCTGGCCAGCGCCGCCGCAGTCACCTGGGCGATCATGAAGCCGGAGTTCACGCCGCCATTGCCCACCAGAAACGGCGGCAGCTGCGACATGTGCTTGTCCATCATCAACGAAATACGGCGCTCGCTCAGGGAGCCGATCTCGGCGATTGCCAGCGCCATGTTATCCGCCGCCATGGCCACCGGTTCAGCGTGGAAGTTGCCGCCGGAGATCACGTCGCCTTCGGCTGCAAACACCAGCGGGTTATCCGACACGGCGTTGGCTTCCACCACCAGCACTTCGGCGGCCTGGCGGAACTGGGTCAGGCACGCGCCCATGACTTGTGGCTGGCAGCGCAGGGAGTAAGGGTCTTGAACCTTGTCGCAGTTCTGGTGCGACTGCGAGACCTGGCTGCTTTCACCGAGCAGGTCGCGATAAGCCGCCGCCGCATCGATCTGCCCACGCTGACCGCGTGCCGCGTGAATGCGCGCGTCGAACGGCGAGCGCGAGCCCAGCACTGCTTCCACCGTCAGGGCGCCACACGCCAGGGCGCCGGCGAACAAGTCTTCGCCCTCAAACAAGCCACGCAGCGCATACGCGGTGGACACCTGGGTGCCATTGAGCAGCGCCAGGCCTTCTTTAGCCGCGAGGGTCAGCGGCGTCAGCCCGGCGACTTTCAGCGCCTCGGTGGCTTCCAGCCATTCGCCTTTGTAGCGCGCCTTGCCTTCGCCCAGCAGCACCAGCGACATGTGCGCCAATGGCGCCAAGTCGCCGGACGCGCCGACCGAACCTTTCAACGGAATGTGCGGGTACACCTCGGCGTTGATCAGCGCGATCAGCGCGTCGACCACCTGGCGGCGAATTCCGGAGAACCCACGGCTCAGGCTGTTGACCTTGAGCACCATGACCAGCCGCACCAGCGCATCGCTGATCGGCTCACCGACGCCGGCAGCGTGGGACAGCACCAGGGAACGCTGGAGGTTTTCCAGGTCTTCACTGGCGATACGGGTCGAGGCCAGCAGGCCGAAACCGGTGTTGATGCCATAGGCGGTGCGGTTCTCGGCGAGAATCTGCTCCACGCAGGCCACACTGGCTTCGATCTGCGCCGAGGCGCTGTCATCCAGGCTGAGGGTTACCGGCTGCTGGTAGATGGCCCGCAGTTGGGCGAGGCTCAGTTGGCCTGGAATCAGATTTAGCGCAGTCACATTCATGCTCCTTTTGAGAGTGTTGTTAACTACCAGTCGCTCCGGATGCTTCCGTTATCCGCCGCTGTGCTCGTTTGGAGCGACACGCGGCTTGGCACGCTGGTTAGTGTTGGAAAAATTTTCAGTGCAAGTTCGGCAGGGTTCGGCGCAACACGTCGGCATCCTTGAGCAGCGCGGCGGCCGCCGCGATGTCCGGCGCCAGCCAACGGTCTTGTTCATAAGCCGGCACGACTTCACGCAGCAAACGCCAGGCGCTGTCGGTGCCCGCGCCGAAACGCTGGTCCTTGAGAAACTCAAAGGCCTGGGCCGCCAGCAGGTATTCGATGGCGAGGATCTGGGTCACATTGGCCAACAGTTGATGCAGCTTGAGCGCGGCATTGGTGCCCATGCTCAGGTGGTCTTCCTGCAGGCCCGAGGTGACGAAGTTGTCGAGCACCGCCGGTTGCGCCAGCAGGCGGTTTTGCCCGCACAGCGAGGCGGCGACGTACTGCACGATCATCATCCCGGAGTTGACCCCGGGGTTGCTGACCAAAAACGCCGGCAAGCCGCTGACGTGCGGGTTGATCAGGCGGTCGAGGCGGCGTTCGGCGACGGAGCCGATTTCGGCCATGGCAATCGCGAGCATGTCCGCCGCCAGGGCCACCGACTGCCCGTGCGGGTTGGCCTGCGACACCACGCGGTAATTGTCCGGCGTGCCGAGCACCAGCGGGTTGTCGGTGGCGCTGTTGAGTTCGGTCTCGATCTGGCGGGTCGCGTGTTCAACCTGGTCGCGGGCCGCGCCGTGAATCTGCGGGATCGAACGGATGCTCAGCGCGTCCTGGGTGCGAATGCCTTTGCTGCTGGCGATCACTTCACTGCCGTCGAGCAACGAACGCAGGTTGATGCCGACTTGCTGCATGCCCGGGTGCGGCTTGAGGGCGATGATGGCTTCGTCAAAGGCATCGATCTGGCCACGCTGGGCCTCGAAACTCATGGCGCCGATTACGTCGGCCCATTGCAGCAAATGGTGCGCGTCAGCCAGGGCCAGGCAGCTCAGGCCGGTCATGCACGGCGTACCGTTGACCAGGCACAGGCCGTCTTTGGCGCCGAGGCTCACCGGCTGTAAATTTTCTGCGTGCAACGCTTCTTGCGCCGGGACGATGCGGCCGCGATAGCTCACGTTGCCCACACCCAGCAAGGCCACGCCGACGTGGGCCATGTGCGTCAGGTAACCCACCGAACCCTGCGACGGCACTTGCGGCGTGATGCCGTGGTTGAGCAGCGCCAGCAACGAATGCACCACCTGCGGGTGCAGGCCGGATTTGCCATGGCTGTAATTGATGATCGCGGCGCAAATAATCGCGCGGGTTTGTTCATCGCTCAGCACCGCGCCGACGCCGCAGGCATGGCTTAGCAACGTGTTGCGTGACAGCTGGCTGAGTTGTTCGCCCTCGAGCGACACGTTGCACAGCGCGCCCAGGCCGGTGTTCACGCCATAGGCGCGTTCGCCGCTGCTGACAATGCGCTGCACGATGGCCTGGGCATTGTCGATGCGCGCCCAGGCATGGCCCGAGAGTTCGAGTACCGCGCCGTGACGGGCGACGGCGACCACGTCCTGCCAACGCAGCGGGGCGTCGGCGATGATGATTTTTGCAGCCTGGGACATCTTCATACCTTCTTCAATTCTCGTGCAGCTTCACTGGCCCTATCGCAGGCAAGCCAGCTCCTACATTTGAAATGCATTCCCCTGTGGGAGCTGGCTTGCCTGCGATAGCGTCGGCCGGCTCACCACAAGATCCGGCTCAGACCACCGCCGCGCGCCGCTGAACGAACCGGTCCACATACTCATCCGCCGGCGAATGCAGAATCTCGCGCGGCGTGCCGACCTGGATCAGTTTGCCGTCCTTGAGGATCGCAATGCGGTTGCCGATGCGCACGGCCTCGTCGAGGTCGTGGGTGATAAACACGATGGTTTTGTGCAGGGTCTTTTGCAGCTCCAGCAACTGGTCTTGCATCTCGGCGCGGATCAGCGGGTCGAGGGCGCTGAAGGCTTCGTCCATCAGGATGATGTCGGTGTCGGCCGCCAAGGCGCGGGCCAGGCCGACGCGCTGACGCATGCCGCCGGACAGCTGGTGCGGGTATTTGTTTTCGTAGCCCTTGAGGCCCACGGTTTCGACCCAGTGCAGCGCGCGCTCGGCGCAGACCTGCTTGGTTTCGCCGCGCACTTTGAGGCCGTAGGCGACGTTGTCGAGCACGCTCTTGTGGGGCAGCAGGCCGAAGCTCTGGAACACCATGCTGATCTTGTGCCGACGGAATTGGCGCAGGGCTTCCATGTCCAGTTGCAGGATGTCTTCGCCGTCCACCAGGATCGCGCCGCTGGTAGGGTCGATCAGGCGGTTGAAGTGGCGCACCAGCGTGGACTTGCCGGAACCCGACAGGCCCATGATCACGAAAATCTCACCGGTGGCGATGCTCAGCGACAGGTCATTCACGCCGACCACGCACCCGGTCTCGGCCAGCACCTGGTCCTTGGTCTTGCCCTGGCCAACCATGGCCAACGCGTCCTTGGAGCGGGCGCCGAAGATCTTGAAGACGTTTTTAACTTCAATTTTGCTGACAGTAGTCATTTGCTCGCCTCATGCCGTGGACGACCATAGGCCTGGGTAATGCGGTCGATGACCACTGCAAGAATCACAATCGCCAGACCGGCTTCAAGGCCACGGCCAACGTTGAGGGTCTGGATGCCGACGAGTACGTCTTCACCCAAGCCACGCGCGCCGATCATCGAGGCGATCACCACCATCGACAGCGCCATCATCGTGGTCTGGTTGATCCCGGCCATGATGCTCGGCAACGCGAGCGGCAGTTGCACACCGAACAGTTGTTGCCAGCGGTTGGCGCCGAAGGCGTTGATGGCTTCCATGACTTCGCCGTCGACTTGGCGAATGCCCAGGTCGGTCAGACGAATCAGCGGCGGCGCGGCGTAGATCACCGTGGCGAAAATCGCCGGGACCTTGCCCAGGCCAAACAGCATCAGCACCGGGATCAGGTACACGAAGCTCGGCATGGTTTGCATGATGTCGAGCAACGGCATCAGCACCGAACGCAGGCGATTGCTGCGAGCCGACAAAATGCCCAGCGGAATGCCGATCAGCACCGAGATCACCGTGGCAACCATCATCAGCGCCAGGGTTTGCATCAGCTTGTCCCACAGGCCAACCGCGCCCACCAGGAACAGCAGACCGACGATCACCGCGGTGGTCAGCACCTTGCGGGTGGCGTGCCAGGCAATGCCGCCGACGATGGCCAGCATCAGCCACCAGGGCGCTGCGCGCAGCAACCCTTCCAGGTTGACGATGGCCCATAGCAACGTGTCGGAGATATGCCGGAACACGTCGCCGTAGTTGGTGACCAGCGAGTCCACCCAACCGTTGACCCAGTCAGCAATGGAAAACGTAAAACTCTCAGGAAACATATCGTGCTCTCGATCCAGTGGGTTGTGGCCGAGTGGCCGGCTAGCCCCTCAGGGTAGCCGGACACGCTTGACCTACAAGGCCGCGTCGATTTTCTTGGCTGCGTCGTCGCTCACCCATGCGTGCCAGACTTCAGGATGTTCCTTGAGGAAAATTTTCGCCAGTTTTGACGAATCAATTCGCTCTTTGGCCATGCGACCGAGGTTCTGGTTCAGCAGATCGATCGGCAGGTTGACCTTCTCCAGCACGGCCACCAGCTCCGGCGCTTGCTCATGGAAGGTCTTGGACAAACCCACCTTGATGCTCACGCTTTTATCCACACCGGGTTTTTCTTCCAGCTTGACCAGGTCGACCTGGCCCATCAGCGGGGTAGGCGACCAGTAGTAGAACAGGATCGGCTCGCCACGCTTGTAGCTCGACAGCACCGCCGCATCCAGCGCCGGGCCAGTGCCTGGGCGGAAGTTGGTGTAGGAATTTTCCAGGCCGTAGCTTTTCAGCATTTCGCTGTTGTCCAGCTCACAGGTCCAGCCGGCCGGGCAGTTGTAGAAACGGCCTTTGGAGGGTTCTTCCTGGTCCTTGAACACCGAAGCGTACTTGGCCAGGTCGGCGATGTTTTTCAGGTCCGGCGCCTTCGGTTCTAGCTTGCGCTTGGCGTCGCCTTCGATCACGTAACGCGGCACGTACCAGCCTTCGACAGCACCGACCACGGGCGCACCAACACCGACAACCTTGCCGGCCTTCTCGGCCTTGTTCCAGACTTCGCTGCGGCCAACCCACTCTTCGGCGAATACTTGAATGTCGTTGCTGCTCAGGGCGTTTTCCATGGTGATGGAGTTACCCGGCAGGCTGTCGGTTTTGCAGTCGTAGCCTTTTTCCAGCACGGTTTGCAGGATGTCGGTGAGCAACATGCCGCTTTCCCAGTTCAGGCCGGCGAACTTCACAGGCTTGCCGGATTCGCACCAACCAGCCGCCTGGGCGCCAGCACTCGCCAGCACGCTCGCAGAGAACAACGTGGCCAGCAGGGTCTTATTCATAGTCATTGTTGTGACGCTCCCAATCTTGAAATGGATTACGGCAGTCAGTAGGCATCCTGCCCTGTCCACGTCCCATCAGGCCTGTGCAGCCAGCCCGTTTGTCGTCGTCGGTGCAGCGCCCTGCTCTGTCGGCAGGATCAGGTGTTCAGGGGTTGCGCTGTGCCACTTTTTTGCGGCCCAGTAATAAAGTGCTGCGGGCACCACCAGGCCGATGATCCAGGAGATATCGGTGTCGCCAAGGCTGGCGACCAGTGGGCCGGTGTAGAAATGCGTGGAGATGAACGGCATCTGGATCAGCACGCCGAACACATAGATGCTGATGCCCATCCAGTTCCAGCGGCCGTAACGGCCATTGGGGTTGGACAGCGCCGGAATGTCGTAGCGCTCCTTGGTGATGCAGTAGAAGTCCACCAGGTTGATCGCGCTCCAGGGCGTGAAAAACGCCAGGAGGAACAGGATGAACGCGGAGAAATCCTTGAGGAACGAGTCCTTGCCCAGCAGCGCCAGCGCGGCGGCAACCGAGACCATCAGGAAGATGTACAGCAGGCGCACTGCACTCGAAATGTGCCGGCTGCCACGGAAGCCGCTGATGATCGTCGCGATGGACATGAAGCTGCCGTAGGCATTGAGTGTGGTCACGGTGACTTTGCCGAAAGCGATGCTGAAATACAGCAGCGCCGCGACGATGCCGGTGCCGCCCAGGCCGACGATAAACGACACTTCGTGGTGGGCGAATTGCGCGCCGGCCAGGGCTGCCGCAAACACACCAAACACCATCGATGCTTGCGCGCCGATTACCGAACCCAGGCCCACGGCCCAAAACGTTTTTTTGGCTTCTGTGCTGCGCGGCAAATAACGCGAGTAGTCCGCTACATACGGGCCGAACGCAATCTGCCAGGACGCCGACAACGAAATCGCGAGCAGGAAACTGCTGAGGGAAAAGTGCTTGTTGCCCAGCAACGCACCGACGTCGTTACCGGCCAGCAATTTGTAGAACAGGTACACAAAGGCGATCACGCCGAGCACGCTGGCCACGCGGCCGATGCCATGGATGACGCGGTAGCCGAAGACGGTAAACACCATGATCAGCCCGGCGAACAGCACGATGCCGACCCAGTCTTCCACGTGCAGCAACTGCGCCACCGCCTGCCCCGCCAGCAACGAGCCGCTGGCCGAGAAACCGATGTACATCAGGCAGACCAGCACCAGCGGGATCACCGCGCCATACACGCCAAACTGCACGCGGCTGGAAATCATCTGCGGCAAGCCCAGTTGCGGGCCTTGCGCCGCGTGCAGCGCCATAACGCCGCCGCCCAGCAGTTGGCCGATCAACAGACCGATCAACGACCAGAACACATCACCGCCCAGCACTACGGCCAAGGCGCCGGTAACGATGGCAGTGATCTGCAGGTTGGCACCCAGCCACAGGGTGAACTGACTCAATAGACGACCGTGTCTTTCCGCTTCCGGGATGTAGTCGATCGAACGCCTTTCGATCAACGGGGTGGTGCTTGCACGAACGTCATTTGCAGCCATGTGTGTTCAACCTCTGATGGATTGTTATTCGGTGGTGCGGGTGAAACATGTCTTGTGTACACAGCAGGGCAAATGTGGGAGCTGGCTTGCCTGCGATGCGGGCGACTCGGTCTCTCAGCAGAACCGAGGGGGATGCCATCGCAGGCAAGCCAGCTCCCACAAGAACCAGGCCAGCCGTTACTTGATCATCGGGAGATTGAGACCCTGCTCTTTGGCGCAGTCGATGGCGATCTGGTAACCGGCATCCGCATGGCGCATCACGCCGGTGGCCGGGTCGTTATGCAGCACACGGGCAATCCGCTCAGCCGCTTCGTCGGTACCGTCGCACACAATCACCATGCCGGAGTGCTGCGAGAAGCCCATGCCCACGCCGCCGCCGTGGTGCAACGACACCCAGGTCGCGCCGCTCGCGGTGTTGAGCAGGGCGTTGAGCAGTGGCCAGTCGGACACGGCGTCGGAGCCGTCCTGCATGGCTTCGGTTTCGCGGTTCGGGCTGGCTACCGAGCCGGAGTCGAGGTGGTCACGGCCGATCACCACCGGCGCCGACAGCTCGCCGCTGCGTACCATTTCGTTGAACGCCAGGCCGAGCTTGGCGCGCTGGCCCAGGCCAACCCAGCAGATACGCGCCGGCAAGCCCTGGAAGCTGATGCGCTCGCGCGCCATGTCCAGCCAGTTGTGCAGGTGCGCGTCGTCGGGGATCAGCTCTTTGACTTTGGCGTCGGTCTTGTAGATGTCCTGCGGGTCGCCGGACAGTGCAGCCCAGCGGAACGGGCCGATGCCACGGCAGAACAACGGGCGGATGTAGGCCGGAACAAAACCCGGGAAGTCGAAGGCGTTTTCCACGCCTTCTTCCTGCGCCATCTGGCGGATGTTGTTGCCGTAGTCGAAGGTCGGGATGCCTTGCTTCTGGAAATCCAGCATGGCTTTGACGTGCACGGCCATCGACTGCTTGGCGGCCTTGATCACGGCAGCGGGCTCGGTCTTGGCGCGGGCGCGGTAGTCGTCCCAGGTCCAGCCAGCCGGCAAGTAGCCGTTGAGCGGGTCGTGGGCGCTGGTCTGGTCGGTGACCATGTCCGGGCGCACGCCACGCTTGACCAGTTCCGGCAGAATTTCCGCCGCGTTGCCCAGCAAGGCGATGGAGATGGCCTTGCCTTCCTTGGTGTATTTGGCGATGCGCGCCAAGGCGTCGTCGAGGTCGGTGGCCTGCTCGTCGACATAGCGGCTGGCCAGACGGAAATCGATGCTGACCTGCTGGCACTCGATGTTCAGCGAGCAGGCGCCGGCCAGAGTGGCGGCCAGAGGCTGGGCGCCGCCCATGCCGCCGAGGCCGGCGGTAAGTACCCAACGGCCTGTCAGGTCACTGTTGTAATGCTGGCGACCGGCTTCGACGAAGGTTTCGTAGGTGCCTTGGACGATGCCCTGGCTGCCGATGTAGATCCAGCTGCCGGCGGTCATCTGGCCGTACATGGCCAGGCCCTTGGCATCGAGTTCGTTGAAGTGTTCCCAACTGGCCCAGTGCGGCACCAGGTTGGAGTTGGCGATGAGTACGCGCGGGGCATTGCTGTGGGTCTTGAACACGCCGACCGGCTTGCCGGATTGCACCAGCAGGGTTTCGTCGTCATTCAGGTGGGTGAGGCTCTCGACGATCTGGTCGTAGCATTCCCAGTTGCGCGCCGCCCGGCCAATACCGCCGTACACCACCAGTTCTTTCGGGTTCTCGGCCACTTGCGGGTCGAGGTTGTTCATCAACATGCGCAGCGGCGCTTCAGTCAGCCAGCTTTTGGCGGTAAGCGTGTTACCGCGGGCGGCACGGATTTCGACGTCACGGTATTTAGTAGGCTTGGCTTTGGAAAAATCGGTCACGGCGGGACTCCTCGGCATGATGCGCGAACATTGATGGTGCGAAGGACAGTCTTACGCACACATCTTTACTTGTATGTACAAGCATATGCAATCAAGCGGCCAACTTGCTGGGTGAGCCGTTGAGATTTTTTGAGGGGGTGCGTGAAAGC
>NZ_JBARTQ010000453.1:0-1865 GCF_049645325.1 Pseudomonas sp. | reverse complement strand
ACCATAGGACGGTAAGCCTGAATGTCCGAACTAGATTGGAAAGCGGCCGTAACGGTTGAGCTAACCGGGAGGCGCGTTGTTTGCGCCGGTCTGGTTGAGAGATTTGTTGGACGAAGCCGCTTCGCGGAGAAAGCCGAGACGCCCGATCAAACTTAAAATGTAACCTCACGCCCTCGCAAGCGAGGGATCATTCCGCCAAGAATCATGAGGTTACATAGCCATGACAGCATCATCGGAAGCCGATTTCAAGCGCAACTACGAAACCCACCTCAAGCATCTTCAGCTCAAGGGCCTACAGCCGAAGACCATCGAAGCTTATTCCCGGGCGATCCGTCGCATCGGTGCCTATTTCGAGCATCGAATCGAGGACCTCTGCGAGCAGCAACTGATCGACTACTTCACCGACTTGCTGGAGTCGCACTCCTGGAGCGCCGTCAAGCTCGACCTGTACGGCTTGAAGTTCTTTTACGCCCATGTGCTGCACAAACCCTGGGCGAACGTCGATCTGATCAAGCCGCCGAAGGCGCAACGCTTGCCCGATATCGTCACCGTCGAAGAGGCGAAACGGGTGTTCGCGGCGACCTCTACGCTGAGCTACCGGGTCTTCTTTTTCACCGCCTACAGTCTTGGCCTGCGCCTCGGTGAAGGCTTGCGTCTTCAGGTCGGCGATATCGATGCCGCGCGTAAGCGCGTGCATATCCGCGACGCCAAGGGCAACAAGGACCGTCTGGTTCCGCTGCCGGAGACGACGCTGGATTTGCTGCGCCGCTTCTGGCAGGTGCATCGCAATCCCGTCTTGCTGTTTCCCAATCGCCACGGCGGCCTGAAGGGGGCCTGCTGTGCCACCACGCCCCTGGATCGCGGCGGTGTGCAAATCACCCTGCGCAAGGTGGTCGAAGCCTGCGGGATAAAAAAAAGATCACCCCGCATTGTCTGCGCCACAGCTATGCAACCCACTTGATCGAAGCCGGTGTCGATCTGCTCGAAGTGCAGAAGATCCTCGGCCATCACTCGATCCTGACGACTGCAAAATACACCCATCTGACATCCGGCACGCAGCACAACGCAAGGCAGGTCATCAACGCGCTGATGAATGGCTTTTCCATCGATTGGGGGAATGCCAAATGATCCTGCTCTCCTCGATTATCGAGCGCTTTGCAGCGACGTTCCTGGCCCAATACCAAAATTCAACCCTGCCTTCCCATCGCCATGCCCTGGCCGTGATGAAGGACTGCCGTACTTTGCACAGTCCCGTGATGCAGGCCCAATGCACCGATTGTGACCGCCGGGTCTTTGTGCCGCACTCCTGCGGGCATCGCAGCTGTCCCCACTGTCAAAACCATGAGAGTCAGCAGTGGCTGGAGCGTCAGCTCAATAAACAGGTGCCCGCCGAGTACTTCCTGTTGACTTTCACCCTGCCGGCTGAGCTCAGAGCCTTGGCCTGGAGCCATCAACGCACGCTCTATTCCGTGCTGATCCAGGCGAGCTGGGAGTGCGTAAAAACCTTCACGCACAACGATCCGCGGCTTGGCGGATCGGCCGGGGCCATCACGGTCCTGCACACCCATTCGCGGCGCCTCGATTTCCATCCGCACGTGCACTTGGTCATGCCTGCGGCGGCCATCGATGCAAACAAAAGGCTCTGGCGGACCAAGAAAGCCAAAGGCAAACGCGCCTATCTGTTCAATCACAAGGCGCTGGCCAAGGTCTTTCGCGCCAAGGTGCTGGCCGCCATCACTGGCGAAGGGCTCACCCTGCCTGCAAGCCACCCCCAAGAGTGGGTCATCGACTGCAAGAGCGTCGGTACCGGTGAGAAGGCGCTGGTCTATCTCGGGCGCTATCTCTACCGCGGCGTGCTGCAGGAG
>NZ_JBARTQ010000452.1:0-3320 GCF_049645325.1 Pseudomonas sp. | reverse complement strand
TATGTTTTTTGCCAGCCGCCGGTGGGCTCACGTACTGTGCTTGTACCTTATCCATTTTGTGAAACGGTGTTCGCATGTCAGATGAAGTACGGCTTGTCGTCATTATCACTGCCCAGCCCGGCAAAGGTTCGGAGCAGGTGTCGGCCTTTGAAAAACTGGCGCCTCAGGTCAGGGCCGAGGACGGCTGTTTGCAATACGATTTGCACCCGGTGGTCGGCAACCCTGACGGTTTTGTGCTGATCGAGAAGTGGGCATCCAAAGCCGCGCTGGATGCCCACCATGTGGCTGCGCATATGTTGGAGCAGGCTAAGCGCAACCCGTCTTTGCGCGCCGGGCCCGCTACCGTGTTGTTGCTGGAGGGGCCGGTGGCTGCTGCCTGACCTCGAACCTCGAACCTCGAACCTCGCTCACAGCACCACGCGCCGCAACCGCCCGCCCAACGGCACCACTGTGCCGTTGGGCGCCGGCAACTGCCGGCCCGTCAAACCCATGCCTTCACTCACCACGACTGCGCCGGGCACTACGCACAGGTTGGACGGCGTATCCAGCCCGCGCGCCAGCACTTCAACCCGGCCGCTGTGCAGGTTGCAGCGCAGTAATCGTCCGCTGAACCGGGTAAAACCGCCATGCAACGGTTCGCCATTCCAGCCCAGTGGCAACGGTTGTTGCAGGTGGCTGCACAATTCCAGCACCAGCAGGTGGCCGTCCGGGCACAGTGCCAGCCCGGTGGGCAGTTGCAGGCCGTCGATGACGACTTCGATGCGCGCGCTGGCCGGGTGCACCCGAATCACCTGGCCGGCCTTGTCGGCAAAGTCGATGCCCTTGCGCGCAGGGTCGCCGTGCAGTTCGCCGGAAAACAGGCTGATCAGCACCGCGTCGGTCTCGGGTTCGTACACCAGCGTGACGGGCACGGCTTCCTGGCCTTGGTCCAGAGGGGGCAGTTGCGCCAGCACGCGTTCTTCTTCGCCACTGCGAAATTCCACCAGCTGGTTGGTGTCGGGTTTGACCGCCAGCCAACTGCGCCGCGTTGGGTGATAACACAGCGCATTCAGGTTGCCTTGGCTGTGAAAAACCGGCTCGGGCGGCGTGTATTGCAGGTCGAGCAATTTCGAGCCGCCGACATAATCGGTCTGGCTGACGAGGCAGCGCCCGTCGCCACAGGCGATGTCCGACACGCCCATGATTTCATCGCGCAGCATGCGTGCCTGCAGGTTCATGGCGCGAAACCCGTGGGCGAGGATCTCACCGGGCAGGTAGGCGCCCGGCCGTTGCGGGTCGGGGGGCAGCCGGCTGATGCGGCCACTGAACGGCTGGTCCGGCAGGCCCGAGCCGGCTTCCGCCAACAGCAGGCTGCCATCGGCGTGCAGGCACAGGCCGCGCGGGTTGAGCAGGCCTTCGGCGATCAGTGTGCTCGGGCGCAGGGCTTTGATGGGCTGCGCGGGGATAGTCAAGGTCATCGCACTGCGCTCCTATTGCGGCGGTTGCCATGGGCTGCCGGTGAGGTAGGCGCGCAGCAATGCGCGCTGCGCCGGCGACATCGAGCGCACCACGGGCATGAACAGCGTGGTGCCTTTGTAGGCATCGGCGGTGCGCGCGAGGATGGCGTTTTTTGCCGCCATGATCGCATCGGGCTGGTTCAACGGCACGTAGCGCGACATGGCGGGGAAGGCCAGGTAGTGAAAGCGCAGCACGTTGGGATACACCTGCGCCCACGTGATGATGCTGCCCTTGGCGATGCCGAAGTCGGTCTGCGCGTATTTGCGGAAGTTAGTGAAAAACGCACCGTTTTCCACGCCATTGGCCGTGCAGGTCAACGACACAAAGCCCGCCTGGGCGGCGCTGCCTGGCTTGAGGGCCACCTTGAAACTTGCCGTCTGTTGGCCAGCATTCACGGTCAGCGAAGTGGGGAACGTGAGGAAGTCTGTGTATTGCTTGTTATCGTAAGTCCCCGGCGCACTGGCGGCCAGGCTGACCGTTGTGGTGTTCGGCACTGGCCCGCCCAGGTAGTTGACCTGCACGCTGATCGTCAAACCGTTGGGGTAGTCCTCCAGGTACACATTGCGTTGGTCGGCATACACCCGATAGGTCGATTCGTTCGCGCTGAGTTTTTTGCCGTTCACCGGGTTGGGCGCGGTGATGTTCAGGGGTGTGGTCCGCACCGCCTGCTGCTGGCTGGTATTCAACGGCACATCGACGATGCCGCCGTACACGTAGTAATTGACCAGCGGGCTGGCGGTCGGGTTAAGCGTCAGCAACGGCGCGGCGCCTGCTGCAATCGTGACCGGCCCGTAATTGGCATTCGGCCCGATAGGGCTGGTGATGTCATCGCGCACCGCGCGGAAGGTTTGCTTGGGAATCACGTTGACCATGTCCAGGCTCAGCAGGCCATTGCTGCCCAAGGCTGCATAGGCGGCATTGCCGGTGGCTGCATTGATCAGCTGCCGCCCCGGCTGGCAGCTCAGCGGCTCACCGGCAAAGGCGGGCGCCAGTGTGCCGATCACCCGGCCGATGCTTGGGTTGGGGGTGAATTTACCCGCGGCGTAATCGGCATCCAGTTGCGCGGTGGTCATCTGCGGGCACATTTCGAACATCACAAAGCGCAGGACAATCCCCGTCGCTCCCGGTGCCTGGATGATCGCTTTCAGGCCCGCACTGTTTTTGTTCCAACTGACGATGCTGCTCAGCGGGAAGGTCAACTGGAAGGTGCCGCTGGCATGGAACGAGCCCGGTGCGTCCATTTTGGGAGGGTCGAGCACGCGGCCGGTGACGTCGAAACTGCTGCACACGGCATTGGCGCGAATCAGCAACTGGACATTGTCGGTGCCGCCAATTTGCAGGCCGCCGACGAAAATCTGCGTGGTCACCGATGACGTGGGGTCGAGGTCGACCATCATCGGGCCGGACATCGGGCCTTGCCCGGTCACGGGGTCCACTGAGCCGAGCAGGTACACCGGCTGGCCGATCATGTCGCCGGTGGTGGCGACAGTGCCGGGGCTGCCTTGGGAACTGATCAAGGCGTTTTGCATGTCCACCACGTGCTGGCCGTAGTGGTTCCAGCCGCCGGCGGTGTAGTAGGTGCCGTCGGGGGCGTTGATCATGGTGTTCAACTGGTCGTCGGTGTACGGCTGCGCCCCCGGCGCCAGGGTCGAGGTGGTGAGGTCGAACAGCGGCCATTCCTGATTGCCATTGAAAGGAATGGTCGGCGAGTTGTTCGGCAAGCTCACGTCCGTGCGAATGCCGCCCCAGAAATTCAGTCGTGGTCCGTTCAGAATGCTCATGGTCTATTCCTTGTCCGTGGCGTGGGGCAGAAGGGGCGGGTT
>NZ_JBARTQ010000451.1:0-8247 GCF_049645325.1 Pseudomonas sp. | reverse complement strand
GTTGTGGCCTTCGTCGATCAAGGCCAGGCCAGTCAGCGCAATGTCTGCACTGGTTTTCACCGCGTTCCAGGTGGTGCGGGTGATCGGCGAACCGGCGTCCATGGCGAAGAACCCCAGCTTGCCGTCGATGAATTCCGGCACCTGTGCGTTGGCCAGGTCGCGCACCGGCCATACCAGCGGCAACGCGTCGTGGCTGCGGCCAATGGCGGTCCATTCAGCCCAGGCGGTTTCAAGGAATGACACGTAGCGTTCGCTGTGGGCATTGACGTAGCAGGCGCGGTCAAAGGTGCGCGGCACGATGATGTCGCCCAGGCCCACCTGCCGCACGCGGTCACGCACGGTATCGGCGCGGCTCGGCTGTTCAAATGAGGGTTTGAGCACGCCATCTTTCAATTCGGTGCCATGGTGCAAACGGTGGGCATCGCTAAATACAGTCAACATTTCAAGAATCCGCCAGTAAAAGACAGGCTCTATTTTGTTCGGGCCGCGCGGGGCTTTCTTTGCTTTTACTTCATGCACTGTTAGGTTTATCGGGAATATTTACCTCTGTGACGCCGACTAATGAAAAATAAAACCAAGCAGGTCGTTCTTGATGACACCGATCTCGCCATCCTCGCCCTGTTGCAGGCGGACGCGAGCATTTCCAATGCGCAACTGAGCGAGCGCCTGTCGCTGAGCCTCACGCCGTGCTGGCGCCGGCGCAAACGCCTGGAAGAAGAAGGCGTGATCAAGGACTACCAGGCCAACCTCGACCGCAAGATGCTCGGCCTGGAAATCATGGCGTTTGTGCATGTGCGCTTCGCCATTCATACCGACCATGCGCCGGACGCGTTTGAGGCGGTGATCAAGGAGCTGCCGCAAGTGCTGGCGTGCCACAAGATCACCGGCGACGCGGATTACCTGTTGCAGGTGCTGGCGGAAGACCTGGACAGCTACAGCGAGTTTGTCGAGGGCGTATTGCGGCGACAGCTGGGCATTGCGTCGATTCAGTCGAGTTTGGCGCTGAAGGAAGTCAAGGCAACGAGTCGAGTGGCGATCCCGACGCGAGAGGCCGCCCCGGTTGAGCGCAACAAGTAGCACTGAGTGCCTCAAGTCGCCTGCAGTGATGCCGATATGCTAGTACTGCCGCTGACGGCACGCCGCATGCCTTGATCCTGGCTCGACCACATGGAGTACGAGTGAATGCCTGTCCGCACGCGTTTTCTGGAGCACTACCGCAAGGCTGACCGCATCATGCTGGCGTTGATCTGGCTGATGTTTGTGTTCTCCCTGGGCCTGGCCTACTGGCATGACACGTTGACCCAGGCGCTGATTGTCGGTGGCGGCACCAGCGCAGTGCTGACCGTACTGTACCGGGGCCTGGGCGGCACTCGTTTGATGCGGTGCTTGTTGGGCGCGGGGCTGATGATCATGGCGGCGCTGCACATCAATCAGGCGCAGGGCATGATCGAATCGCACTTCGGCATTTTCGCGTTGCTTGCGGTGCTGACGTTTTACCGCGACTGGCTGCCGATCCTGGTCGCCGCAGCGACGATCGCTGTGCACCACGTGGTGTTTCATGCCTTGCAGCATCAGGGTTTTCCGGTATTTGTGATGGAGCATCACGGCGGTTGGAACATGGTGTTCCTGCACGCCTTCTACGTGGTGATGGAAACCGTCGCCCTGCTCTACTTGGCCATTCACAGCCAGCGCGAGGCGGTCGAGAGCCAGGAAATGCTCGAAAAAATGCTCGCCGTGACGTCCCAATTCACGGTGGAAACCGCCCAAGGTGAAGGCAAGGTGCATGTGTCTCTGGCCCAGCGTTTCGACCACTTCCTGCAACAAATCACCCACCTGATCGACGGGGTCGCTCGCGACTCCCACGGCCTTGGCCAACTCGGCCAGGAGCTGGCCAGCGCCAGTGGCACCCTGGAAACCGGTGCGCGCCATCAACTCGCCGAAATCACCCAGATGACCGGCTCGATGCAGCGCATGGAGGACGCCATGGGCCACATCACCCTGCACGTCGAGCAAGCGGTCGAGCACGCCGGCAAGGCCAGTCAACAGATCCTGCGTGGCCAGGAAAGCGTCGGCCGCGCGCAGCTGGAAATCACCCAATTGGCCTCACGCATCCATGGCACCCACCAGACCGTGCTAGGCCTGGCGGTGCAGGCCGAGCAGATCGGCTCAGTGCTCGAGGTGATCAACAGCATCGCCAACCAGACCAACCTGCTCGCCCTCAACGCCGCCATCGAAGCCGCGCGCGCCGGCGAGCAAGGCCGTGGTTTTGCCGTGGTGGCCGATGAAGTGCGCAGCCTCGCGCAGCGCACCGCCGTGTCGACCCAGGAGATCAAACAGATTATTGAAGGGTTGCAGCACGGCAGCCGCCAGGCCGTGGAAGCCATGCACGACAGCCAGCAAGGCGTGGAACGGTGTGTGCAAGACAGCCAACTGGCCGTCGAAATGCTGCAGGCCGTGGGCGATGACATTGCGCACATTGATCAGCTCAATGGGCGCATCGTCAGCACCACGCGCGAACAGTCCTCCGCCAACCTGGACATTGTCGGGCGCTTGCAGGCGGTGCAAGGCATTGCGCAAAGCACGGCCGACGATGTGGAAACCCTCGCCCGCAGCAGTGAGCGCCTGCCACCGATTGCGGTGCGCCTGGATGCGCTGGGGCGCAGGTTTCACCCCTGAGGTCAGGGTCAGGCGGCGAGGGATGACTCACCGCCGATGATCGCTGGAAAAATACCCTCTGGGCATTCAGCCCGGCAAAAGCCCCAGGGTTTTGGCGCGCATCCGCGCCAGGGCATACACGGTACGCGTGCGCGGCATGGGCGCGCCGACCTGATCCGCCACGGCCATCAACGCCCCCAGGATGGCTTCGATTTCGACCGGCTTGTGGCCTTCGACGTCTTGCAGCATTGAGGTTTTGACCGTGCCGAGCTTGCGTGTGATGGCAATCCTTTGGGTGGGGTCGATCTCGGGCGAGATTCCCAATTGCCGTCCCAGCTCAAGCAGCTCGGCCATCATGTCGACGCACAACGCGTGCAGGAAAGGGTCGTCGATCATCGCGTCAGTCGCACAGCCCACCAGCAGGCTGACGGGGTTGAAGCACGCATTGCCCAGGAGCTTCAGCCATATTTGTTCGCGTATGTTTTGGTCAGCCTGGGCATCAAACCCCGCGTCAAGAAACACCGTGGTGATGGCTTCGACCCGCGCGCTGAGACCGCCAGCCGGCTCGCCGAACACGATTTTGCTCCCGGACATGTGCTTGATCACGCCCGGGCTGAGCACCGCACAGGAAGGAAAAACCACGCAGCCAATGACCGCGTCGCTGGGAACGCCCTGCTCTATCACGCCGCCTGGGTCGACGGCCTGCAGGCGCAAGCCCGACAGCGCGTGTGTGGTTTGCAGGAAGTACCACCACGGCAGGCCGTTGATGGCGGGGACAACCACCGTGTTCGGGCCAATCAACGCCTTGGTATTGATTACCGCCGAGGGTAAGGCCGGGGCCTTGACCGCGAAGATCACCACGTCCTGAACGCCCAGCTCGTCGGGGTTGGCGGTGGCGTGTAACCGGGCGATCAACAGGTCATCGCCGCTGTGCAATTGAAGCCCTTGCGCGCGAATGGCTTCAAGCGTCGCGCCGCGCGCCACCACACTCACGTCGTGGCCGGCAGCGTGTAACTTGCACGCCAGGAACCCGCCGATGGCCCCGGCCCCTACTACGGTTATTCGCATGGTCATACCTCACAAAGGGTGAAACCGCATTGCCGGCTAGAGTGTGCGCAATGGCGCGACTTGTCACGGGTAGGCACGCTCTCCATCGGCACGGAAAAACGCCCGATGCGGCGCAGTGCGAGAGTCGCGGAACTGAGGCGTCCCAACGCGCCTGCGTTGCGATGCATGGCAATTGGCCGCGCTTCGAAATGTGAAATATTTGTTAACTATCTCTCTCCAAAGGCTTTTTTGGCTCGACTCAATCTGCCATCCTAATGCGAATAATTATCATCAGATTTACTATTCGCCACGGACGGCGCGCAGGGAGAGTCAGGTTCATGTCTGTGCAACAACTCGGCGGCAAAGGTTTTTCACCTAATTTGATGGCAGTGGCTATCTGCTTCGCAACGTCACAAGCGGCCTACGCCGCCGACGCTGAACCCGCAGCGGTGCTTGAACTGGGCGCCACCGAAATCACCAGCCAGCAACTGGGCAGCACCACCGAAGGTTCCAGTTCCTACACCACCGGCTCGATGTCGACGGCGACCAAACTGCCGCTGACCCTGCGTGAAACACCGCAGGCCGTCACCGTCATCACGCGCCAGCGCATGGATGACCAGGCGATGACCAACATCAACGACGTGGTCAAGGCGACTCCCGGGCTGTTCCTGAATTTTTCCAATGGCCCGGGCCGACAGTCGTATACCTCACGCGGTTTCGACATCGACAACCTGATGTATGACGGCATTCCCAGCGGCTATAACGGTGCCTCGGTAGGTGCCCAGCCAAACCTGGCGATGTTTGATCGCGTCGAAATCGTGCGCGGTGCTACCGGTTTGGTGACGGGTGCCGGCAACCCCTCCGCCGCCATCAACCTGATCCGCAAACGGCCACTGGATGAGCAAAAGGTCACCCTCACCGGCGCCGCCGGCAGTTGGGATGATTACCGTGGCGAGGTTGACGCCTCCAGCCCGCTCAACGACAGCGGCACCTGGCGCGGCCGAGTGGTGACGTCGTATCGCGACGCCCACAGCTTCATCGACAAGGCTGAGGAAGATCATGGCCTGTTCTATGCGGTCACCGAAGCCGACCTGAGCGAAGACACGACCCTGACCCTCGGTTACTCGAACCAGAAGGACAAGACCAACTACTTCTGGGGCTCTTCGATGATCGGCCAGGACGGCCATCACCTGGACCTGCCGCGTTCTTACAACCCCGGCACCGATTGGGAGAACAAGGACCAGGAGGTCAACACAGTCTTCGCCGAACTCCGCCAGCGCCTGGCCAATGACTGGAGCCTTCAGGTCAACGCCAATTACGCCGAGCAAAACGCATTGTTCTCGGGCTCGTATCAGTCACGCTGGGTCAACAACACCCTGGCCCGTACCGTCTACCAGGCCGCTTACGACGAAAACCAGGCGGGCGTGGACGCCTTCGCCAGCGGGCCGTTCCAGGCATTCGGGCGTACCCATGAACTGGTGGTCGGCGCCAGCAAGCGCATCTACGACATGACCACGCACAACTACAGCCCCTACGACCTGAACTGGCCGCTGAATGCAGGCAAGCCGGACTTCACCCACACCAACAACCAGCGCGAAGTCACCACCCAGGACGGTGTCTACATCACCACGCGCCTGAGCCTCGCCGACCCGTTGAAGCTGATTCTCGGCGCCCGCCTGGACTGGTACGACTACGACAACCGTGATGGCGACGGCGACTACAAGGTCACCCGCAACCTCACCCGCTACGCCGGCTTGATCTACGAGCTGGACGACCACCACTCGGTCTACGCCAGCTACAGCGACATCTTCACGCCGCAAACCGAAAAGAGCACCTCCGGCACGCCGGTCAAACCCATCGTCGGCAAAAACTACGAAATCGGCGTCAAGGGCGAATACCTCAACGGTGCCTTGAACGCCAGCGTGGCGCTGTTCCGCGTCGACCAGGAAAACCGCGCGGTACAGATATACGTGCCCAATTGCCCGCAGACCGCCTGCTATGAACCCTCCGGCGAGATCCGCAGCCAGGGCATCGACGTCGAACTGCAAGGTGCCTTGACCGAAAACTGGCAGGTCGGCGGTGGCTATACCTACGCGCGCACCCACACCCTCAAGGACGCCGCCAACCCGCAGAAGGTCAACAAGCAGTTCGACACCGACACGCCGGAGCATCTGTTCAAACTGACCACGCGCTACAACTTCCAGGGCCCGCTGGAAAAGCTCCGCGTGGGCGGCAACGTCTCCTGGCAGAGCCGCATGTACAACGACATCGCCTTGGCTGATGGCAGCACTTACCGTCTCCAGCAAGGTGGTTACGCCGTCACCGACCTGATGGCCGGCTACCAGGTCAACCAGCACCTGGACCTGCAGCTCAACGCCAATAACATCTTCGACCGTCGTTACTATCAGGCCATCGCCAACGATGTGAGTTATGGCGGTGATTCCTACGGCGCTCCGCGCAACATGATGGTGACCGCCAAGTACAGTTTTTAAAGGGTATCGGCGCAGGGACGCGCCGACTCCTTGAGAGCACTCAACCGGCTGGCGGGCGCCGCGAGCATTGTCGGGCCGCCCCACAGCACTTATCCTCGACGCTCCCCGCCAGACCCGACCCGGAGCCGCCATGGATCTCGCCACCCTCGCCCTTTTCCTCCCCGCCTGCTTCGCGCTGAACATGGCCCCCGGCCCCAACAATCTGTTGTCGGTGAGCAACGCCACCCGCTACGGCTACCGCACCTCCTGCCTGGCCGGCATCGGCCGCCTGCTGGCCTTCGCCGGCATGATCGCCCTCGCCGCCGCTGGTTTGGCGGTGGTGCTGCAAACGTCGGAATTGTTGTTTTACGCGATCAAGATTCTCGGGGCCGCCTACCTGTTTTATCTGGCCTTCCAGCTGTGGCGGGCAAACCCGCAGGCAGAGGCGCAGTCGACTACAGCCAAAGTAGGATTGTGGGCGTTGGCGCGTCAGGAGTTTCTGGTGGCGGCGGGCAACCCGAAAGCCATCCTGATCTTCACCGCCTTCCTCCCGCAGTTCGTGGTGCCCGGCCAACCCATCACTGCACAATTTGCCTTGCTGGGCGCACTGTTCCTGATGCTCGAATGGATCGCCATCAGCGCCTACGCCTACATGGGCCTGCACATGCGTCGCTGGTTTGCCGAGCCGCGTGGCAAGCGGGTCTTCAATCGTTGCTGCGCAGGGTTGTTGTCGGCGGCGGCGACGGTGTTGTTGATGGCGCGCAGGGCGTGAGGGAGCGGCGCGTTGCCGTGTACTGACTGTATAATTCGACGTTCAGGCTGAGCGTTCGTCCGGCTTATCTATAGCCAGTGCGCCAGCGCGCATAACCTCGAAGGCTGAAAAGAATATTCACCTGATCAATCCCGGATTGCTCAGGTGAACCCGTTGTCACACGCTGCCTGGCGTAGCTCCGGTTTTTTAGAGCTCGCCCACTTCATGCGCTTACACCGCTGTCGAGCGATGGGCTGATGGCCCTCAGTCGCTGACGTCGAGCAAGTTATTCAATGCAACGGCGCGCAACTCGCGGACTTTATTAATGCTTTTTTCCGGCGAAGATCTCACCACATCACGCGGATCATTGATTCGCACCCGGCCATGCTCGTCGATGATGAACTGCAAGTCTTCAATGTGCAGGTGATGGTTTTTCAGCTTGGAGATGATGGCGTCGCAGTCCTTCATCACGTTTGTATTGAAGGATTCGCCACTGGGCATGCTCCGGCGATTATGAACCACGTCCTCGGAATCCAGCGCATGGTAAATGTAGTCTTTGGAAAGCCCTACTTCACCCTCGTAGGCGACCAAAGCGTGCGCATCAACCACCGGAAAACCCAGTTCTTTAAGCTGCTTGGTCAATGCCATTTCTTTAGCAGCGTAAGCACTCTCGGGAATGCTTCCCGTGGTGCCCGCGCGGATCAGGCAGACGCACTGCCGCGGATCTTGCCGAGAGTGGTAAACATCTTTCTGGCTGCCGCTGCCCAGTTTTTCACCCAATGACGAAATTGTATGGAACTGAGGGGCGTCTGCGCTTTGAGCGTGGCTAACGGTATACGCGCTGGAGATTGCGCTGGAAACTTTATGCACCATGGCTCATTGCCTCTCACCTTTTAGAACGGGAAGATTGCGATGGACGTCATCGCAATCTGGGTGAGTGGGCAGCATGAGCGTTGGGTTCCAAAAATGTGTGCTGCGCCTTCGCGCTCAGGCCTGGACAACACGATAAGCACAGCGCCGCGCCCCCAGCTGGGTATGCTCCACGCGTTCGACTTTGGCCTTCGGCACCGGCTCGGTGATATAACAAATGGCCCCGGGGCAAACCTGCACCCTCGGGCGCACTCAGCGCCTGACTCAAGGAGCCGTTCATGACCCGAAACCAACTCGCCGAGCTCTACACAGGCTATATCGACTGCCTGAACCGCCAGGCCTGGGAACACCTCGGCCGCTTCGTCCACCCGCGCGTGACCTACAACGCCACCCCTGTTGGCCTAAGCGGTTACCGCGCGATGCTGGAGCGCGATTTTCGCGAAATCCCTGACC
>NZ_JBARTQ010000450.1:0-3518 GCF_049645325.1 Pseudomonas sp. | reverse complement strand
GGTAACCCGGCAGGACGCCGGGTTAGCCGTGTTGGGCCATGGATGGCCCGTCACGGCGGCCCACGGATTCAAGCCGGAGTGAGGGCACACCGAGCCTAAGCGAGGTGCCGAGTGGAGGGGCAAGAGCCTTTTGGTTACTTTTGGGCTCTTTTCAAAAGTGACCCGCTGTAAGAGCGGAACCCATACAAGCCATCACCCAAATACCGGATATGTACTCAGCGAACCAACGCCCAATCCTCATCGGCAATGCTGCCGCCGCCTTCGCAGCCTCGCCCGGGCTCAACGGCTCCCACATTGATTTTTGGGGGCTGCCGAAATCACGCAGCCTGCGGCTGAATCTGCAACTCGCCGTCAACGTCCTTGACCAACCCACTGGCCAAAAACAGCGGTGCCAAACGCCGGTGCAACTGCGGCTCGACAAACTCTTTCACCGTATCCAGCGCCAGCACACCACTGGCCGGCAATTCAGCCTTGGTGTACGACAACCACGCCTTCTTCAAGGCCATCAACACATCACTGCCCGCCGTGGAGGCGAAGCGGCGGTGGGTGGGTTTAGCGTCGAAGGTAAAGGTGTGCTGGAACGCATAGCCGGTTTCGTCACCGTTGCCGGCGGTGCAGCGTACGCACGTGCACGGGCCTTCGCCGAATGCGGCGCGCAGGTAGGCGTTGAAGTCCACCACGGGTTTGAGTGACAGGCGTTTATCAACCTCGAACAGGTCTCCGGTCATTTTTTCGTCAGTGTTCAACGTCCATTTCCTCGCTGTCAGTCGGCAGTATTTCAAAGCGCGGCACAATAACAGCCGAGCGGCGCCCATGGGGATTTTTTGCGCGAACGGTGCTCGCTTCAGTGTCGACGTCCATTCGCCAATGGCCTTGGTAGAGTTTCCCCAATCAACCCCACGGGAAACGCACTATGAGCACTCACACTTCTGTCTATAACCACGGCGTTGCATGGGAAGAGGGCAACAGCGTCAGCCAGGGCTATAGCGTCAACGGTACGATCTTTATTGCTGGGCAGTTTTCCCACACGTTGGAAGGCGAATTCGTCGATGGCGATGCTGCTGCGCAAACCCGCAAAACCCTGGAAAACCTTGATCACGTGTTGGCAGGCTTTGGCGTCGGTCGCAAAAATATCGCGTCGGTAGATATTTTCCTCGTTCACGCCAAGCGCGACTTCGACGCGGTTGTTGCGGTATGGAAAGAGTACATCGGCACGCACCGCCCGGCGGCCACGCTGGTTGGCGTGAATTACCTGGCGTCGGACGCGCAGATCGTCGAGATCAAGGCCGTGGCCCACGCGGATTGATCAGCCCGGCAACTGCTCGGCCAGTACGTCGATAAAACGGCGTACGCGGGGTTCCAGGTAGCGCTTGCTCGGGTACATGGCCAGGATTTCCACATCGCCCGCGTCCAGGTTCGGCAACACCGGCACCAGGCGGCCGCTGGCGAGGTCGTCGGCGATGACGAAGTCCGGCAGCAGGGCGATGCCCATGCCGGCCACGGCGGCGTCGCGCAATGCTTCGCCGCTGTCCAGGCGCAGGCGACTGTGCCCTGGCGCCTTGAACCATTGACCCTGTTCATCGCGAAAGCGCCAGCTCTGTTTGCGCGTGCGGCTGCTGAAATACAGGCAATCGTGGTGGGCGAGGGCATCGGCGTCGCGAGGCGCGCCGTGTTCGGCGAGGTAGGCGGGCGCTGCGCACAGTAAGGCGCGGTAGCGTGCGACCACGCGGGAGACCAGTTGCCGGTCGGTATTTTCGCCGCCAATGCGAATCGCCAAGTCAAAGCCGTCTTCGACGATGTCGGCCATGCGATCGGTAAAGCTGACCTCTACCTGCACCTCGGGCCAGGCTTTCAGGTAGGCGTCGAGCAGTGGCAGCACGACGCGGCGCCCAAATGCGTCGGGCAACGTCAGGCGCAACAGCCCACGGGGTGTGCCGCTGGGCTGGCCAATAGTGTTTTGCGCGGTGTCGACCGCCGCCAGTATCTGCACGCCCTGGTCGTAGAGGGCGCGGCCTTCATCGGTCAGGCTCAGGGTGCGGGTGGTGCGGTTCAGCAAGCGCACGCCGAGGTCGTCTTCCAGGCGCATGACGGCTTTACCCGCTGCCGAGCGCGTCAGCCCCATGGCCTGGCCGCCGGCAACAAAGCTGGCACCGTCGACCACGGCCATGAAAATCAGCAATTCATTGAGGTTGGTGCGCAGCATCGGGCGACTCACGGCGGCATAAACGGTGGCGCAATATAGCAGGTCAGCTTCGCTTATTAATGGCATAAGAATAGAGCTAGATATTCTTTTCATGTCTTAAAAATGACCGCTACGCTCCATCACCTTCTCGCTATCGCAGTGGACCCCTCCATGACCTTCAAGCGTTCCTCCCTGACCCTCCTGGCCGCGTCGCTGGCGGCTGCGAGCGCATTGCTCAGCCCTGGCGCCCAGGCCGAAGGCAAGATCAGCATCGCCCAGCAATTCGGTATCGGCTACCTGATCCTCGACGTGGTGCGCGACCAGCACTTGATCGAAAAGCATGGCAAGGAGCAGGGCCTGGACATCAAGGTGGAATGGAACAGCATTTCCGGCGCCACGGCGATGAACGAATCACTGCTGGCGGGCGCCCTGGACGTGGTCTCGGCCGGTGTGCCGCCGATGTTGACCTTGTGGGACCGCACCAAGGGCAAGCAGAACGTCAAGGCCATCGCCTCGCTTGGCTCGATGCCCAACTACTTGCTGACCAATAACCCCAACGTGAAGACGCTTAGCGATTTCAGTGAGAAAGACCGTATTGCCGTGCCTGCCGCTGGCGTGGGCTTCCAGTCGCGTACGTTGCAGATTGAGACAGCCAAGCAGTTTGGTGATGCCAACTTCAAGAAGTTCGACGATATCTCGATCAGCCTGGCCCACCCTGATGCTACGGCCGCGTTGATTGCGGGTGGATCGGAGATCAATTCGCACTTTTCCAGCCCGCCGTTTCAGTATCAGGAGTTGTTGAATCCTAACGTGCACAAGGTGCTCAGTTCGTACGACATTCTGGGTGGGCAGGCTACGTTTAACGTGCTCTATACCACTGAGAAGTTTCACGACGAGAACCCCAAGACGTATAAGGCGTTCTATGACGCGCTGGCGGAGGCCGAGAAGATTATCAAGGCTGACAAGCCTGCGGCGGCCAAGGCGTATATCCGGGTGGAGGAGTCCAAGCTGCCGCTGGACCTGGTTGAGAAGATTGTGCAGGACCCGGAGATTGACTTCACCATCGTGCCGCAGCGGACTTACATCTATGCCGAGAAGTTGCAGGCGCTGGGGGTATTGAAGAACAAGGCTGGGAGTTGGAAGGATTACTTTTTTGAAGAGGCCCATGGGGGGGATGGGAGCTGATTGTCCGGTTTTTTTAGGAGAGGTGGCGGGGTGTATATCCGTTATTTGGGTGATGGCGGGTATGGGTTCCGCCCTTACGGCGGCTCACTTTTGATAGAGCGCAAAAGTAAGCAAAACGCTCTTGCCCCTCCACTCGGTGCCTCGCCTAGGC
>NZ_JBARTQ010000449.1:0-12106 GCF_049645325.1 Pseudomonas sp. | reverse complement strand
GCCATAGGGCTTGGCGATGCGAATCTGTTCGGCCAGCTGTTGCGGGCTCAGCCAGCGGTAATCGGCTTCGGTGAGCCCTTGGGCGTAAAGTTTGTCGAGGTAACGGCGCAGGCTGCCTTCCTGCTCGGGGTAGCGCGCGGCGCAGTACAGGGCGCCACCCTTGCGGTAGTCGCAGTCGATGCCTTCACGGGCCAGCACCTGCGCCACTTCGTCCGGAATACCGTGCAGCAGGTCATACGAGGCGCGGCGCTGCTCAGGGTCCAGACCCGCCAGCAATCGGTCTTCGCCGAGCACATTACCCATCAGCCAGCCGCCATTGCGGCCGGACGCGCCAAAACCGGCGGTCTGCGCCTCGATGATCGCAATCTTCAGTTCCGGCGCCTGGCGTTTCAGGTAATAGGCCGTCCACAAGCCGGTGTAACCGGCGCCGATGATGGCCACGTTGACGTCCAGGTCGTGTTCCAGCGACGGCCGCGCGCGCAGCGGGTCGTCCAGTTGGTCCATCCATAAACTGATAGTGCGCCATGCCGGCATGCCAAACTCCCCTACCTCATTTCGATAGGGTCGATCCTAGAGTGCAGTGTCAGCGGCTGTCTTGCGCGCGTGCACGCAGGGAAATTTGTTTGACGTAGGCTTTGGGCGACTGGCCCGTGTGTTGGCGAAACGCGCTGTAGAACGCCGACAGGGAGTTGAACCCCGCCGCAAAGGCCAGATCATCGATTTTGATTGGCGGCAGCGCCTTGTCCAACGTGGCCAATAGATGCTGGAGCCGCGCCTGGTTGACGTAGCGATAAAAGCTTTGCCCCAGCACCTGGTTCAGCAGGTAAGAAATCTGATTGCGGCTGTAGCCACATTCCTTCGCCACCCGTTGCAGGTCGAGCTCCGGGTCCAGGTAAGGCTGCTTAAGGTGGAAGTACTGCTGCAGGTCATTGGCCATGTGCCCCAATTGCTGGGGCGACAGGCCCAGGCGGCTGACGGTAGGCCGGGCAGCCTGGCTCGGCTGCTCATGCACCAGCGACGCGTATTCATTGACGCGCCAGATCAGCCCATCGCGCACGGTGATGGCCTCGCTGGTACGAAATGACACCAGCCCCTGGCCACCCCGCAACGTGATGCGGTACTGGATGAACGCGGTATCGCCATCGGCGCGAATGCGGTCGGTGTGCTCAATCGCCTCATCGGCGCCCCGCGGCATGCTGGCTTGCAGGTAGTCACGCAGCTCGGCATAGCCGACTACGCGGTTCTGGAAGAAGTCGTGGTACTGAATGTCGGGGTGGTAGTAGGCCATCACGCCATCCAGATCGCGATGGCGCCAGCACAAGTGATGACGCAAGACCAACTCGCCGGTGGCTTGGGTGTTTTGGCAGTCGTCGGCTGGGGCGATGTCGGGCATGTAAGGCTCTGCGACGGATAAACGCCTGAGATTGCCGAATTTTAACGGCCGCTTCAATGGTCAACTGGAACTTCTGACTAATGGCCTTTTGCCTAATTTTTAGCAGGACATGACCTGCATCAAACAATTGGAAAAGAACTGCCGAACGGAGCGAAAAAACTCACCTTGGCTTTGCGAACGAATGCTATTTTGAAGTTCTTCGATGCCACGACCAGTGAAGGTCTGGCCCCCTGCCGCGAGCTAAAGGAAGCGCTCAATGAACAAGGTGGGCAACATGAACAAAGTGACGTTCCCCAACGCCTGCCAGCTGATGCGCTGGCATTTTCATCCCATGGGCTTCGAGGGCAGCATGGACGCCCCTGGCAGCATGGTCGCGCGCCTGTTCGACCGTGCCAGCGGCGAAACGCTGATCGCCATCGCCGGCATTCCTTGCGCCACGGTGATGAACGCCGCCGATGTTGAGCGGATCATCGAAGCCGTGGAAGACGAACTGGAGTGTTTTGTGCCGCCACTGTCGTTGCGGGCCTGACGCCCAACTGATCAGGCGGCAATTTTCCAATGTGGGGGCTGGCAAGCCAGCGCCCACACAAGCCTGCCTTCACCCTTCAATCGTATTCAGTGCCTAACGGCGCTGATCGTCAAAAAACGCTTTTTTCCCGTCGACGCGCTCCGACGCCCTGGGCACATTGACGCCCTGGCCTTCCGGTTTTTCCACATACCAATAGCAATGGCTCACGGCCCGGGTAATACCGACATAGGCCAGGCGCAGTACTTCGTCTTTTTGCGCCGTGTCATACGGCTCGCTGTCACCGTTATTGCCCAGGCCCGCCATGCGGTAAACCTGGTTCTTGTAGGGTGAACTGGTCAGGTGCTGGCAGTCGCCCAGCAGGAAAACCGCGTCCGCTTGCAGGCCCTTGGCACTGTGATAGGTCAGTTGCTTCAACCGGCGAGACGCTGGCGGCAAGATGGAATCAACATTAACTGCAGACTGAATATGCTCTTGAATCAGTAACTTATCGCTACTTTTTCGATAGAGCATTAACACTGATTCGCCCTTCTGATAATGCTCCAGCAGCGCGCGGCCCAGTGCAGCATCGTCCCGTTCCCGCACAGCGACAGGCACCAAATCCTTGGGCGCGCCACTGGCCTTGGCCTTTTTGCCGGGGATCGCCGGGGCGGCACGCACAATATGTTCGGCCGCATCGATGATGTGCTGGTGGCTACGGTAGTTCTCACCCAGCATCACGCGGGTGGTGCTCGGCGATACGAACTCTTTGTTGAATTCCATGAAGTACTTGGGCGAGCTGCCGCGCCAACCATAAATGGACTGCCAGTCATCGCCCACACACAACAAAGACGAGCGTTGCGCGCCACGGCCCACATGCATCGCCGGGCCACGGCTGCGGATTTCGCGCAAGCTGGCACGCACCCACGAGACGATTTGCGGCGACACGTCCTGGAACTCGTCGATCATCAGGTGCGACATCGGCCGCAACAAAGGGTCACTGAGCAATTTGAGGTTTTCCGGGGTGTTCTCGCCGAACAGCGAAAACATGCGGTTGTAGGTCATGATCGGCGGCGACTGATCCAGCAGGTGGTCTTCCAGCGCCTTCCAGAAAATACTCAAGGCTTCGAAGAAGAACCGGTCCGGGTCGTCTTTGGCGAAGCTCATCTGGCCTACGGCGGTCGGCACGTCCAGCCCGAGGTTCTCGATAAACCCGGCGGCTGTGACAAAACTGTCCAGCAAAGGCGCCGAAGCCAGCTCGCCTTTGACCTTGTAATCAAACCCTGGGCCGGCCGCTGCATCGCCCGCCAGGCTGCTTAATAGGCGTTTTGACGACTCGTAACTGTCTATCCATATCAATGGTTTACGACAGAAAGCTTGAAACAGGGTGCGCTTGACCGCCCACTCCGCACGCACCGACAGCTTTGAATGTGGACGGCTGATCTGGGCGTTTTCCCGCGCATCGAAGCCCAGCACCACACAGGCATCCAACTCAGGGATGTAACCGTGGCAGTGGAACTGCGCACCATTGATTTCGAAGGCCTGACGGCTGGGCTCAATGCCCTTGATCGGCCATGCGCCGGCACGAAACCACAAGTCCTCAATCACATCGCACAGTTCTTCATCACGCTTGGCGGCCAGTTCGGTAACTGCCATGCGCTTTTGTACATCCGGGTGGTCGCGCTCCAGCTCCTTGAGCTGCAGCCCATGGCGGGCCAAGGGCGCGATCAATTCGCGAAAGCGCTCATGCCGGCCGTGCAGACGGTGGTAACAGGCATTCATCTGCTGGCGCTGGGCATCACTGATGCGCAGGTCAAACGGGTTGCTGTCAGCGTCTTCGAAACCACTGCTGAGGTTTTCAAAGGCTTGCAGCCGCTCGAAACCCGGCAGGCTGCGCACCATCGGCAGAATGCGCGAGTGAAAGGTGCGCACCACGGCTTGGGCTTCTTTGCTGCCAAGGGGTTGGCCCCACAGGCTGAGAATGTCCATGAGCTTGTTGATGAAGTCCTTGCGCGACTCACGGGTGAAGGTCACCACGGTCATCGAGCTGAGTTCGAAGCCCAGGTAGTGGGTCAGCAGCAGGATTCGCAACACCAGCGAGGTCGATTTACCAGCACCGGCGCCGGCAATCACCGACGTCGAGGGCGTGTCGCTGAAGATCATCTTCCATTGCGCGGCGCTCGGCTGTGCATGGGCGGGCAGCAAGCGCGCCACGTCGGCCTTCATGCGCTTCTTCACGTCGGCGGTCAGCGGCAGGCGCCAATCGTCGAACAGGCTGTCGTCCACGCCCGGCGCACGGTGCTCGTCGGGGCGAAAGTCGCGGATCAGCAGCACCTGCCGCCCTTCCTCAATGCCGTCAGCCTTGCCTTCACGGTAGCCGTACTCCACGCCCGCCTCGTGCCCGCTACAAAACCCATCAGCTTGCCCATGCAACCAGGAAAACCGGTGTTGCGCGCGCAAACGTGTCAAGCCGTGACCAAATAATCGCGCGGCCAGGCGTTTGAACGGGGGCATTTCCGCCAGAGGGCGCAGTTCGGGGGGCAATTCAGGGGTGTGTTGCGGCACGCGGACTCCAGCGATGAGGTGGGATTTGGCGAATGCACCATGGTCGCCGGAATTGGCGCTGAGTTCCAGCCAATTACTGCCGGGTCATACACTTAGGCGATGAAGTGAAAGTCAAAACGCCACTTATCCATCGAATTACTGGATAGTAATCCGGCAGTTTTTACGCTTTTTATCGATCATGCACTGCTGGATCATGAGCGCCATCCACAGGAGGCAATCATGCTTGAACTTCGACCTTTCAATACCTTGGGCGGCGCCCACCATGGCTGGCTTGACGCCCATCACCACTTTTCATTCGCCGAATACCATGACCCCAAGCGCCTGCACTGGGGCAACCTGCGGGTGTGGAACGACGACATCATTGCGCCCGGCACCGGTTTCCCGCAGCACCCGCACCGCGACATGGAAATCATCACCTACGTGCGCGAAGGCGCGATCAGCCACGCCGACAACCTCGGTAACAAGGGCCGCACCGAAGCTGGCGATGTGCAAGTGATGAGCGCAGGCACCGGGATTGCCCACAGTGAATACAACCTGGAAGCCACGCCGACCAAAATTTTCCAGATCTGGATTATTCCCAATGAAGCCGGCCTGCCGCCTTCCTGGGGCGCAAAGCCGTTTCCACAAGGCGATCGCGAGGGGTTTGTGACACTGGCCAGCGGCAAGGCCGGTGACAGCGAAAGCCTGCGCATTCGGGCGGATGCACGCTTGGTGGCAGCCAACCTGAAAGCCGGCGAAAGCGCCGAGTATCGGCTCGACAGCGGGCGTCGGGCGTACCTGGTACCGGCGACGGGCGTGATTGAGGTCAATGGTTTGCGTGCGCACGCCAGAGATGGCGTGGCGGTCGAGGATGAGCAGGTGCTGCGGGTGACGGCGGTCGAGGACAGCGAGATCGTATTGGTCGACCTCGCCTGACCTTGACCCTTACGCCAAACAAACGGTGGGAGCTGGCTAGCCAGCTCCCACCGTTTTTACAGCGCTGCGGCAGTTACTCGGAGATTGCGCCGTCTACCAGCACCTGCGCCTCTTGCACCAACTGCTTGAGGTGGTCTTCACCGATAAAGCTCTCGGCGTAGATCTTGTAGATGTCCTCGGTGCCCGATGGACGTGCGGCGAACCAGCCGTTTTCGGTCATCACTTTCAAGCCGCCAATCGCCTGGTTGTTGCCCGGCGCATGGCTGAGGATCTGCTGGATGCTTTCCCCGGCCAGTTGCGTGTTCGTGACCTGCTCCGGCGACAGCTTGCCCAGCAAGGCTTTCTGCGCTGGGGTGGCCTTGGCGTCGACGCGAATCGCGAACGGCTCGCCCAGGGCGTCGGTCAGGCCACGGTAGATCTGGCTTGGGTCCTGGCCTTTGCGTGAGGTCATTTCAGCCGCCAGCAAGGCCGGGATCAGGCCGTCCTTGTCGGTGCTCCAAACACTGCCGTCCTTGCGCAGGAACGAAGCACCGGCGCTTTCTTCGCCGCCAAAACCCAGCGAACCTTCGAACAGGCCGTCGGCAAACCATTTGAAGCCGACCGGCACCTCGAACAGACGACGACCGATACGCGCCGCAACGCGGTCGATCAGGCCGCTGCTGACCACGGTCTTGCCCACGGCCGCATCGGCGCGCCAGTCAGGACGGTTCTGGAACAGGTAGTCGATGGACACCGCCAGGTAGTTGTTCGGTGCGAGCAGGCCACCGGACGGGGTGACGATGCCGTGACGGTCGTGGTCCGGGTCGCAGGCGAAAGCCACGTCGTAACGGTCCTTGAGGCCGATCAAACCTTGCATGGCGTAGCTGGAGGACGGGTCCATGCGAATCTGGCCGTCCCAGTCGACGCTCATGAAACGGAACGTGGAATCGACTTCGGTGTTCACCACGTCGAGGTTCAGGCGGTAATGCTCGGCAATTGCCGACCAGTAGCGCACCCCTGCTCCGCCCAGCGGGTCGACGCCCAGGCGCAGATCGGCGCTGCGGATGATGTCCATGTCGATGACATTGACCAGGTCAGCCACATAGCTGTTGAGGTAGTCATGACGGTGGGTGGTGTCGGCCTTGAGGGCCTGGGCGTGGGTGATGCGCTTGACCCCGGCCAATTTGTTGGCCAGCAGTTCGTTGGCCTTGGCTTCGATCCACTTGGTGACGTGGGTGTCGGCCGGGCCACCGTTTGGCGGGTTGTACTTGTAGCCGCCGCTTTGTGGCGGGTTGTGGGACGGCGTGATCACGATGCCGTCCGCCAAGCCAGTGGTGCGGCCACGGTTGTAGCAAATGATGGCGTGGGAAATCGCCGGCGTCGGCGTGTATTCATCGCCCTCGGCCAGCATCACGTGAACGCCGTTGGCCGCCAGCACTTCCAGGGCGCTGGCGCCGGCTGGGGTCGACAGTGCGTGGGTGTCCAGGCCGACGAACAGCGGGCCGTTGATACCTTGGGCCTCACGGTACAGGCAAATGGCCTGGCTGATGGCAAGCACGTGCCATTCGTTGAAGCTCAGCTCGAACGAGCTGCCACGGTGCCCGGACGTGCCAAAGGCCACGCGCTGGGTGGAGATCGCTGCATCAGGCTGGCCGGTGTAATAGGCCGTGACCAGTCGCGGGATATCCACCAGCAACTGAGCTGGCGCCGGCTTGCCCGCAAAAGGACTGATTGTCATGCATAAACCTCGAAAAGAAGGATTTGGAAAAAACGACAGTTTACTGAGAGTTGGACTGCTGCGCGACGGTATCGATCCCACATGCAAAAGAGAAATTTCCTACACTCAGGCGATCTGCGCCTGACGCAGCGCCTCGCCCAGGGCCGTCAGCGCCATCTCCAGGTCGGGTTGCCCCTGAAAGGTATGACTCAAACGCAAATACTGGTGATGCAAGCCGCCAACACTAAACAACTCACCCGGCGCGACCACCACGTGGCGCGTGAGCAGGTACTGGAACACTTGGCGCATGTCCACCGCCTGGGTAGACCCCAGCCAGAACGTGGCGCCACCTGCCGGCATGCGGTACGTCACCTGGTTTCCCAAGTGTTGATCGAGGCGCTGGCTCATTTCCAGCGCCTGTTCACGCAGCAGTTGGCGCAGGCTGCGCAAGTGCTGGTCAATTCGCCCGCTGTGGTACAGGCGCGCAATTGCGCGCTGGCGAATGGCCGACAACCGGAACGAGCGCAACAGGAACTGACGCTGCAACTCACTGCTCAAGTGCCGTGAAAGCACATACCCATAAGGCGCTTCGGGGCCGAGCACTTTCTCGAAAGAGGAAAACACGATCACCCGGTCCGGGTTCACCAGGTCGCGCAATGCTGTCTGCGGTGGCTTGAAACTCAACTCGCCATAGGTGTCGTTTTCCAGCAGCCAACAGGCATGCTGGTCCAGCAGGTGCGCGACCTGCAGGCGGTCACGCAGCGTCATGGCAACCCCCGAGGGCTGGCTCACCGCGGATGAGAGCAACACCAGATGGACCGGTTCCTCGCGCAGCAGCCTTTCGAGCGCCGACAGGTCCAGGCTCGCGTCCTGTGCCCAGGGCAACTCAATGAGGCGAATGCCGGCGTCTTGCATCAGCCGCAGGATCAGCCAGTCGCAGGGAGACTCGACAATCACCGACGTACCCTTGAGGCCCAGCACATCAATCAGAATGTCCAGCACACCCCGCAAGTCGGCGCCGATATACACGTCGTCGGCATGCCAGCAGCGGGTCGGCGACGAGGTGTAGCGCGCCGCCAGCGCCGCCCGCAGCTCCCAGACGCCGCAAGGCTGGGACCACGGCTGCAACTGGCGCGGGTACTGGCGCACCAGCTCCCGTTCCAATCGCAGCAGCGTGGTGTCCAGAGACGCCAGCAAGGCGGGCTCATCGCCACTGAGTACCGCCATGCCGGGGCGTCGGGCGGCCACGTACAGGCGTTCGAGCAAATCCCCGCCCGGCCAGACCGAGGGGCTGCCCGCCAACGGCCACGCGTAATAGCCCGACTTCGCCACTGAATACACCCGGCCCTCCTTTTCCAGGAGTGAATACGCGTACTGGATCGTCGATATCGACACGTTCAAACGCTGGGATAACTGGCGCAAGGATGGCAGCTTTACCCGGGTCTCAGCGCTCACCTCATTGATCAGGTTGATCATGTAGCGATACACCGCCTGATAGGCGAAATCTGCCTGCCGCTCACCACGCAGCGTCATCGCCCGGACAGCTGGAAGGCCATTTCAATCGTCGCCACGGACCTTTCCTGACGGCGACTGCAGGCGGCCACCGCCGGGCTGTAGGCAACCGGACGCTTGCGATACAAGTGTTGAAGCAAGGGCAGCGGCAACCCGCTGGTGTCGCTCACCCACTGTTGCAGCATTTCAGCGGCAGGCTTGCCTTGCAGGACTTTGTGCAGTTCAGGCAGGGCCACCAACATGCCCGGGTGACATTGACGCAAATAGCCTTCCAAGCGTTCGCCGTGATGGATGAAGGGCGAAAACAGCAGGCAGATCAGTTGCCCTTCGTCCAGGCCGAAGAACTGTTGGGCGTAATTGGCCGACGAAACACGCCCTTCGCGACTGATCGCGTCCGCCAGCAACGTCTCAGGCGCGTGGTGGTGGCGAAGGTATGCGTGCGCCTGCATGAAGAGTTCTTCGACGCCCGCTTCGTAGTCCAACGCCCGCAGGCACTCGGCCTGCAACCCTCGCAGGTGCGCAGTCAGCAGCGGCATGGCATAGGCCGGGTGGCTCAAATGGAAGCCCAGCGGGTCCGCCGCATAGGCCATGAACTCGTTCAGCAACGGTGCACGGTTGTCGGCGCCCCCCTCCAGCAAGTCGGCGATGCCGATGTAAGCCAAGTGACGGTGCCCACCCAGGCTGGCGTCCGCCTTTGGCACGTAGTGCTCGCCGTAGAGGTCGCGGTGAACTTCGTCGCTCCATTGGCACATACGCGCATACACACCATTGAGCGATGAAGGCTTGCCCTTTGGCGTCTGCGCTCCGGTCGCCTGGGCGGTCTTTTTCAGCCAGGCGAGGAGCTGCCCCTGTTTACGCACCGAATCGCCACTCACCACCGCATGCACCCCACCGTCCCAGGCGGTGACACGCTGGAAGAAATCACCCATGGCCAGGTAGGTGTCGTTACACAGCGTTGCGCGAATATCCCCCGACGTCAGGTGACCCACCATCAACATGGTCCGCTGGCTGGTTGCGCGCCCTGAGGCAGACGCCGGGCGCTGGTGGTTGAACGGCAGCACCTCGTCATTTTCCACCATCAGCAACTCCACCCGGGGGTCATCGTGGAAGAACAGCCGCCCATAACCGCGGTGGAGCGTATCGAGCGTCGCCTGAGTCATGCCGGCATGGCGCAGCGTGGCGACCCGCAACTGGAACGTCCTGGGCGCTCGCCCGGCAATGGTCAACTGCGCGGCGCGCAGCAGTGCCAGGGTGTAGCTGCTGACCTCGCCGCCGCCGTGGGCCACCAGCACCTTGTAATCCCCCACCTGTTCCATGCCGCCAGCGGCCACGACAATACGCTGGATCAATAACTGAAGTGCCGTGCGTTCGGCGCGATTGAAGTGCCCAACCAAGCGTTGGAGAACTTGTTGGTAAACATAATTCATCGCCTGTTCGTGAATAGCGCTCATAGTTCGACTACCTGAGTTGTAATATCAGTTTCAAGCAACTGCTGACAGTATTTGCTCATTATATTGCGTCGGTAAGCGAATCGCTGCGGCACCGTGTCCCGATCATCAAACACTAGCACCTTGCAACAACCCGACACCGGCTGCTTACTTGACCAGCACCAAGGCAGCCCGGTACGCGGAAGGCTCTGCGCCGGGAGACAAGGCCATTGATGGCGACAAGCCTAGGAACATTCCGACAACTTCCTACACCGCTTTATTTCAGAATTAAAAGAACCATCCGACAAATAAAATCCACCACACTTTGATATTCGTTGGGCGGCCGAATAAAACTCGCCTTGAAAGTACCCCGCGCTTCGTGCGCAGACAGACGCGGTGATAGAAGTTGTCGAAACAACCCGTGGCAGCAAAAGAGAATCAATCATTACTCAATCCTTGAGATGAAAGTGAAGTCACAATTATCAGGACTGAAAAGATGATTAACAGACACAGAACTTGGTCGAAAACCAGTTCAGATAAACACCGGTCAACGCGCGAATGGCGCGCACACAAAGACGCCGCACTGGGTTTCAGGGCGGCGCCAAGGGGAAAGGTAGCTTTTACAGGCCAGAAATATGACCGGACGCATCAGGCAACGCGTGGGTTAAGCCCTGTCAAATGGCGCATTTGCCTCATGCGCCAGGGCTTTGGAATGCTCGTTTACGAATACTCCTACACGTCAAACAGCTTCAACCTGCAACGCAACACGCTCGCGGCACGGGCATTCGTCCATATAACGGTGCGCTTCCACGAACTGATTGAACGGAAACACCGTGGTTTTCAGCGGCACCAGCACACGGTCGGCCGTCAACTGGTTGATGTCACGCAGGGCACGTTGCAAGGCGACCTGGTCCTGGATGATGCCCAGTTCGGGCTTGCCGGTGAAGTTGCCGATGCAGTGCACAAAGAACTGAATATTCTTCTGGAACGCCGCACAGGCCGGGAATGGCGTCTGGTTACCGCCTTGCAGGCCGTAGAGCACCAGGCTGCCACGCGGCGCCAGTACGTCACCGAGCAACGACATCTGCGGGCCACCCAAGCCATCAAACACCACGTCAACGCCGCGGTTATCGGTGATCTTGTTGATTTGCATCAACAGGTCCTGCTCTTCGGTGACGATGACCTTTTCCGCCCCAAGGGACAGCAGGTACTCGCGTTCGGCACTGTCTTTGGTGGCGGCAATCACCCGCACACCCAGGGCTTTGCCCAGTTGCACGAACGAGGGGCCGGCACAGTGGCTTGCGTCGGTGACCAACGCGAATTGACCGGGTTTGACCCGCGCCAGGTCCACGTAGGCAAAGTAGGCAATCAACAGCGGCGTGTAGTGCACGCTGGCTTCAATCGGGCTCAAGACATCCGGATAACGGGTCAGGGCCGAACGGGGCAGGACGATCTGTTCGCCATACACCGGGTAATCATTGGGGCTCTCGGCCGGAAAACTGGCCACTTTATCGCCCACTGCCAAGTCATCCACGCCGTCGCCGAGGGCTACAACCACCCCGGCCATCTCATGGCCAAGGCCGGACGGCAAGCGTGCGTGGGACGACGCCAGGTTCTGGCGCCAGAGAATGTCATACCAGCTGATGCCAATCGCATCGACACGCACCTGCACTTCGCCCGGTGCAGGCTGCGCGGCTGCATGCTCTTCGCACTTGAGCACCTCGGCCGGACCAAACTTGTGAAAACGGATCGTGCGGGACATCGCAAACCTCGTCAAAGTAACCTCTAATGCCATGAACTCTATCTGGGCTTTCCAGGTAAGACCACCGGTCGCCGTTAATAGTCGACATGCCTGTCATTGATTCCGCAACTGAGGAATAGACCCCGAGTATCGTAGGAAAACTCAAGTATCTTGTGCAGAGTACCAGCCTTTCCCCGTAAGATTCATGCCGGTCATGCTTCTAAATGGAATCTTAAGAGGTTCTCCCATGGCCGCTCTCGTCAAGTTCGCTGACTCTTCCAGGACACAAGATGAACCGTAACGACCTGCGTCGTGTCGACCTTAACCTCTTGATCGTATTCGAAACCTTGAT
>NZ_JBARTQ010000448.1:0-14715 GCF_049645325.1 Pseudomonas sp. | reverse complement strand
CCCTGGACGGTGTCAGTGGCCTGGTGGCCGTCAACTCGCTGATGGCCATGGTCGGCGGCACGGTTGCGGCCTTGATCATTGGGCGCAATGACCCAGGCTTTCTGCACAACGGCCCGTTGGCCGGGCTGGTGGCAATCTGCGCAGGTTCTGACCTGATGCACCCGGTGGGCGCGTTGATCACCGGAGTGGTCGCCGGTGGTCTGTTTGTGTGGTTCTTTATTGCCGCCCAGGATCGCTGGAAAATCGACGACGTGCTGGGTGTGTGGCCGCTGCATGGCCTGTGCGGCGTGTGGGGCGGCATCGCCTGTGGCATTTTTGGCCAGACGGCGCTGGGCGGGCTGGGCGGCGTCAGCCTGATCAGCCAATTGATCGGCACCGCCCTCGGCGTCGCGGTGGCGCTGGTGGGTGGCGTGCTCGTTTATGGCGTGATCAAGCGCGTGCACGGGCTGCGCCTGAGCCAGGAGCAGGAGTATTACGGTGCCGACTTGTCGATTCACAAGATAGGCGCGGTGAGTCAGGACTGAGCGGCTCGCCAGCGGAATTTGGCCGGTTTAGAATAATGGCCTACTTCTGATCAGGTCTTTTTGTCATGCCTCCTGAATGCCAGCTATTCACCACATTGGGCTGCCATCTGTGTGAACTTGCCGAAGCGGAAATCATGCCGTTGGTCGAACACGGGCTGATGGTGGAATTGGTTGATATCGCCGACTCCGAAGCCCTGTTCGAAGCCTACGGCCTGCAGATTCCGGTGCTTCGGCGGGTCGATACCGGGGCTGAACTGGGCTGGCCGTTCGACACCGAGCAGGTGGTGTCCTTTCTGCTTTAGACGTTAGGCGATGGCGGGTTTCCAAATATTAAGTTACTGTATGTTTGTACAGCGATTGAATAGAGGGAACGCCCGTGGTGAATGTTGAACAACTTAAAAGCAGCGTCAATCGCATGTCCGCCGAGGTCGTGCGCGACGCGGTGAACGAGCTGCGCCTCGACGGCCTGGTCACGGAAGGCAAGACGCCCTTCAACAAAGTGCATTTCAACACCTGCTTCGCCGAGATCGAGGCCTTGTTCCAGCGTGCCGGCTACCACAAGCAACTCGACGTAGTGGGCTACCAGGGCTTGCTGTACGCGCTCTACGACCCCGGCCGCTGGGAAGCCGTGGACGTGCTGCGCTGGCTCAAGGAATTCACCGACGCCGCGAGTGCTTCGCCGATCCTGCGCGCGGAATTGGCCAAGGCCTGAGATCCGCCCTAGGCTCCATCCCGCTGCATGCGGGATAATGCCCGCCTGTTTTTCCAGGCTTCGAGCATTTGTCATGTCCCCATCCGGTTTTTCTGCGTCCCAGCACCAAGCCAGTACCTTGTATTTGCCACCGGGCCCTTGGGCGACGGTGCTGGATTGCCTGTGCGAGCATTTTCCGGCGATCAGCCGTGAGCACTGGCTGGACCGCATCGCCCGTGGCCGGGTGCTGGACATCAATGGCAACCCGATCAGCCTGGACCTGCCCTACAAGGAAGGGCTGTGCATCTATTACTTCCGGGAAGTGCCGAATGAAAAGGTGATTCCGGTTGAGGAAACCATCCTGTACGCCGACGAACACCTGGTGGTCGCGGACAAGCCGCATTTCCTGCCGGTGACGCCGGCCGGTGAGTACGTCGAGCAGACCTTGCTGCGCCGCCTGATTCGTCGCCTGGACAACCCCTCGCTGGTGCCTCTGCACCGCATCGACCGCCACACGGCGGGGCTGGTGCTGTTTTCAGCCAACCCGCACAGCCGTTCGGCGTATCAACAGCTGTTTCCCACACGCCGCATCGACAAATTCTACGAAGCCATCGCGCCGGCGTTGCCTCAGCTGACGTTTCCGCTGGTGCACAAAAGCCGCCTGGTGGAGGGCGAACCGTTCTTCCGCATGCAGGAAGGGCCGGGCGCCAGCAATACCGAAACGGCCGTGGAGGTGCGTGAGGAAAATGGCGATCTCTGGCGCTATGGCCTGTTCCCCGTGACCGGCAAGAAGCACCAGCTGCGCGTACACATGACCGCGCTGGGGGCGAGTATCTGCAATGACCCGTTCTACCCCGACGTACTCAAGGACGTCGAGGACGACTACGCCAACCCGCTCAAGCTGTTGGCCCAAGGCGTGCGTTTTGTCGACCCGGTCACGGGCGAAACACGCGACTTTCGCAGCCGGATCACGCTGGACTGGTAAACCCCGGAAACGACAAGGCCCGCGCGAGGCGGGCCTTGTGGGTCCAACGTTAAGACTTACAGGTCTTTAACGGTGCGAACCTGATCCTTGTTGATGCGGGTCTGCTTGCCGTCAAGTTGTTCGAACTCGTAGAAGCCCGACGCCTTGTCAAATTTAGGGGTGTCGACGGCCTGGATTTCGCGACCGTCATTCAGGGTGATCACTGTAGGCGAAGCGCAACCGGCGAGAGTAGCGAGGCCCAGTGCAAGCATGAGAGCGGCGATGGTCCGTTGAGTCATGAGTGTGTCTCCGAGAGAATGCTTTTAAATTGCTGACCTTGTGACGCGCGGCGCGTCGACAAAGTTCCTTCTGCGAGGTTCATTCTGACACGCCGAACCCTGGGTGCAACAGTTCAGGTGTATTCAGGTTGGCCAGGCGCGGGTCATTTTCCGGGCATTCCAGGCCTACGCCACCCAGTTGCATGAAGATTTTGCGCGGGCTGCGTTCGCCGGTTTCCCACGCCTGTTCTACCTCGGTTCGCAGGCGGGTGGGGATGACGCAGATCAAGGGTTCCCAGAATGCGCCATGACGCACCATCAGCGGCAGCTGCGGGTTGCGTTGCGCCGTCGCGCGCAGCTCGGCCAGCAGGCTCGCGTCGAGGTAAGGCACATCGCATGGCAGGATCAGCAGGTGCTCATGGCGCGCGGCGGCTAACCCGGCACGAATGCCGGCCAACGGGCCCGGGAAGTCCGGGCTGTCGTCGCTCACCAACTGGTCGGCATAGGGCGCGTAAATCTCATGGTTGCGGTTGCACGAGATGATCAGGTCATCCGTCAGTGGCCGGGCCAGTCGCTGCAAGTGCGCGATCAATGGCTCGCCGCGCCAGGGCAGCAGGCCTTTATCCTGACCGCCCATGCGCTGGCCACGGCCACCGGCCAACAGCAGAATCGAACAGGGCAGAGGCGAAGAATCGAGAGACATGGCGGTTCCACAGCGGCAGGAAAACAGGGCCCTGTGATATAACATCGGGCTGTTCCTTCGACAACCGGACCATGCCATGAAAGCCAAGGCAGATGCGCCCTTCGTACCCCTGAATATTGCTGTACTGACCGTCAGCGACACCCGCACCCTCGAAACCGATACCTCGGGCCAGGTCTTCGTCGACCGTCTCACCGCCGCCGGCCATAACCTGGCCGAGCGCGTGCTGCTCAAGGACGACCTCTACAAAATTCGCGCGCAAGTTGCCCACTGGATCGCCGAAGACGTGGTGCAAGTGGTGCTGATCACTGGCGGCACCGGCTTCACCGGCCGCGACAGTACCCCCGAAGCCGTAAGTTGCCTGCTCGACAAACACGTCGACGGCTTTGGCGAACTGTTCCGCCAGATCTCCGTGGCCGATATCGGCACCTCTACCGTGCAATCTCGTGCCCTGGCCGGCCTGGCGAATGGCACCCTGGTGTGCTGCCTCCCGGGTTCCACCAATGCGGTGCGCACCGGGTGGGACGGCATCCTCGCCGAGCAACTCGACAACCGTCACCGCCCGTGCAACTTCGTGCCCCACCTGAAGCAGGCCGAACCCTGCGAAACCCGTGGATAAGCCCGGCAAAACCGGCGCGTTGATGCCGGTCGAACAAGCGCTGCAGCAGTTGCTGGACATGGCCGAAGCCGCACCGATTCGCGAGCAGCAAACCCTGATGCTGGCCGACTGTGATGGCCGTGTATTGGCGCAGGATCTGGTCTCCACCCTTGATCTGCCGCCATGGCCCAACAGCGCCATGGACGGTTACGCGCTGCGCCTCTCGGACTGGACCGGCGAGCCCCTGGCTGTCAGCCAAAGAATTTTCGCCGGTCAGGCGCCGCAGCCTTTGGCCGCCGGTACCTGCGCGCGCATCTTTACCGGCGCGCCGGTGCCAGAAGGCGCCGATTGCGTGGAGATGCAGGAAAACGCCGTGGTCCACGTTGATGAGCGCGTGAGTTTTACCGAGCCGTTGCAGGTCGACCAGAACATCCGGCCTCAAGGCCAGGAAACCACCGTTGGCGAGTTGGTATTGCCCGCCGGCACCCGCCTTGGCCCGATCGAACTGGGCCTCGCCGCCTCGCTGGGGCATGACCGCCTGAACGTCGTGCGCCAAGTGCGCGTGGCTGTGCTCTCGACCGGCGACGAGCTGATCGAGCCCGGTTTGCCACTCGGCCCGGGGCAGATCTACAACAGTAACCGCCGCGTGCTGTGTTCGTGGCTGGCGCGGATGGGCTGTGAGGTGATCGACGCCGGTATCCTGCCTGACGACCTGGAAAAAACCCGCACGCAGTTAGCGAGCCTGGGCACTGTCGATTTGATTCTGTCCACCGGCGGCGTGTCGGTGGGCGAGGCAGACTTCCTTGGTATCGCCCTGCGCGAAGAGGGCGAACTGGCGCTGTGGAAGCTGGCGATCAAGCCCGGCAAACCGCTGACTTTTGGCCATTTCCGTGGTGTGCCGGTAATTGGCCTGCCCGGCAACCCGGCCTCGACCCTGGTGACCTTTGCGCTACTGGCGCGGCCCTACCTGCTACGCCGCCAAGGTGTGCAGGATGTGGAGCCGCTGCGTTTCGAGGTGCCGGTGGGGTTCGTCTGGCCCAAACCGGGCAACCGCCGCGAATACCTGCGCGGGCGCATCGAGCAGGGCAAGGCGATCATCTACCGCAACCAGAGCTCCGGCGTGCTGCGCAGCGCGGCGTGGGCGGAAGGGTTTGTGGAGGTGTTGGAAGGGACCACGCTGGCGATGGGTGACCGAGTCAACTTCATCCCGTTGAGCGAGGTCCTCAACTGACAATAGAGATCCATGTGTGGGAGCTGCCTTGCCAGCTCCCACATTGGGTTATGTGTAGGGCTCAGTAATCGTCGCCACGCTCCGTCACATCCCGCTCCACCGGCCCGGCATTCGGGTCATACCGTGCCGGGAACTTGCCTTTGAGCGTCCACGCAAACGCAATGATCTCAGCCACCGTGCGGTACAACTCCTCCGGAATACTGTCCCCCAGTTCCATCCGCGCCAGCAGCTTTACCAACTCGGCGTTCTCATAAATCGGCACTTCATTTTCCCGCGCCAACTTCAAAATGGCCTCCGCCAGGGCATCGTCGCCCTTGGCCGTGAGGGTCGGCGCTTGCTGGCCGTCGTACTTGAGGGCAATCGCCTGGCGCGGTGGGGTCGGGTTTTTCATGCGGTTTCATCCACCCAGCGTTGTTCCAGGCCGGTTCTCGGCCCGCGTGGCGGGGTGCCGAGGTGGCAGTCCAAATCGCCCACATTGATGCCCGAGGTCACCAGGCGCTCGCGCAGGCTGCCCAGATGGCTTTCGATCAAGCTGGCGGTGAACGGCCGCGTCGCCCATAGCTGGCTGGACAATTTGCCCTGGGTCAGTTGCGCCTGGACCTGCAACGGCCCGAGCGGCTCCATGTCGAACGCCAACTCGACGCGCCAGAGCATCTGTTTGGGGTCTTTCTGGGCTTTGCGTTCGGGCTGGTCCTTGTCCGGCGGCGGCTCCTCGCGCTGGAACTTGACCTGCAGCGGCACGATGTCCTGCAAGGTGCGCATGGGGATTTCCAGTTGCCAAGTGGTTTGCAGGCGGCCGTCAGCGGTGGTGCCGGTTTGTTCCAGGCTCGACAACTGGTGGCTTTGCAAGCGCGAGATCGCCGCCGCGGCCAGGCGCAGCAGGTTTTCCAGGTCGCCTTCACCTTCCAGGCGCTGCATCAGGCGGTCTGGCAGCGGAAAGCCCGCAGGTGGCAGTTTGGCGCTGACCTGGCCAAGGGTATTCAGCGGGCTGCGCACAAAGTTGGGCAGCACCTGAGCCAAGGTGTTGGCGGCCAGGATCGCGTTCAGGTTAGTGCCGGTGGGCAGGGCGGGCAGCAAGTCCGCGACCAGGCGCAACAAGGCGCCCTTCATGTCCAGCGGCGGTATCTGCGGGTTTTGCCCGGCGAGCAATTTTGCCTCAAGAAAGGCGCCGCTGTTCTGGATCACTTGCGCCAGCACTTTGGGATTGCTCACTTGCGCGAGGTCGGGCAGGGCGGCGAGCAAGCGATCGGCGGCGGCGCGCAACTCGGTGGACGTGGTGTCGTCGTCGGGCAGGTTCTGCAAGGCGGTGAACACCACGTCCAGCGAGCCCTGGCGACTTTGCTGGGTGGCCAACTGCTGGCTGACTGCCAATTGGTCCTGGAGGCCACTCAATGGTACGAAGGTCAAGGTTTGCGCATTCTGCACCACGGCGCTGAGCAAGCTGCCGACGCGCAGTGGCTGCGGGCTTTCCACGGTCAGTGTTGCACCGGCCAGGGCGTTAGTGAGCACGGTCACCAATGAGCGGTAGATCGCCGGTTGCGCGGTGCCCTGGGGCAGCATCTGGGTGGTCAGCACCTTGGCTTGCAGCAACGTGCCTTCCGGCATTTGCGTGGTGTCGATGCGGGTGAGGGCGGCCACGTTGGCGCTCAAGGCTTGCTGCAGGCTGAGGGTCAGGTTGCCCGCGGGCGTCTGGCTCACCGCCACATTGCTGCCCAGCGGCAAAGGCTGGGCGCTGCTGGCTTGCACCAGGGTCTGGCGGCCGCTGTCGAGGGTCAACTTGAGCAATAACTGAAACGCATCGCCACCTTGTTTAAGGGCGATGACTTCGGCGTTCACGGTTTTTCCCGGGTCAATCAACCCGATCTGCGGCTCCAGCAGTTTCAGCAACTCACCGGTCGCGGGCAGCGGGGCAGGCCCGGCCACCGGGGCTGGAGGAAGCGTAGGAAGGTTGATCTCGCCGGTCATCGTGCGCGTCGTCTCAGGGGAAATTGCCCTCTTTAGAGTAGGGCATCACATGTATAATGCCGCCCGTCTGCAAAGAGAGCGGTAAAAACCTCACAACTATTTGATCCAGCTCTCTAAAATCGGTCGCCAAAGCCGTTATTGTGCTTTCTCTATAACGGCCGCTGCACCGCCGACTTGAACCGTAAAGGCCCGCGATCTTTTGACCAGCCCTCTTCTTGAAGCCGTAGCGCTCTCCTGTGAACGCGACCTGCGCCTGCTGTTCGAGCACCTCGAACTGCGGCTGACGGGCGGCGACATGGTGCAGGTCAGCGGCCCCAATGGCAGCGGCAAGACCAGTTTGCTGCGCCTGCTGGCCGGCTTGATGCAGCCGACGGCCGGTGAAATTCGACTCAACGGCAAGCCCTTGGCCGAACAGCGCACCGAGCTGGCGCGCACTCTCATTTGGATCGGCCACGCCGCCGGTATCAAGGACGTGCTGACGCCTGAGGAGAACCTCAGTTGGCTCAGCGCCCTGCATCACCCGGCGTCCCGCGACGCGATCTGGCAGGCGCTCGCCGCCGTCGGCCTGAACGGCTTTGAAGACGTGCCTTGCCACACCCTGTCCGCCGGCCAGCAACGCCGCGTGGCCCTGGCGCGTCTGTACCTGCCCGGCCCGCCGCTGTGGATTCTCGACGAACCCTTCACCGCCCTCGACAAACAAGGCGTCGCCCAGCTCGAAGAACACCTGGCCCGGCACTGTGAGCAGGGTGGTTTGATCGTGCTCACCACCCATCACACCCTGGCGCGCATGCCCGCCGGTTACCGCGACCTGGACTTGAACCGGTGGTCGGCATGAGTGTGTTCGCCCTGTTGGTGGCCCGCGAAGCGCGGCTGTTGTGCCGTCGCCCGGCCGAGTTGGCCAACCCCTTGGTGTTCTTTGCCATTGTCATCGCCTTGTTCCCATTGGCGGTCGGCCCCGAGACTAAACTGTTGCAAACCTTGTCCCCGGGACTGGTGTGGGTGGCGGCGCTTTTATCGGTCCTGCTCTCGCTGGACGGGCTGTTTCGCAGTGATTTTGAAGACGGTTCCCTTGAACAGTGGGTCCTTTCGTCGCACCCTTTGCCACTTCTGGTACTGGCCAAGGTGCTGGCACACTGGGCTTTTTCCGGCTTGGCGCTAGTCTTGCTCTCACCGCTGTTGGCAATGATGCTGGGCTTGCCCTTTGAGTGCCTGCCGGTGTTGCTGCTTTCCTTGTTGCTCGGTACGCCGGTGCTCAGCCTGTTGGGGGCGGTGGGCGCAGCGTTGACCGTCGGTTTGAAGCGGGGAGGCCTGTTGCTGGCCCTGCTGATTCTGCCGTTGTATATCCCGGTGTTGATCCTCGGCAGCGGCGCCTTGCAGGCCGCGCTCATGGGCATGCCGGCGACCGGTTACCTCCTGTGGCTTGGCAGCCTGACCGCCCTGGCGGTAACCCTGACACCCTTTGCTATAGCGGCTGGCCTGAAGATCAGCGTCGGCGAATAATAAGGTCTGGTTAAGCGTTATAACCTTAATCAGTAAAGACCCTGAGTGCCCCGCAATGACGGGGCGCCACCGTGATGGAAACAGCAATGAACTGGACCTGGTTTCACAAGCTCGGCTCGCCCAAATGGTTTTACGGCATCAGCGGCAAGCTGTTGCCGTGGTTGAGCATCGCCGCCATTTTGCTGATCGGCATCGGCCTGGTCTGGGGCCTCGCCTTTGCGCCGCCGGACTACCAGCAAGGCAACAGCTTTCGCATCATCTATATCCACGTTCCCGCCGCGATGCTGGCTCAGTCCTGTTACGTGATGATGGCCGTGTGCGGCGTGGTTGGCCTGGTCTGGAAGATGAAAATCGCCGACGTGGCACTGCAATGCGCCGCGCCCATCGGTGCGTGGATGACCGCCGTGGCGCTGGTCACTGGCGCGATCTGGGGCAAGCCGACCTGGGGTTCATGGTGGGTGTGGGACGCGCGCCTCACCTCAATGCTGATTTTGCTGTTCCTGTACTTCGGCCTGATCGCCCTCGGCAATGCCATCAGCAACCGCGACAGCGCCGCCAAGGCCTGCGCGGTGCTGGCGATTGTCGGCGTGATCAACATTCCGATCATCAAATACTCGGTGGAATGGTGGAACACCTTGCACCAGGGCGCGACCTTCACCCTCACTGAAAAACCGGCGATGCCCGTGGAAATGTGGGCGCCGCTGCTGTTGATGGTGCTGGGCTTCTACTGTTTCTTCGGCGCCGTGCTGCTGATGCGCATGCGCCTCGAAGTGCTCAAGCGTGAAGCCCGCGCCAGCTGGGTCAAGGCCGAAGTGCAGAACAGCCTGGGAGCCGGTGCATGAGTTTCGCGTCATTCAGTGATTTTCTCGCCATGGGCCATCACGCCCTGTACGTCTGGACGGCCTATGGCATCTGCCTGGCGGTGCTGGCCCTCAACGTCGCCGCGCCGATCCTGGCCCGCAAGCGTTACCTGCAACAAGAGGCGCGTCGTCTGCGCCGGGAGACCGAAAAGTGAATCCGCTGCGTAGAAAGCGTCTGTTGATCATCCTCGCCATTCTGGCCGGCGTAAGTATTGCCGTGGGCCTGGCGATGAGCGCCCTGCGGGAGAACATCAACCTGTTCTACACCCCGACCCAGATCGCCAATGGCGAAGCGCCGCTGGACACGCGCATCCGCGCCGGCGGCATGGTCGAAAAGGGCTCCTTGAAGCGCTCCGGCGACTCCCTCGACGTGACCTTTGTGGTCACCGACTTCAGCAAATCCGTGACCATCACCTACCGCGGCATCCTCCCGGACCTGTTCCGCGAAGGCCAAGGCATCGTCGCCCTAGGCAAGCTCAACGCTGATGGCGTGGTGGTAGCCGATGAAGTGCTGGCCAAACACGATGAGAAATACATGCCGCCGGAAGTCACCAAGGCGCTGAAAGACAGCGGCCAGTCGGCGCCAACCCCTGCCAAGGAGGGCTAAACGATGACGTCCGTACTGTTTATTCCAGAGCTGGGCCAATTGGCGATGATCCTCGCCCTGTGCTTTGCCATCGTTCAGGCCGTGGTGCCGTTGCTCGGCGCCTGGCGTGGCGACCGCCTGTGGATGAGCCTGGCGCAGCCGGCTGCCTGGGGCCAGTTTGCGTTCCTGGTGTTCGCCTTTGGTTGCCTGACCTACGCCTTCATGACCGACGACTTTTCCGTCGCCTATGTGGCCAATAACTCCAACAGCGCCTTGCCCTGGTACTACAAATTCAGCGCCGTGTGGGGCGCGCACGAAGGTTCGCTATTGCTGTGGGCGTTGATCCTTGGCGGCTGGACCTTTGCCGTGTCGGTGTTTTCGCGCCAGTTGCCGCAAGTCATGCTGGCCCGCGTGCTGGCGGTGATGGGCATGATCAGCATCGGTTTTCTGCTGTTCCTGATCATGACCTCCAACCCTTTCACCCGCATCCTGCCGCAGATCCCGGTGGACGGGCATGACCTCAACCCCTTGTTGCAAGACATCGGCCTGATCGTGCACCCGCCGATGCTCTACATGGGTTACGTCGGTTTCTCGGTGGCCTTCGCCTTCGCCATCGCCGCCTTGCTCGGCGGGCGCCTCGACGCCGCTTGGGCGCGCTGGTCGCGGCCGTGGACCATCGTCGCGTGGGCGTTCCTCGGCATCGGCATCACCTTGGGCTCGTGGTGGGCCTACTACGAACTCGGCTGGGGCGGTTGGTGGTTCTGGGACCCGGTCGAAAACGCCTCGTTCATGCCATGGCTGGTGGGCACCGCGCTGATTCACTCGCTGGCCGTGACCGAAAAACGCGGTGTGTTCAAAAGCTGGACCGTGTTGCTGGCCATCGCTGCCTTTTCCCTCAGCCTGCTCGGCACATTCCTCGTGCGGTCGGGCGTGCTGACCTCGGTGCATGCGTTTGCGTCCGACCCGGAGCGCGGCGTGTTCATCCTGATCTTCCTGCTGTTTGTGGTCGGTGGCTCGCTGACGTTGTTTGCGTTGCGCGCGCCAGTGGTCAAGAGCCAGGTCGGTTTCAACCTGTGGTCGCGCGAAACCTTGCTGCTGGGCAATAACCTGGTGCTGGTGGTGGCTGCGTCGATGATCCTGCTCGGCACCCTCTACCCGCTGGCGCTGGATGCCTTGAGCGGCGCCAAGCTGTCCGTCGGCCCGCCGTACTTCAACGCGTTGTTTATTCCGTTGATGGGCCTGTTGATGGTGGTGATGGCCGTCGGCATGCTGGTGCGCTGGAAAGACACCCCGGTGAAATGGCTGGCCGGCATGCTGATGCCGGTGCTGCTCGGCAGCGTGGCCTTGGCGGTAGTCGCCGGTATCGCCTACGGCGACTTCAACTGGGCCGTGCTCGCGACCTTCCTGCTCGCCGCCTGGGTATTGCTGGCCGGTGTGCGCGACATTGTCGACAAGACCCGCCACAAAGGGTTGATCAAAGGCCTGCCGACGTTGACTCGCAGCTATTGGGGCATGCAGATCGCCCACCTTGGCATTGCCGTGTGTGCCCTCGGCGTGGTGCTTTCCAGCCAGAACAGTGCCGAGCGCGACCTGCGCTTGGCGCCGGGCGAGTCCATGGACCTGGCCGGTTACCACTTCATCTTCGAAGGCGCCAAGCACTTCGAAGGTCCGAATTTCACGTCAGACAAAGGCACCGTGCGCGTCGTCCGCAACGGCAAGGAAGTGGCCGTGCTGCACCCGGAAAAACGCTTGTACACGGTGCAAAGCTCAATGATGACCGAAGCCGGTATCGACGCCGGTTTCACCCGCGACCTCTATGTGGCGCTGGGTGAACCGTTGGGCGACGGCGCCTGGGCGGTGCGCGTGCACGTCAAACCGTTTGTGCGCTGGATCTGGTTCGGCGGTTTGCTCACCGGCTTCGGTGGTTTGCTGGCCGCGCTGGACCGGCGTTATCGGGTCAAGGTCAAGAGCCGGGTGCGTGAAGCCCTGGGCCTTTCAGGAGCGGCGGCATGAAGCGTTGGTTGATGGTATTGCCGCTGGCGGCATTCCTGGTGGTGGCAGTGTTTCTGTATCGCGGCTTGTACCTGGACCCGGCCGAGCTGCCCTCGGCGATGATCGGCAAACAGTTCCCGGCCTTCAGCCTGCCGACGGTGCAGGGCGACAAAACCCTGACCCAGGCCGACCTGCTGGGCAAACCGGCGCTGGTCAACGTGTGGGGCACCTGGTGCATCTCCTGCCGCGTCGAGCACCCGGTGCTGAACAAGCTGGCCGAGCAGGGCGTGGTGATCTACGGCATCAACTACAAGGACGACAATGCTGCGGCCTTGAAGTGGCTGGCGGAATTTCACAACCCGTACCAGCTGGATATCCGTGATGAAGACGGCAACCTTGGCTTGAACCTCGGCGTGTATGGCGCGCCCGAGACCTTTTTCATCGATGCCAAAGGCGTGATCCGCGACAAGTACGTCGGCGTGATCGACGAAGTGGTCTGGCGCGAACAGCTCGCCGCCAAGTACCAGGCGCTGGTCGATGAGGCCAAGCCATGAAGCGTCTGTTAGCCGCCGCCGTGTTGGCGCTGGGTTTGGTCGGCGTGGCCCACGCGGCCATCGACACCTACGAATTTGCCAAGGAGGGTGACCGCGAGCGCTTTCGCGAACTGACCAAGGAACTGCGTTGCCCCAAGTGCCAGAACCAGGACATTGCCGACTCCAACGCGCCGATCGCCGCCGACTTGCGCAAAGAGATCTTCCGCATGCTGGGGGAGGGCAAGGACAACCAGCAGATCATCGACTTCATGGTCGACCGCTACGGTGATTTCGTGCGCTACAAACCGGCCCTCACCGGCAAGACCGCGCTGCTCTGGTTCGGCCCCGCCGGGCTGTTGCTGGCCGGCGTGGTGGTCATGGCCGTGATCGTCCGCCGTCGCCGCGCCGCGCCCACTGATGGCTCCGACGCGCTATCCCCTGACGAGCGCAAACGCCTCGACCAATTGCTGGACACCAAGACTGATGATTGATTTTTGGCTCGCAGCCGGGTTGCTGCTCCTGATTGCCCTGAGTTTCCTGTTGATTCCTGTGTTGCGCGGCCGCCGCGCCCAACGTGAAGAGGACCGCACCGCACTGAACGTCGCGCTGTACCAGGAGCGCGTGGCCGAGCTGCAAGTGCAGCAGGACGAAGGCGTGCTCAACGTCGTGCAACTCGACACCGGTCGCGCCGAAGCCGCCCGTGAGTTGTTGGCCGACACCGAAGGCGTGGAAAAACCGCGCGAATCGCGCCTGGGCAAGCCGTTGCCATTGTTGGCGGCTTTCCTGGTGCCGGTGCTGGGCGTTGCGCTGTACCTGCACTACGGCGCAAGTGACAAAGTCGAGCTGACCCGCGAATTCTCCCAGCCGCCGGTGTCCATGGAAGACATGACCCGCCGCCTGGAACGTGCTGCCGCCGCGCAGCCGGATTCGCCGGAAGGCCTGTATTTCCTCGGTCGGGCTTACATGGCTCAGGATCGCTCCGCCGATGCCGCCAAGGTCTTCGAACGCACTGTGGCCCTGGCCGGTCGCCAGCCGGAATTGCTCGGCCAGTGGGCGCAGGCGCAGTATTTTGCCGACAACAAACAGTGGTCGCCCAAGGTGCAGGCGCTGACTGACGAAGCGTTGAAGCTTGATCCGAAAGAAGTCACCAGCCTGGGTTTGCTGGGGATTGCAGCCTTTGAAGGTCAGCGTTATCAGGAGGCTATCGACTACTGGAATCGCCTGTTGGCGCAACTGCCACCGGAAGACAACTCCCGCGCAGCGCTGCAAGGCGGGATCGACCGGGCGGCGGAGAAACTCAAGGAAAGTGGCGGCACCGTCGCCCAAGTGCCTAAGGCGGTGCTGAAAGTGCGTGTGGATTTGTCCGCCGAGGTGAAGGCCAAATCCTTGCCAACCGACAGCGTGTTCATCTTCGCCCGCGCCGTCAAAGGCCCGCCAGCACCCTTGGCGGCTAAACGCGTGACTATCGCCGAGTTGCCGATCACCGTCGAACTCGGCGATGCCGACGCGATGATGCCGCAGTTGAAACTGTCGAACTTCCCCGAAGTCCAACTGGTTGCGCGCATATCCCGGGCCGGTCTTCCAACCGCTGGCGAGTGGATCGGCCGCAGCCAACCCTTGGCCAGCACCACCACTGCCATGCAGCAGCTGACCATCGACAGTCCGGACAAGTAAATCGAGGAAACGCCTATGACCGCATTTGCACGTATCACCTTGCTCAGCCTGGTATTGGGGCTGAGCGCTTGTGCGGTCCATCGACCTCCTTCCGGGCCTACCGGCCCGACGATTCCACCGTCAGGCCCGTCGACCCAGCCGAGCACCAAACCCTCCGGCCCGGTCACTCCACCGAAAGCGCCGCCAAGCTCTTCGCCAACCTTCGCCCCACCGCCGGGCGCGGCGAGCCATTGGGACGGCAAGATGCAGGTGTATGTGCTGGAAGAACAGCCCGACACCTTCTACCGCCAGCGCACCTATTACCGTTGGAGCAACGGCTGGAGCCGCTCCATCAGCCCGAACGGGCCGTGGGAAGAAACCAATGTGCAAGGCGTGCCGCCCGGCTTGAGCAAACAATACGCACAATGAAAAAAGGCGACCTTTATAGGTCGCCTTTTTCATACCCGTGAAATGCATTCTTGCATCCACTGGAGCTCAAATGTGGGAGCGGGCTTGCTCGCGAATGCGGTGGTTCAGCCGACTAATACAGTGACTGACACACGGCCATTTCTCCATCCAATGAAGATCAACTGTGGGAGCTGGCTTGCCTGCGATAGCATTGTGTCAGCCAACTATCTGC
>NZ_JBARTQ010000447.1:0-4495 GCF_049645325.1 Pseudomonas sp. | reverse complement strand
CCCACAGGGCCCGCTGCTACACCAGGTCTTGCAGGCTTAGTTGCCTTCTTTCAAACCCAGGTCAGCCAGTGCCTTGGCGGCAACTTTGGCTGGCAGCGGGATGTAGCCGTCTTTCACGACAACTTCCTGGCCCTGCTTCGACAGCACCAGTTTTACAAACTCAGCTTCCAGCGGGGCCAGAGGCTTGTTCGGGGCTTTGTTAACGTACACGTAGAGGAAACGCGAGAGCGGGTATTTGCCGTTCAGGGCGTTTTCTTCGCTGTCTTCGATGAAGTCAGTGCTGCCTTTCTTGGCCAGGGCCACGGTCTTCACGCTGGCGGTCTTGTAGCCGATGCCCGAGTAACCGATGCCGTTCAGCGAGGAGCTGATCGACTGCACGACCGAAGCCGAGCCAGGTTGTTCGTTCACGTTTGGCTTGTAGTCGCCTTTGCACAGGGCTTCTTCTTTGAAGTAGCCGTAGGTGCCGGATACCGAGTTACGACCGAACAGCTGAACCGGCTTGTTGGCCAGGTCGCCGGTCACACCCAGGTCGCCCCAGGTTTTCACGTCGGCTTTGGCGCCGCACAGACGCGTCGAGGAGAAGATCGCATCGACCTGTTCCATGGTCAGGTGCTGGATCGGGTTGTCTTTGTGTACGAAGACAGCCAGGGCGTCCACGGCCACCGGGATAGCGGTTGGCTTATAGCCGTACTTCTGCTCGAAGGCCGCCAGTTCGGTGTCCTTCATCTTGCGGCTCATCGGGCCCAGGTTGGAGGTGCCTTCAGTCAGCGCAGGTGGCGCGGTGGCGGAGCCAGCGGCCTGAATCTGGATGTTGACGTTCGGGTATTCCTTTTTGTAGGACTCAGCCCAAAGGGTCATCAGGTTGGCGAGAGTGTCGGAACCAACGCTGGACAGGTTGCCCGATACACCAGTGGTCTTGGTGTAGGCCGGAATTGCCGGGTCAACACCAGCGGCTACCGCGTTAGCGGTCGCAACGCCAGCAGCGACAAAAGTCATTGCCGCCATCAAACGTTTCAGTTTCATGCCTTGCTCCTAGCAGATAGGGATAGTTGGATCGGGGCCAAGTATCGGTAGGCCGTGTGAACACTCTATGTCTGCAATGTGACAATTAGATGAAAGGCCAGCATTTGTGAAAAACCTGACAGGAAGGAGGAAGCTCAATAAAACCGGGGTTTTCGGGGAGGTTTAGGCGTTTGAGGCGGGGTTTTAGAAATACGCTGTAATCGTTGACCAACACAACATCTGAGATGATCGTTCCCACGCTCCAGCGTGGGAACGATCAGTTAAGAAGTTAACGCCCGCGCTTCCACAGGTACCCGCCCACCAGCATCCCCATCACACAAATGACGGCAACATAGTAAGCAGGCCCCATCGGGCTTTCTTTCATCAGCAGCGACACCGCCAACGGCGTCAAACCACCAAACACCGCGTAGGCAACGTTGTAGGAAAACGACAACCCACTGAAACGCACAACCGGTGGGAATGCTTTCACCATCACGTAGGGCACCACGCCAACCGTGCCAACAAACAGGCCGGTCAAGGTGTACAGCGGGAACAGCCAGTTCGGATGGTCGGTGAGGCTGTGATACAGCGTCCACGAAGTGGCCAGCAGCAGCAGGCAACCGGTGACCAGCACGCGGCCGGCGCCGAAGCGGTCGGCCAGTGCGCCGGCAGCGATGCAACCAAGGCTCAGGGTGACGATCGCCAGGCTGTTGGCTTGCAGGGCAACAGTAGGGCTGAAGTGATAGACGGTTTGCAGCACGGTCGGGGTCATCAGGATGACCACCACAATGCCGGCCGACAGCAACCAGGTCAGCAGCATCGACAACACGATGGCGCTACGGTGGTCGCGCAATACCGCGCGCAGTGGCAATTCGGCGGCCAGGGTTTTGCGTTGCTGCATCTCGGCGAAGATCGGCGTTTCATGCAGCCAGCGGCGCAGGTACACCGACAACAAGCCGAACACGCCGCCAAGCAGGAACGGGATCCGCCAGGCGTAATCCGAGACCTGCTCCGGGCTGTAGATCGTGTTGATGGCGGTGGCCACCAACGAACCGAGCAGGATGCCGGCCGTGAGGCCGCTGGTTAGGGTGCCGCAGGCATAACCGATATGGCGCGGTGGCACGTGCTCGGAGACGAAGACCCAGGCGCCCGGCACTTCACCGCCAATCGCCGCACCCTGGATCACGCGCATCAGCAGCAGCAAAATTGGCGCCCACAGGCCGATCTGCGCGTAGGTCGGCAGCAGGCCCATGATCAGGGTCGGCACGGCCATCATGAAGATGCTCAGGGTGAACATTTTCTTGCGGCCGAGCAGGTCACCGAAGTGCGCCATGATGATGCCGCCCAGCGGGCGTGCCAGGTAACCGGCGGCGAAGATGCCGAAGGTCTGCATCATGCGCAGCCATTCCGGCATGTCGACGGGGAAGAACAGTTTTCCGACCACGGTGGCGAAAAACACGAAGATGATGAAGTCGTAGAATTCCAGCGCCCCGCCCAAGGCAGACAGCGACAGGGTTTTGTAGTCGTTGCGGGTCAGCGGGCGCGAAGGTTGCGCACTGCTTGCGGGCACGGAGGACATGGCAAGGCTTCTCTTATAGTAATCAGAACGGCAAGCCCGGGACTTGCGGCGGGTTTGGCAAGATAGCAAATCGCTTGAAAAAGCACAGCGTCCACCGAATAACAGTTTGGCGGCGCGAAATATTCCCCGTTCCGGCGCTTTAACCGTAACCAGAAGCACAGTTACCGTAAAAAGCCGCCATACAGCCGCGATTTGCCGACCAAATGAGCGCCGGGAGGTCGTCGCGGCGCCAGGGTCTCGATATACTCGGCCCTTGCAAGCGCCAAACCCGCTGTCTTGAGGGGCTGCTGTGCCAAAACGTCGTTGGGTGCCATCCAGCCGATTTGGCAGAGTTTCCCTTTAGTACGCCTTACGAGAAACGCATCACGCGGTGTATGTTGGTGCTGAAACGTTTTTCCCAAAGACGGCTATCCACTTGAAATACCCATGAAGCGTCACGGGTCAGAGGCACCCACGGCATGATCGAACTCGAACAAGAAGACCCTATCCCGCAAGGCGATCTCGCCCTGCAAATCACTGCGCTCCCGCGTGAAACCAACGGTTTTGGCGATATCTTCGGCGGCTGGCTGGTCGCACAGATGGACCTGGCCGGCACCGCGATGGCGAGCAAGGTCGCAGGCGGCCGCGTGGCCACCGTGGCCATTGACCGCATGGCGTTCCTGGTGCCGGTGGCGGTTGGCGCGCAGCTTTCCTTTTATACCCAGGCCCTGGAAATCGGTCGCAGCTCGATCCAGATGATGGTCGAAGTGTGGAGCGACGACCCGCTGTCCAGCGAATGGCGCAAGGTTACCGAGGCGGTGTTTGTATTCGTCGCCATTGATGGCAGTGGCCGTACGCGCTCGGTACCGTCGCGCGCGCGTTAAACCTCATCGGGTTTTGACGGTCAATTGCCCCATTGCCTGCCATAAAGAGTGCTTTGTATGCCTACGCCCCACGTTGAAACCGTGAAAATCGACGAGCTGGACTGCTGGCGCATCCGCCACAACGGCGCCGAACTGATGGTGGCCCAACAGGGCGCGCATATTTTCAGTTACGGGCGTGAGGGCGAACAGCCGCTGATCTGGCCGAACCCTGAGGCGGTGTTCAAGCAGGGCAAAGGCATTCGTACCGGCGTGCCGGTGTGCTGGCCGTGGTTTGGGGTATTCGACCGTAACCCGCCAAGCGTAAAGGCGATGCGTGAAAGCGAACAGCCGGCCGGTGCCCACGGCTTTGTGCGCACGGCGCGCTGGGAACTGGTCGGGAGCGCGCTTGAAGGCGAGGCCTTGCGCGTTGACCTGACGCTGCCGGTGCCTGCGGGCGGCTTTCCTGGCTGGCCGCATCAGGTCGACCTTAAGCTGAGCCTGCTGTTGGATGATCAACTGCATATCCGCCTGACCAGCCACAACCGTGGCACCGACACTGTGAGCTTAAGCCAGGCGCTGCACACCTATTTCGCCGTGAGCGATGTGCGCAATGTGCAGGTCGAAGGGCTGGACGGGCTGGCGTATATCGACACCGCTGACGGCTGGAGCCACAAACAGCAAGCCGGGCTGCTTCACTTTACTGCCGAGACCGACCGCATCTACCTCGACACACCGCCCCAAGTGAGCATTGTCGATAAAGACTGGCAGCGCCGCATTCAGATCACCGCTGAAGGTTCGAAGTCGACCGTGATCTGGAACCCCTGGACCGAACGCGCCAAAGCCTTCGATGACATGGCGGATGATGGCTGGCAGGGCATGCTGTGCGTCGAGACGGCGAATGTGCTGGATGATGTGGTGACATTGGCGCCAGGCGCCAGCCATACATTGGGCGTGAGCATCGTCGCTGTCGCCCTGTAAACCTGACCCAACTGTGGGAGCTGGCTTGTGTGGGAGCGGGCTTGCTCGCGAATGCGGTGGGCCCGTCGCTAAATTAGATGACTGACACTCCGCC
>NZ_JBARTQ010000446.1:0-6816 GCF_049645325.1 Pseudomonas sp. | reverse complement strand
AGTTGTGTAGATACTTATGCTGCGATTGGGCTTAACTCACGCCTGATGATTTGAGTTCGGGCACCTCATTCAAATCCAACAATCGCTCCACCATCAACTGGATACCTTCAAGCATCCGGTGGGCTGCCAGCGCGACATCTCGTTGGGCGCCATCGACCTCAAAGGCCAGATGCCCGGTTAGAGCCAGTACCGACGCAATATCCTGGGCGGCATTGGCGAGCAGGGTTTCACTATCGAGGCTGAGCCTCACGGTGAAGAGTTGGTCAGCGGGTAGAGAGTTGGATGGGGGATTTGGGCTGTCTTTAATCATGGTAAACCTCCGGTAAGAAACAGGAGCTGCCACCATCACTTGCAGTTGATGGGTGGCGGCCGTGTGCGGGCCTGCAAGACCGAGTCTTACCAGAAACCTCGGTAGGCCCTCAGGCCTCCCGCACACAGCCACCATAAATGGCGACCATGAAAAAGCGCCGCAATTATAAAGGCGCTTATAAGTCATAGGTAAGGTTTCGGCAGGCTTGCAGTCCCGGTCACTGAATTGGCAGCGACTGGCGAAGGTTAGTTGCGCGAGTTCCTAGGGACAACCTGAAAGGTTTGTAGGAAGGGTCCGTGGCGTCTGCCCCGACGCCATCGCGGGCAAGCCCGCTCCCACATTGGAAGGTGTTCACAAATCAAATGTGGGAGCTGGCTTGCCTGCGATGAGGCCCTTGCAGCCAACAAAAAACCCGCTGACCAAACTGGCCCAGCGGGTTTCTTGTTTTACAGCCAACGCATCAAAAATCCGCCAACTGCCATACCTCATACGCCGGTGTTTCATACGGGTGGCTGAGTTTGAGTGCAGCCACAACAGCCACGATCAACTCATCCGCCACCACCAGCTCAACCTTCCACTCTTCAACCACTTCAACCTGGCCGACTTGCCCGATAAACGGCTGGCTGCCGTCCAACGCGCGAAATTGGCCCTGGCCCAGCACTTGCCAGGCGCAGTTGTCGTAGCTGCCGATGCGCCCGCCACCCGCGGCGAAGACGGCGGTCTTCACCGTCTCCACATGGCTGTCGGGCACAAAGAAGGCGAGCTTGAACACCGTCTTAGTTCACCCACACGCGAGCGTTGCGGAACATGCGCATCCAGGCGCCATCTTCGTTCCACTCTTCCGGGCGCCACGAGTTCTGCACGGCGCGGAACACACGCTCCGGGTGCGGCATCATGATGGTCACGCGACCGTCGCGGCTGGTGAGGCCGGTGATCCCGCGCGGCGAGCCGTTCGGGTTGGCCGGGTAGCTCTCGGTGACTTTGCCGTGGTTGTCGACGAAACGCATGGCTACGCAGCCGGACAAGTCGGCTTCGAGCAAGGCTTCTTCGCTTTCGAACTCTGCGTGGCCTTCACCGTGGGCGATGGCGATCGGCATGCGCGAACCGGCCATGCCTTGCAGGAAGATCGAGTTGGACTCCTGCACCTGCACCATCGCAACGCGGGCTTCGAACTGTTCGGAACGGTTGCGCACAAAGTGCGGCCAGAACTCGCTGCCCGGGATCAGTTCGCTGAGGTTGGACATCATTTGGCAACCGTTGCACACACCCAGGGTGAAACTGTCGTTGCGCTCGAAGAAACCCTGGAACGCATCGCGGGCACGGCTGTTGAACAGGGCCGACTTGGCCCAGCCTTCACCGGCACCCAGCACGTCGCCGTAGGAGAAACCGCCGCAGGCCACCAGGCCTTTGAACTCATTGAGGTCAACGCGACCGGCGAGGATGTCGCTCATGTGCACGTCGATCGCATTGAAGCCGGCACGGTCGAACGCGGCCGCCATTTCCACCTGGCCGTTGACGCCCTGCTCACGCAGTACCGCAACTTGTGGGCGAATGCCTTTCTTGATGTAAGGCGCGGCGATGTCCTGGTTGACGTCGAAGCTGAGCTTGGTGCTCAGGCCCGGGTTGTCTTCTTCCAGGATCACGTCGAATTCCTGCTCGGCGCAGTCGGCGTTATCACGCAAACGCTGGATCTGGTAGCTGGTCTCGGCCCACTGGCGTTGGAGCAGACGGCGCTGGCCGGCAAACACGGTATCGCCGTTGAAGGAGATATTGATTTCACCGTTGTTGATCGGCTGGCCGATCACCGCCACGCAATCATCCAGGCCAGCAGCGCTGAACTGTGCGAGTACGTCCGGGGTAGCGTCCTGGCGAACCTGGATCACCGCGCCCAATTCTTCGTTGAACAGGATGCCGTTGATCTCGGAAGCATCTTCGGCAACGCTGTCGAGCACGATGTTCAAGCCGCAATGACCGGCGAACGCCATCTCTACAACGCTGGTCAGCAGGCCACCGTCGGAACGGTCGTGGTAAGCCAGCAGGTGACCATCGGCATTCAGGCCCTGGATCACGGCGAAGAAGGCTTTGAGGTCTTCGGCGTCGTCAACGTCCGGCGCGTGCTTGCCGAGTTTGCCGTGGGTTTGCGCGAGAATCGAGGCGCCCATGCGGTTCTGGCCACGGCCCAAATCGATCAGGATCAGGTCGGTGGTGCCCTTGTCCATGCGCAGTTGCGGGGTCAGGGTCTGGCGGATGTCGGTGACCGGTGCAAAACCGGTGACGATCAGCGACAGCGGCGAGGTGACGCTCTTGTCGGTGCCGTCTTCGTTCCAGCGGGTGGCCATGGACATCGAGTCCTTGCCCACCGGAATGGTGATACCCAGCTCAGGGCACAGTTCCATGCCGACCGCTTTAACCGTGTCGTACAGGCGCGCGTCTTCACCCGGGTGACCGGCAGCGGACATCCAGTTGGCCGACAGTTTGATGTCGGACAGCTTGCCAATGCGCGACGCGGCGATGTTGGTGAGGGTTTCACCAATGGCCATGCGGCCCGACGCCGGAGCGTCCAGCAGGGCCAGCGGCGTGCGCTCGCCCATCGCCATGGCTTCGCCGGTGTAGACGTCGAAGCTGGTGGCAGTGACGGCAACGTCGGCCACCGGAACCTGCCAAGGGCCGACCATTTGGTCACGGGCAACCAGGCCAGTGATGGTGCGGTCGCCGATGGTGATCAGGAAGCTTTTGCTCGCCACGGCCGGGTGGTGCAGCACGCGTTCGATGCTGTCGGCCAGTTCCAGGGTGCTTGGGTCGAAGTCATCGCCCAGCTCGGCTTCACGGACCGCCGAACGGTGCATGCGCGGGGCTTTGCCCAGCAGCACTTCGAGTGGCATGTCGACCGGGCTGTTGCCGAAGTGGCTGTCGGTGACCGTCAGTTGCGGCTCGGCAGTGGCTTCGCCGACCACGGCAAACGGGCAGCGCTCGCGTTCGCAGATGGCCTGGAAGCGCGCGAAGTCTTCAGGGCCAACGGCCAGTACGTAGCGTTCCTGGGATTCGTTACTCCAGATTTCGTGCGGGGCCATGCCCGGCTCGTCATTTGGAATGTTGCGCAGTTCGAAACGGCCACCGCGGTCGCCGTCGTTGACCAGTTCCGGGAAGGCGTTGGACAAACCGCCGGCGCCGACGTCGTGGATGAAGCTGATCGGGTTCTTGTCACCCAACTGCCAGCAACGGTCGATGACTTCCTGGCAGCGACGCTCCATTTCCGGGTTTTCGCGCTGTACGGAGGCAAAATCCAGGTCAGCCGAGCTGGTGCCGGTGGCCATGGAGGAAGCAGCGCCGCCGCCCAGGCCGATCAACATTGCCGGGCCGCCGAGCACGATCAGCTTGGAGCCGACCAGGATTTCGGCTTTCTGTACGTGCTCTTCACGGATGTTGCCCATGCCGCCGGCCAACATGATCGGCTTGTGGTAACCGCGCACTTCATCGCCACGCGGGGTGGTGATGGACTGCTCGAACGTACGGAAGTAGCCGGTCAGCGCCGGACGACCGAATTCGTTGTTGAACGCGGCGCCGCCCAGCGGGCCTTCGATCATGATGTCCAGCGCGGTAACGATGCGCTCAGGCTTGCCGTACGGCACTTCCCACGGCTGTTCGAAGCCCGGGATCTGCAGGTTGGACACGGTGAAGCCAGTAAGGCCAGCCTTTGGCTTGGCGCCACGGCCGGTAGCGCCTTCGTCACGAATTTCGCCGCCGGAACCAGTGGCTGCGCCCGGGAACGGGGCAATCGCGGTCGGGTGGTTGTGGGTTTCAACCTTCATCAGGATGTGCACCGGTTCCTGCACCGCGCCGTACTGGCGGGTTTCAGGGTCCGGGAAGAAGCGGCCGGCAACCGAGCCGACGATCACCGAGGCGTTGTCCTTATAAGCCGACAGAACGCCTTCGCTGTGCATCACGTAGGTGTTCTTGATCATGCCGAACAGGCTTTTTTCCTGGCTCTGGCCGTCGATGTCCCAACTGGCGTTGAAGATCTTGTGACGGCAATGCTCGGAGTTGGCCTGGGCGAACATCATCAGTTCGATGTCGTGCGGGTTGCGCTTCAAACCGTTGAAGGCGTCGACCAGGTAGTCGATCTCGTCTTCGGCCAGGGCCAGGCCCAGTTCGGTGTTGGCTTTTTCCAGGGCGGCGCGGCCACCACCGAGTACGTCGATCGCGGTCAGCGGCTTCGGTTCAGCGTGGCTGAACAGGCCGGCAGCCTGTTCCAGCTGGCTGACGATGATCTGGGTCATGCGGTCGTGCAGGCTGCTGGCGATCAGCTCGGCGTCGGCATCGCTGAATTGGCCGGCAACATAGAAAGCGATACCACGCTCCAGGCGCTGGATTTTTTCCAGGCCACAGTTGCGGGCGATATCGCTGGCTTTGCTCGACCACGGCGAGATGGTGCCGAACCGTGGCAGAACCAGGAACAAGCGGCCGTTAGGCTCTTGAACGGGAACGCTTGGGCCGTACTTCAGAAGGCGTGCGAGCACTTGCTGTTCGTCGGCGGTCAAAACGCCGGTAACGTCGGCGAAGTGAGCAAATTCAGCATACAGGCCTGTAACCGCTGGAACCTTTTGGCTCAGTTGCTCAAGGAGTTTGCTGTGGCGAAAGGCAGAAAGGGCAGGAGCGCCGCGCAGGATCAACATCTTCGGGACAGCCTCGGGAAGGGGTGTGCTTTGAGGCCGTGCATTCTAGCGTAAACCGCCGCCAACGGCACCCGAAACGGCACCGCTGGCCGTTGCCGAACGTCAGTTGGCACGGTTTGCACAGTATCGGGGCGTTTTACAGGGCGTGGCGCGCAGTTATTTTAACCGTCACAAACCCTCTCCAACCCGCATTTCTGCGGGCTGCAGCCCGGTTTTGCGGGCGCTAGCAGACAAGTCCCCTGCTGTCGAGATATGGCGCCGAGGGTCGTTTGCGTATACTGCGCAGATGTTCTCCCCTACTGCTTTGCGCCCGCGATGCGCCAAATGGCTCCTCGCAACCGGACTCTTCCTGATGCTCAGCGCCTGTGTTGATAAACCCAGCACGCTCGAGCGAATCAAGGAGGATGGCGTATTGCGGGTGATTACCCGAAACAGCCCCGCCACTTATTTCCAGGACCGCAACGGTGAAACCGGTTTCGAATACGAACTGGTCAAGCGCTTTGCCGACGACCTGGGGGTAAAACTGGAAATCGAGACTGCCGACAACCTCGATGACCTGTTCGGCCAGTTGGGCAAACCCAACGGTCCGGTATTGGCCGCCGCCGGCCTGGTGAGCAGCGAGCAGCGTGAACAACAGGTGCGGTTTTCCCACCCGTATCTGGAAGTCACCCCGCAGGTCATCTACCGCAACGGCCAGTCCCGCCCGACAAACGCGGCAGACCTGGTGGGCAAGAAAATCATGGTGCTCAAGGGCAGCACCCACGCCGAGCAATTGGCGGCGCTTAAAAAGCAGAATCCTGCGATTGAATACGAAGAATCCGACGCCGTTGAGGTGGTCGACCTGCTGCGCATGGTCGACGAGGGGCAAATCGACCTGACCCTGGTGGACTCCAACGAAGTCGCGATGAACCAGGTGTACTTTCCCAACGTGCGCGTGGCATTCGACCTCGGCAACGCCAGCAACCAGAGCTGGGCCGTGGCCGCCGGTGAAGACAACAGCCTGCTCAACGAGATCAACAGTTACCTGGACAAGGTCGAGAAGAACGGCACCCTGCAGCGTTTGAAAGACCGCTACTACGGGCACGTCGATGTACTCGGTTATGTCGGCGCCTACACCTTCGCGCAACACTTGCAGCAGCGTTTGCCCAAGTACGAGAAGCACTTTCGGGCCTACGCCAAGGAAGAAAAAGTCGATTGGCGCCTGTTGGCGGCCATCGGCTATCAGGAATCGCTGTGGCAACCGGCCGTTACCTCCAAGACCGGCGTGCGCGGCCTGATGATGCTGACCCAAAACACCGCCCAGGCGATGGGCGTGTCCAACCGCCTGGACGCCAAGCAAAGCATCATGGGCGGCGCCAAGTACCTGGCCAAGATCAAGGATGAATTGGACGACAGCATCGCCGAGCCGGATCGCACGTGGTTTGCCCTCGCGGCCTACAACGTCGGCACCGGGCACCTGGAAGACGCGCGCACCCTGGCGAAGAAAGACGGCCTGAACCCGAACAAGTGGCTGGACGTGAAGAAAATGCTGCCCCGCCTGTCGCAGAAGCAGTGGTACAGCAAGACCCGCTACGGCTATGCGCGCGGTGGAGAGCCGGTGCACTTTGTGGCGAACATCCGGCGCTACTACGACATCCTCACCTGGGTGACTCAGCCGCAGCTGGAAGGCAACCAAGTGGTGGAAGGCAACCTGCATGTGCCGGGCGTGGACAAGACCAAGCCGCCGGAAGATAACCCGCAGCTTTGATCGCTCCCAGGCTCTGCCTGGAAACGATCAAACTCATGTGGGAGCTAGCCTTTGTGGTGAGCGGGCTTGCCCCGCGCTGGGGCGCG
>NZ_JBARTQ010000445.1:0-32938 GCF_049645325.1 Pseudomonas sp. | reverse complement strand
GCCGATAATCATCCGTCACCTGCCGTGCCTGCCCGCTGCTGGTCACCACCCGAGGCGTAATCAAGACAATCAACTCCGTGCGCTCCCTGGACTTGCTGGTACTCCCAAACAACCACCGCAACCCCGGGATCTTGCCCAGATACGGCACCGAGCTGACCCCTTCAGCGTTGTCCTGCTTGATCAGACCACCAAGCAACACCGTCTGCCCACTCTGCACCGCCACCTGCGTCGACACCGAACGCGTCGAAATACGCGGATTCACCGGCGTGTCGCTGGCAGCACTCACCGTCTCAGCATCACTGACCTGCTGCTGAATATCCATGTACACCAAGCCCCCCGGATTGATCCGCGGCACCACATCGAGAATCACCCCCGTCTGCACATACTCGACACTGCTCAAGGTGGTATCGGAAGTCCCGGTGTTGACCGTGGTCTGACTGATGGGAATGTTATCCCCCACCTGAATCTGCGCCGGCTGGTTGTTCATCACCACCAGCGACGGCGCCGAAAGCACCTGGGTACGGCCATTCTTTTCCAGGGCATGCAACGCCACTTGCAAGTTGGAGCTGACAAACGAATAGAACAACGCATCCGTCGCCCCCAACCCTGCCCCGCCGCCGCCCAACGCGCCTTGGCTGCCGGAGGCATTGGCCACCGTGGTGCTGGCGGAATTACCCGCCAGGCGCCCCAGGTACCACTGCACGCCCAGGTCCAGTTCACCGCTGAGCTTGACCTCCAGAATGCGCGTCTCGATCTGCACCTGCAGCGGCGGGTTGTCGAGGCGTTTGATCGCAGCCTCGATCTCCTTCCACTGCGCCGGGCGGGTGCGCACCAGCAGTTGGTTGCTGCTCTGTTGCGCGGTAATGCGGGTGCCGGATTCGAGGCTGTTGGTCGGCGTCGCCTCAGTGGTTTCCGGCGCCGGCTCCTCGCTCACGGGCACAGGATTCTGCACCGCGCTGTTCGATGCCAAGGTGGTGGTTCGCAGCCCCGGCGCTACCCTGGCCGGGGTGTCGTCCTTGATCGCGCCAGTGCCGTAGATCTGCCGCAGGTATTTGGCCAGGTCGGCGGCTTTCATATTGCGCACGTCGTAGACATACATTTGCGGCTCGTTACCGCCGCCTTCGTCGATGGTGCGAATCCAGTCGCCCACTTCACTGAGGTACTGCGGCTGGGAAGAAATCGCCACCACCGAGTTGGTGCGCTCAATCGGCAAAAACCGCAGCATGCCCGCCAGCGGGCTGCCGCTGTCCGCGCCGAACAGGCTTTGCAGTTGCGGCATCAACTCGGCCACCGACGCGCGTTGCAGGCCAAACACGCCCACCGACATGCCCTTGAGCCAATCCACATCAAAGGTGTCGATAGTGTCCTGATAGTTGGCCAACTCATCCGGCGTACCGGCCAGGCTCAATACATTGCGCGCCGGGTCGACCAACAGAAAGGCATTCTCGCGCGCGAAGGGCTTGAGCAGTTTCTGAATTTCGGTGGCGGAGATATACCGCAGCGGGAACAGCCGCGCCGAGAGGCCGCTGGACGGCGCGGCCACGTTCATCTGCGGCACCAGCTTGCCCGTCACCGCTTGGCTGGCCGGCAGGATGACGTAGCGCTGGCCCTGGCGGATCATCGCGTTGTCGGTCCACGACAACAGGGTTTCAAGAATCGACAGTGCCTGCTGTTTGTCCACCGGCTTGGAGGTGGAAAAACTCACCGTGCCCTTCACGCCCTGAGCGATGCTGTAGTTTTCGTGCAGCAAATCGCCCATCACGCTGTTGATCACCGCCTCGATCGGTTGGTCGGCAAAGTTGAACACGATGTCGCCGCCCTCCTCCTTCGCCACCGCAGTGGCCGCGGGCGGGCGCACGAACTGCTGGCTGCCGCGAATCAACTGGCGCTGTGGCGCAGGCGCAGCCTCGGGCGCGGGGCTTTCGGGCACTGGCGCCGCGCTCGGCGGGCGCTGTGAACCGGTGCCTTGCAAGGCCTCGTGGAGCAGATCGTCGTCTGCGTCGAGGCGCTCGGGGAAGGCGCCGCAGCCGCCCAAAGAGACGGCGGTGGCCAGGCAAAACAGTGAGGTGCGCATGTCGATCAAGGGAGGGGCTCGCGGGGAAGAGTCATCGGTGGCCGGGCGGACGGCGGCGGCAAACGCTTGGCGTAAAGGCTCAAGGTCTGGGTGCGGCCGTCAAGGGCAAATCGGGCGTATTGCGGGGTGAGGTGTTCCAGGCGCCAGCCGTTGGGCAGGGTTTGGCCCAGGCGCACGGTCAGGGCCGGGCCGCTGGCCTGTTTGAGCATGGCCATTTGCAGGTTGCCGGTGATCATGATGCCGCTGAGGGTCAGGTTGGCCAGGCTCGACACCCGTGTCTTGCCCACCACACGGTCGGGGCTGCGATCCGGGCTGAACAGCGGCGTTTGCCAAGTAGCGGCGAGGTTTTCCAGCGGCACACTCGGCGCTGCCTGCACGCGCGCCGAAGCCTGCGCGCGTGTGTCGGGTGCGGGCAGCCACTGCGGTTCATCGCCGAGGCTGCTGAGGATCACCGCCATCAACACGCCGAGTAAGCCGGCCACGCCGAGCAAGCCCCACTCCAGGGGGCGCAGTGTGCCGGTCATCGCACCACCTCGGGTTGCAGGTAGCCGCGCACCAGCAGGTGCACCACCAGTTTTCCGGCGCCGCCGCTGGCGGGCGCTTCACGGCTACGGCGGATGCGCAGTTCATCGACAAACAGAAACGGCGGCTGATACTCCAGCTCGTGCAGCACCGCCTCCAGGGGCTCAATCGCGCAGTCGAGCGTGAGGCTGACCTGAACCTGGCGATAGGGTTCGCCGTTGTCCTGCTCCGGGGTGATGGGCTTGCGCTGGGTCAGGCTGCAACCGCCGCCGAGGTTGGCGTGGCTGCTGATCAAGTCGGCGAGGCGTTGCATCAGGTCGGCAGCGACCACGTCGGGGTCATCTCCTGGCAACAGGCTGGTGCTGCTGGCCGGGTCCTGCCGCGCTTGCTCAAGTTGCTGGCGCAGCGCAGCGCCCTGGCGCAACACACCGGCGTAGCGTTGTTGCTGCTCGCGCAGTTGCTCGGCCTGCTCGCCCATGTCGCGCAAGGGCCCGGCGAACCAACTGTCGATCAACAGCCAATACGCAGCGCCAACAACCACCGCAAGTATCAACAAGGCTGCACCACGGCGTTCACGGGGTGTGAGGGGTCGGCGCATCGGCAGCCTCCTGGCGCAAGTGGGCACGCAGGGCAAACTGGTCCTTGCCAGTGCGTGCGTCAGGTTGAATCACGCCTTCGAACTGGGCATTTTCCAGGCGCTGGCAACCTTTGATGCGGGTGATCAGGCCGCTGGCCTTGGCGCTTTGCCCAGAGAACGAGAGCTCGCCGTCCTTGACGTCCAACTGGTCGAGCCAAGTGTCGGCGGGCAAACAACGGGTGAGGTCATTGAGCAGCGCAGCCAACGGCGGCTGCGCGAGTTTGCGGCGGATGAGGTACTGCGCCGCGCCCCGGGTGTTGAGCAGTTGCTGGCGCAAGGCGTGCACCTGGGCCACGTGTTCTTTCTGCTGTTGGACGCTGGCGCGCATGGCGTCGAGCACGCGCTGGCGATCATTGAGCCACAGCAGCATCGCCGCCATCAGCAACGCGCCACACAGCCACGGCAGGCTGCGCTGCAAGCCTTTGCCGCGTGGCGGCTGGCGCGGGCGCAATGGCGCGGGAAGCAGGTCGATGCCGAGGTTGGCCACATCCACGCGATGAGGGTGCAGGCCGAGGGCGGCGCAGTCGGCGAGGATCTGGTCCAGGTGTTCACGCAGGATCGCCACCAGCGTCACTTGCAGGTGCGTGGGCGTGCGCCGCTCCAAGTGCGCGACAAAGTAGAGTTGCTCAGCCTGGAATGGGGTGTAGCGGTCCAGTTCATAGCCGACCACGGCGCTCAGGTTGCGCGCGGCGGCCAGGGGCAGTTGCAGGCTGTGCAGCAGCACCGTTTCCGGCGCGAGCATCAGCACCTGACGTGCCGTGCCTGGCGCGACCGGCGCCGTGAGTGGCCACTGATGAAGCTGCTCGGGCGGCTCTTGCTGCGCCAGCCAGTTCGGCACACAGGCGCGCAGCTCCGCGAGCCACAGGCGCCACCCTTGTTGCAGCAGGCTACCGCGCCAGTGCCGGGCGATGGGTTCGAGTCGATTCATTCTTGCCAACGCAGCACCCGATAGGGTTGCGCGCCGTCCTCCGATGGGCTTAATAAAACCGTGACTTGCAGCCGCGCCTCATAGCCGCCGGGGCGTTCGGCGCGGCTGTCGATCACCAGCATTTCACCCGGGTCGGCGCCCTCGGCATGCGGGTGCGGCAGGTTCAGCGCTGTGCGCATCAGCGGGCTGGCAAACGCGGGATCGGGGCGATCGAGGTCGCTCCACAAGGTGATTTCAGGCAACAGTTGGCTGTACAGCGCCTGGGTCATGCCGGGCAATTGGCGTACCTCTTCCAGCACCCGAAACGGCACCAGGCCCTGCTTGCGCCGCGCCGCAATGGCCTTGACCAACTGCGTGGCCTGGGCTTGGGTGGCGCCGCACGCCAGGGCCAGGCGCGTGAGGTCGTCGGCCTCGGCGTTGATCAGGTACAGCTTGCCGCGCTCGCTGCGCAGGCTGACGTGCAACTGGGCGTCGTCAAAGGTCAGGGGAATGTCGCGGCCGTCGGCGACCCAGCGCTGTTCGGCCATCACCAACGCGATGCCGGCCTCAGCGGCCAGGACCGTCTGGGCATGCTGGCGCAGCCACAGCGCCTGGCGACTCTGCAACTGCACCCAACCGGCCAGGCCGCCCAGCAACACACTGAGCAAGGCCAGCACCCACAGCACCAGCAGCAGGGCCGCACCGCGTTGGCGCGTCATTGCGCGGAAGCTCCGCCAGACAGGTTCAGGCGCAGGGCAACCACTTGGGTGACCCATGGCACCGGCCCGTTGACGCTGGCGGCGATCCGCACCGCCGCTGGCAGGCGCTTGGGCCATGGCCATTGATTGAGCCAGCCGGTGGCCTGGCCCAAGGGCGATACGCCGCGATAGCTGAACTGCAGACTGTCGATATTCTTCAGCAGCACCTGCGGCTCAAGGCGGGAAAACGCCACCTGCAGGTTCTGTTCGTCACGCTGCACAGTGAACCGCTGAATCCCGCCGCCAAGCACCCCGGGCAAGGTCGCCACAAATTGCAGGCGCTCCGGCGTGCCGATGAAAAATCCGGCGGCGTGGCTGTCGTCATCACTGACATTCAGCGGCAGCGCCTCGCTGAGGGCGGTGCGCAAAAACTGCTGGGCGGCGCGCATCTCATCCAGGCTGACCGTGTAGCGCTGAGCCTTGGACACCGCGCGATTGGCACCCAGCAACGCCCCGCCCACCAGCATCAGCAATACGCCGAGCAAGCTCAGCACCACGAGGATTTCCAGCAAGGTGAACCCCTGCTCGCGGCGCCTCACAGGCGCGCCTTCAAGGTGCTGAAGCGGGCTTGGTGCGAGCCTTCGCTGACCATCAGGTCGAGGCGAACCAGGCGTGGTTGCTGGCGGCTACAGGTCAGTTGCCAGTGAATGCCATCAAGATTGCCCTGGCGTGTGCCTTCGGTCAGCGGGCCCGCCGCTTCCTGGTCCAGCACGGTGAGCGCCGCATGGGTCAGGCGATCGCTGTGGGCGACTTGCGCCAACGAGCGCGCGCTCTGCCCGAAGGCGACCAACAAGACCGTGCTGCCCACCGCCATCAGCGTCAGCGCGGCGAGCATTTCGAGCAAGGTGAAACCGGACTCGCGCCTCATGGCAAGGCCTTGGACTGCACGCTGCCAGTCAGCCAGCCGATGTCGATGCGCCAACGCCGGGTGCCGTTGGCCACCAACAGATAGCCGCCGGTGGAACTGCCGTCGGGGTAGAACTCCACGGCGGGCCCGATTGGCTCGGCAGTCTGCAGCGTGACGTGCAGCTGCGGCGGCCAATGCCCCGGCGCGCGCCCGGGAACCTGGAACGTTCGGCCGTGCAGATCAAATTCAGTACGTGCCGCCTTGCCAGCTATCACAGCACCAGCCCGCGTGGCACGCAGCGCGTCGACCATCTCCCCGACCACCCGCCGCTCCTTCGCCGCCTGCAAACCCTGGCGCACACCCAGCCCCAGCAACCCTGCGGCGAGGCTGATCAACAGGATGACCACCAGCATCTCCATGAGGGTGAAGCCGCGCTGGGTCATGGCGTGGTTATTCCCAATTGCCCAGGTCGGCGCTGTAGCCTTCGCCGCCCGGTTGGCCGTCCTGGCCGAAGAAGATCAGGTCGAAAGCGCCATGCTCACCGGGAAAGCGATAGCCGAAGGCATTCCCGAATGGGTCCTTGAGGTCTGACGGTTTGGCATAGGGCCCGGCCCAGCCTGAGGCGTTGGCGGGTTTTTCCAGCAACTGCCGCAGGGTGTTGGGCGGCGAGCCGACGTCGAGGGCGTAACTGTCGATCTTCATGCTCAGCCCGGCCAGTTGGGCTTTGCCCGCACCGTATTTGCCCTTGTCCACATTGCCGCCAACCTGGCGCACCACAATGGTCGCGACAATGCCCAGCAGCACGATCACCGCGAGCATTTCCAGGAGGGTGAAACCGCTTTGACCACGCGGGGATCTCATTGATGTCGCTCCTTTCAGGTTCATATATTGCTGGTCAAGCTCATCAGCGGCAGCATGATCGCGAGCATGATCACCGCCACCAGCACGGCCATAACCACCGTCAGCGACGGCACCAGCGCGGCCAGCAGGCGCTCGACGCCGCGTTTGGCTTCGACGTCGAATACGTCGGCGACCTTGAGCAACAGGCTGTCCAGTTCACCGGCGTGTTCGCCGACTTCGATCATTTGCAAGGCCAGGTCCGGCAGCAGCGGCTGCAGGCCGAACGCACGGGCCAGGGTGCCGCCGCCTTTCACCGACTCCGCCGCGTCAGCCACTTGGGCCTGCAGCGCGCGGTTGCTGCAGACTTGCCGGGCGATCACCAGGGCCGGCAGCAGAGCCACGCCGTTACTCAGCAAGGTGCCGAGGGTGCGCGTCAGCCGCGCGGTTTCGACGCGTTGCAGCAGCGGGCCGATCACGCGGATACCCAGCAAGCGGCGGTCGTACCGTTGCCTGTGGCGTGGATCGCGCAGGCGTGCCGCCAGTGCCGCTACGATGACAATTAACCCGGCCAATACCGCCAGTCCGTAGTCACCCAGACATTGACCCAGCGCGAGAATCACCTCGGTAATCAGCGGAATCGGCACACCCAAATCCTGGAAAATCGGCACGAACTGCGGCACCACATACGCCAGCAACAGCGCCAGGGAACCGAGCACGCCGACCACCAGGAATGCCGGGTAGATCAACGCGTTGATCACCTCGCCACGCAACAACTGGCTGCGTTCCAGGTAGTCGCTGAGCTGACGCAAGGTGCTTTCCAGCGCGCCCCCCGCCTCCCCGGCACGCACCATGCTCAGGTACAGCGGGGAGAACGTGGCGCCCTCTTGTTCCAGCGCGGCAGACAAGGGTTTGCCCGCCTTGACCTGATCGCGGATGCGCTCGATCAGCGCGCGAACCTCGGGTTGGCCAGGTTGCTTGAGCAACAGCCCGAGGGCGCGTTCAAGCGGTTGCCCGGCGCCCAGCAAGGTCGCCAGTTGCTGGGTAAACCTCACCAGCGCCGCGCCCTTCAACGGCGCCCGTGCGCGGCGCAACATCGGGCTGCCGGCCGCATCGATCTGCAACAGCAGCAAACCACGCGCGTGCAACGCGGCAACGGCCGCGGCTTGGTCGGTGGCTTCCAATGTGCCAGTGTGGGCGACACCCTGGCTGTCCAGCGCGCGAAACTTGAACAGGCTCACGCGCCTTCTCCACGGGTGACGCGCAGCACTTCTTCCAGCGAGGTGACACCCGCCAACGCCTGGCGCAAGCCTTCTTCATGCAAGGTGCGCAAACCGGCGCGGCGAGCGGCCTGTTCGAGGGTCGCGGCGTCGGCATGGCGCATCAACAGGCCGCGCAGTTCATCGTTCATCACCAGCAATTCAGTGATGGCGCTGCGGCCGTGGTAGCCGCCCCGATAGAGCAGAATCGGGCGTTGCTCGGTCAAGCGATCCAGCCCGTGTTCGGCGATCATTTCCGGCGGCGCTTCAAAGGCCACGCGCGTGGCCGGATCAAGGCGCCGCACCAGGCGCTGGGCCAAAATGCCGCTGACCGTCGAAGCAATCAGGTAGCTTTCCACGCCCATGTCCAGCAGCCGCGTAATGCTCGCGGCGGCGCTGTTGGTGTGCAGGGTGGAGAGCACCAGGTGCCCGGTGAGGGACGATTGGATCGCGATGCGGCAGGTTTCCAGGTCGCGGATTTCGCCGATCATGATCACGTCCGGGTCCTGGCGCACGATGGAGCGCAGCGCACCGGCGAAGTCCAGGCCAATGGCGGGTTTGACCTGGATCTGGTTGATGCCTTGAAGCTGGTACTCCACCGGGTCTTCCACGGTGATGATCTTGCGTTCGGCGGTATTGAGCCGCGACAACGCGGTGTAGAGCGTGGTGGTTTTGCCCGAGCCGGTGGGCCCGGTGACCAGCAATATGCCGTGAGGTCGCTGCAGCAAATCGAGAAACGTGGCCAGGCGCTGACCATCGAAACCCAGGCTCTGAAAATCGAACTGCACGGTTTGCCGGTCGAGCAGGCGCATTACCACCGACTCGCCAAAACTGGTGGGCACCGTGGACACACGCAAATCCAGTTCCTTGCCCTGGATGCGCAGCATGATCCGCCCATCCTGCGGCAACCGCCGTTCGGCGATGTCCAGCCGCGCCATGATCTTCACCCGCGAAATCACCGCCGCCGAGGAGCTGGCCGGCGGGGCTTCGGCGTCATGCAGCACACCGTCGATGCGGTAGCGCACTTTGAGCTGGTTTTCGAAAGGTTCGACGTGGATATCCGAGGCGCGCTGTTCAACCGCGCGTTGCAGGATCAGGTTGACCAGGCGGATCACCGGCGCCTCCGAGGCCATGTCCTTGAGGTGCTCGATGTCTTCCAGCGCGCCACCTTGCTCATCGAGGTTTTCGATCAGCGTACCCATGGCGGAGCGGCCCTGGCCGTAGTAACGCTCGATCAGCGTGTCGACTTCATTGCGCGGGCCGACGGCCAGCCACACCGGCACCTGGCAGGCGTAAGCCAGGGCCTGGAACGCATAGCGTTGCGCCGGGTTAGCCGCCAGCACGCGCAGGCCGCCCTGACTCCAGCTGATGGGCACCACTTGAAAATGCCGCATAAAACGTTCGGTCAACGCGGGCAAGGGGTCGAGCAACGGCGGCGCGGCATCGGCCAGCAACAGCGGTGCGCCAAGCAACACGGCCCAGGCACGCGCCAGTTCGACTTCAGAGACCAGCCCCAGGCGCGTGAGCAGGTCCAGCAGGTCGCCGCCGTCTGTGGACAAGCGCCGCGCGCGCTCCAGGTCGACGGTTTTCAGCCCGGCATGCTGCATCAGCCACGCGCACACGTGATCAGTGTGCGGTATCTGCAGATGGCAGGCATCGATAGGCGCGGAGGACATAATGTTGAGATCTAGTTGCGAGAAAGTATGGCTATTTGGAACTACTGAGAAGTGCCATTAGTTCGCCACGCCCGTAGCGCGAGTTAGCCGGGTTAATCGACTGGAAGTTCCGAGTCTAGTTCCTGAGATAGGGAAACAAACTGAAATGAATAGAGGCTGGCTGTCCCTGATTTCCAGTACAGACCTTGATTTAGAGGGCTTCGAGCCAGCCATCGATTCTTCACTAGTTGCAATTGGCCACTTCACTGATTATTCAATCACGACGCGCCTAGTTAATGACGCGCTGTAGCAAAAATCACTCGAAGTCGCCAACTAAGGCGGATCGGTTGTATCAGAATCGGTGGCTGTCCAAGGTCAAATCAAAACTATGGGCGCGGGCTTGCTCGCGAAGAGGCCGTGTCAGTGGACGTATTTCAGTGACTGACACGCCAAGGCCTCAGAAGTCGACGGTGGCAGACAGCAGGTAGGTTCGCGGTGTCGACAGCGTCAAGCCGGGTTCGCTGTCGTCCGAGGCCCCGGCGGAACTCCAGTAGCGTTTATCGGCGACGTTCTCGACATTCGCGCGCAACGTGATGTGCTTGTCATCCACCTTGAATGCATAGCGTGCGCCCAGGTCGATACGGTTCCACGCATCGATCTGCTTGACGTTGGACTGGTCCAGGTACTGCGAGCTGGAGTAGATGCCGCGACTGGTCAGGGTCAGCCCTTCCAGCGTCGGCACATCCCATTCGGCGCCGAGGTTCACGTTGTACTTGGGCGTCGCCGGCGCACGGTTGCCATCGAAGGTGCCGTTGGTGGTGTGGGTCAGTTCACTGTCGATGTACATCACCCCACCGAGCAGGCGGAAACCCTTGAGCGGCTCGCCGAACACACTCAGTTCCACACCGTCGTTCTGGCGCTTGCCGTTCGGGCCGAATACGCGGGTGGTGGCATTGGTCTCGTAAGCCGGCTGCTTGATGCGGAACACGGCGGCAGTCACAGCGAAGGCACCCGCATCGTATTTGGCACCCACTTCGACCTGGCGGCTGATGAATGGCGGGAAAATTTCATCTTCATTGATCGACGTGGATGGCGCGATTTTGCCCTGGCTCAGGCCCTCCATGTAGTTGGCGTACACCGACAGTTTGTCGGTGGCCTTGAACAGGATGCCGCCCGAGGGCGAGACTTTTTCTTCGTCGTAGGCCGTGTCGCCTTTGACGTTGTCGGTCCAGTCGTCCACCTTCACGCGCTGCCAGCGCGCGCCGAGGGTGAGCAGCAGGCGATCGTCGAAGAAACCCAGAGTGTCGGACAACGCCACGCCGCTGAAGCGGTTTTCGGTGTAGACCTTGGCGTCCGAGCGCGTCGGCCGCGATGGCGTCGGGGTTTGCACCGGGTCGTACAGATTGCTCGGCGCCGCTGCGTAGCGGGCGCCGCCGTTTTCGAAGTCCATGTAGAAATAGCTCGCGGCCAGATTGACCTCATGGCTCACCGGCCCGGTATGGAACCAGCTGCGCACGCCGGCGGTGGCCGTACGCACGTTTTCGTCGCGAGTGAAGTCCCGGGGCAGCACGCTAAAATCCCCGGCGCTATTGGTGACGGACACGGCGTGGCGCAGGAAGTCGTGGTCACTTTTGCGCGCGCCTACGCCGCCATAGAGCATCACGCTGTCGCTGAGGTCGAACTCGCCGTTGAGCGTGCCGAAGGTATCGTTGGTGCTGGCCTTGCTCCACGCTTGCGCATAGTTGCGGTGCACATCATTGGCGCTCGGCACCGGGGCGTTGGCGCCGACCTGCACGCGCTCCTGCGGCGCATCGGTGTCACGTTCGGTGTGGCCAATATCGGTGGAAAGGCGCAGGCGCTCGCCGCGAAAGTCCAGGCCCAACACCGCCATTTCACGGTCGACGGCCTGGTGATCCCATTCGGTGTCGCCGGACTGCTTCACGCCGTTGAAACGGATGCCGAACATGTTGTCCTCACCAAAGCGCCGCCCCACATCCACCGCGCCGCCCGCCTGGCTGCCCGAGGCCCAGGTGCCGGTCAACGAGGTGATGTCCTTGTCGGTAGCGCGCTTGGGCACCACATTGATGCCGCCGCCAACGCTGCCGCGTGGCGATATACCGTTGATCAACTGGCTCGGGCCTTTGAGGACGTCGACGCGTTCGGCCATTTCCATGTCGATGGTGTAGGTCGGCAACACGCCGTACAGGCCGTTGTAGGCCACATCGCTGTTGAACAGGCTGAAGCCGCGAATGGTGAACTGCTCATAGCGCCCACCGGCCGGGTTGGTGGCACGTACCGACGGGTCGCTGGCAATCAGGTCGCCGAGGGTGCGGGCCTGCTGGTTCTTCACCGCTTCCTCGGTGTAGGTGGTCATGCTGAACGGCGTTTCCATGAAATCCCGCGCGCCCAACAGGCCCTGGGACCCGCGCCGCGCCACTTGCCCACCGGCGTAAGTGTCGCCGTCGTCCGACCCCGCAGTGCCGAGGATGGACGTCGGCGCCAATTGCAGGCTGCCGCCCTCCGGCGCCCGCAACAGCCTATAAGCCTGCTCACCCATCGACTGCAGCTGCAGACCGGAACCTTGCAGCAACCGCGCGAAGCCCTCCTCCACGCCATATTCGCCCGACAAGCCACTGCTGCTGCGCCCGCTGACCAGCACAGGGTCCACCGACAGGTTGACCCCCGCCAACCCGGCAAAACGGGTCAAGGCAGCGCTCAAGCTGCCGGCCGGCACTTGATAGCTGCGGCGGGCGGAGGCGTCTTCGGCATAGCTGACGGCAACAAATAACGGGCTGGTACTGAGGCTCAATAGCAGGCTCAGGTTGAGCAACGGGCGCAAGCGCAAGGGTGGGACTGCAGACATTGGGGAAAGCTCTCGATGTATTCACTTACCTGGAATGACAGGCGAGATCAAAAAAGGGGACAGGCTGGCGAGAATTCTTTTCTGAAGATAAAAGCCGCCCAACCTTCGTCTTGCATAGAAGGCCTTCATTCCTCACGATGTCGCCTGATTTCACTCCCGGCAAGAAGGCTCGACCCATGAAGTTACTGCGCATATGGCGCGAACATAAAGCGCGCAAGGCACTCCGCGCGCTCTCTGCGCTGGAGCGCTCCACGCAAAAACTGCGCAACCGGTATCCCGACTACAGTTTTGGCCTGGGCACCTACGGTGACTTGAAGGTTCATGACTGGCATGAAGGAACGACCTTGCGCGTCGGCGCCTACACCTCGATTGCCGGCAATGTCGAAGTGTACCTGGGCGGCCATCACCGCACCGACTGGCTCAGTTGCTACCCCTTCCCGGCCAAGGTAAAAGACCTCGCACACATCACGGATTTCGGTGGCAGCAAGGGCGATGTGACCATTGGCAATGACTGCTGGATCAGCTCGCACGCGAAGATCCTGTCGGGCGTCACGATCGGCAATGGCGCGGTGGTCGCCGCAGGCTCCATCGTGACCAAGGATGTAGCGCCGTATTCCATCGTCGGCGGCAACCCGGCCAAGCACATCCGCTGGCGTTTTGACGAACCGACCCGCCAGATACTGGAACAGTCCGCCTGGTGGAATTGGCCGGAGGCGGAGGTGCGCGCCATTGCGCATCTGCTTTGCAGTACGGACCTTGCCCCCTTTGTTGAATACCTTCAGCAGCGTCCGCAACAGTGAGGCGCACCTAAACCCTGCGCACATGAAAAAGCCCAGCCTTTTCAGGCTGGGCTTGATCGAATGTATGGTCGGGACGGAGTGATTCGAACACTCGACCCCTAGCACCCCATGCTAGTGCGCTACCGGACTGCGCTACGCCCCGACTAGGCGTGTTACTGGGTTCGCTTCTTGACGAAGCGATCCGGAATATACCGCAAGCTTTTGAAATGTGGAAGTATTTTAAAAGCCGGAATTACTTCTTCAAAACCACCAGCACATCTTCAAGCTCAGCGATCATCTGACGGATCATTTGCTTGTATTGGGTGGTGTCGTCTTTGGCTTCATCACCGGACATACGCTGGCGCGCGCCGCTGATGGTGAACCCCTGGTCGTAGAGCAGCGCGCGGATCTGTCGGATCATCAGCACATCCTGGCGCTGATAATACCGACGGTTCCCGGTGCGTTTGACGGGGTTGAGTTGAGGAAACTCCTGCTCCCAATAGCGCAGCACGTGCGGCTTGACCGCACAGAGCTCGCTGACTTCACCAATGGTGAAGTAGCGTTTGCCTGGGATGACGGGTAGTTCGTCGTTATGACTTGGTTCCAGCATAAGCCTCAACTCGGGCCTTCAACTTCTGCCCTGGACGAAAGGTGACCACACGGCGAGCCGTGATCGGGATTTCTTCTCCCGTTTTTGGATTGCGGCCAGGCCGCTGGCGTTTGTCCCGCAGGTCAAAATTGCCGAAACCGGACAATTTGACCTGTTCGTTGTCTTCCAGAGCGTGCCTGATTTCTTCAAAAAACAGCTCGACCAATTCCTTGGCCTCGCGTTTGTTCAGACCCAGCTCTTCGTACAGACGTTCCGCCATCTCAGCTTTCGTCAAAGCCCCCATACGTCACTTCCTTAACGTGGCGTTCAACCTTTGTTCGAGCGAGGTGAGGATATTTTGTGTCGTGGTATTCACCTCATCGTCATTAAGAGTGCGCGATGGATGCTGCCAGGTCAAGCCAACTGCAAGGCTTTTTCTATGCGGATCAATGCCTTTACCCTGATAGACGTCAAATAGCCTGAGGTCTGTCAGCCATTCCCCTGCATTTTCACGGATTACATCCATAACGGCAGTGGCGGCGACTTCCTGATCAGCAATCAGCGCGAGGTCACGTCGTACTTCAGGGAAGCGTGACAACTCGCTGAATTTAGGCATTTTGCCCGACGCAACTTCAGCCAAGACTAGCTCAAAAACGAAGACCGGGCGGTCAAGATCGAGTGTTTTCGACAGCTCCGGGTGGATGGCGCCAACGAAGCCTACCAGGCGACCTTCGCGTTCGATGCGCGCAGTCTGACCCGGGTGCAGCGCGGGATGACTGCCGGGTACGAAAGTGAAGGCATCCAGCGCGCCGGCAAAGCCCAGTACTGCTTCCACGTCAGCCTTGACGTCGAAGAAGTCCACGGTTTCGCGACCCTGTGCCCAGCCTTCCGGCAGGCGGCTACCGCACACCACGCCAGCCAGCATCTGCTCTTGCTTCAAGCCATCGAGTTGGCCGACAAAACGCAGGCCGCTTTCGAACATGCGCACGCGGTCTTGCTGACGGTTCAGGTTGTGGGACAGTGCCTTCACCAAACCTGGCCACAGCGAGGAACGCATAGCGGCCATGTCATTGGAGATCGGGTTGGCCAACAGCAGCGGCTCGACACCTGGGTTGAACAGTTCGAATTGCTTTGGATCGATGAAGCTGTAGGTCACCGCTTCCTGGTAGCCACGGGCGACCAGCAGGCGACGCAACTCAGGCAAGTGCGCACGCGCTTCAGCCTTGGGTTGCGGGGCCAGGCGCGCTTGCGGGTAACGAACCGGCAGGCGGTTGTAGCCGTACAGGCGGGCCAGCTCTTCGATCAAGTCGACTTCCAGGCTGATATCGAAGCGATGGCTTGGCACTTCAACGTGCCACTGCCCTGCTTCACCCGAGGAAATGCCCAGGCCGAGCGCCGACAACAACTGCTCGATTTCAGCAGGCTCGATCACCAGGCCAAGCATCTGTTCAACGCTTTTGGCACGCAAGGTGATCGGCGCAACGGACGGCAGATACTGCTCGTTGACGGTTTCAGTGATCGGGCCAGCTTCGCCGCCAGTGATTTCCAGCAGCAGGCCCGTGGCGCGCTCCATGGCTTCACGGGCGAGCTTCCAGTCCACGCCACGCTCGTAGCGGTGCGAGGCATCAGTGTGCAGGCCGTAGGAACGGGCCTTGCCAGCGATAGCAATCTGGTCGAAGAACGCGCTCTCCAGGAAAATATCACGCGTGGTCGCGGATACGCCGCTGTGCTCGCCGCCCATCACGCCGGCAATGGCCAGGGCGCGAGAATGGTCGGCGATGACCAAGGTGTCGGCACGCAGGCTGACTTCCTGGCCGTCGAGCAGTACCAGCTTCTCGCCTTCTTCAGCCATGCGCACACGAATGCCGCCATTGATTTCAGCGAGATCAAACGCGTGCAGCGGTTGGCCCAGTTCCAGCATCACGTAGTTGGTGATGTCGACCGCAGCGTCGATGCTGCGCACATCGGCGCGACGCAGGCGCTCAACCATCCACAGCGGGGTTGGCTTGGACAGGTCGACGTTACGGATCACACGACCCAGGTAACGTGGGCAGGCAGTTGGCGCGAGCACTTCGATCGGGCGCACTTCGTCGTGCACAGCGGCCACGATGGCCACCTCTGGACGCGTGACGGGTGCGTTGTACAACGCGCCCACTTCACGGGCCAGGCCGGCCAGGGACAGGCAGTCGCCACGGTTCGGGGTCAGGTCGACCTCGATGCTGGCATCTTCCAGTTCCAGATAGACACGAATGTCCTGGCCCACTGGCGCGTCGGCCGGCAGTTCCATCAGGCCATCATTGCCCTCGCCTACCTGCAGCTCAGCCTGCGAGCACAGCATGCCGTTGGACTCAACGCCACGCAGCTTGGCCTTCTTGATCTTGAAGTCGCCCGGCAGTTCGGCGCCGATCATGGCGAACGGAATCTTCAGGCCCGGGCGCACGTTCGGCGCTCCGCACACGACTTGGAAGGTTTCCGCCCCATTGCTGACCTGGCACACACGCAATTTATCGGCATCAGGGTGTTGCTCGGTGCTCAGCACCTCGCCCACCACCACGCCGTTGAAAACACCGGCGGCCGGCGTAACGCTATCGACCTCAAGACCGGCCATCGACAGACGAGCAACCAGCTCGTCGCGACCTACCTGCGGACTTACCCAGCCACGCAGCCATTGTTCACTGAATTTCATCCTGCTCTCCTAAAGATTCGTTACGACTAGCGAAATTGCGCGAGGAACCGCAAGTCGTTGTCGAAGAACAGACGCAGGTCGTTCACGCCGTAACGCAGCATGGCCAGACGCTCAACGCCCATGCCGAAGGCAAAACCCGAGAACTCTTCCGGGTCGATCCCGGACATGCGCAGCACGTTAGGGTGAACCATGCCGCAGCCCATCACTTCCAGCCAGCCGGTCTGCTTGCAGACGCGGCAGCCTTTACCGCTGCACATCACGCATTCCATGTCGACTTCAGCGGACGGCTCGGTGAACGGGAAGAACGATGGACGGAAACGCACCGCCAGCTCCTTCTCGAAGAACACCCGCAGGAACTCTTCAATGGTGCCCTTGAGGTCGGCGAAGTTGATATCGCGATCAACCAGCAGGCCTTCGACCTGGTGGAACATCGGCGAGTGGGTGATATCCGAGTCGCTGCGGTACACACGGCCTGGGCAGACAATGCGGATCGGCGGCTGGTTCGCTTCCATGGTGCGGACCTGTACCGGTGAGGTATGGGTGCGCAACAACATGTTCGCATTGAAATAGAAGGTGTCGTGCATCGACCGGGCCGGGTGATGGCCTGGGATGTTGAGCGCCTCGAAGTTGTGATAGTCGTCTTCGACCTCAGGGCCTTCGGCAATGCCGTAGCCAATGTGGGTGAAGAACTGTTCGATACGTTCCAGAGTCCGGGTAATCGGATGCAGACCGCCCGAGGTCTGGCCACGGCCAGGCAAGGTCACGTCAATGGACTCGGCGGCGAGCTTGGCCGCAAGATCGGCCTCCTCAAGCGACGCCTTGCGCGCATTGAGCACCTCGGTGACACGCTCCTTGGCGACGTTAATCAGCGCGCCGACTTGCGGACGCTCTTCAGCCGGCAAATTCCCCAGGGTCTTCATCACCTGAGTCAATTCACCCTTTTTGCCAAGGTAGTGAACCCGGATTTGCTCCAGGGCATTGATATCTTCAGCGCTATGCACCGCCTCAAGGGCTTGAGCGACGAGCGCGTCCAGGTTTTCCATGTACAGACTCCAGATACAAAATAGGGGAAGAGCTTGAAGGCTCTTCCCCTATTTATGACGTTTACCACCTTGGGCTACAGGAGCAGCCCAAGGTGACTGTCGGGGGTACTTAAGCCAGAGTGGCTTTAGCTTTCTCGACAATCGCAGCAAACACCGCTTTTTCGTTCACGGCCAGTTCAGCCAGAACCTTACGGTCGATTTCGATGGACGCTTTTTTCAGGCCAGCGATGAAACGGCTGTAGGACAGACCGTTAACACGTGCACCAGCGTTGATACGAGCGATCCACAGAGCGCGGAACTGACGTTTTTTCTGACGACGGTCGCGGTAGGCGTATTGGCCAGCCTTGATTACCGCTTGCTTGGCAACACGGAATACGCGTGAACGCGCGCCGTAGTAGCCTTTAGCAAGTTTCAGAATTTTTTTGTGACGTTTACGGGCAATGACGCCACGCTTTACACGAGCCATGAGTTACTTCCTCTATTCTTGACTAAAATTAACGAAGGCGCAGCATGCGCTCGACTTTTGCCACGTCAGACGGATGCAGCAAGCTGCTACCGCGCAATTGACGCTTACGCTTGGTCGACATTTTGGTCAGGATGTGGCTCTTGAAAGCGTGCTTGTGCTTGATACCGTTAGCAGTTTTCAGAAACCGCTTAGCAGCACCACTTTTAGTTTTCATCTTTGGCATGTTCTGTACTCCGCATTCAGTTGATAAACATAATCAGAAGGCCTGCCGTGCCCTGTTGATTACTTCTTCTTTTTCGGGGCGATGACCATAATAAGCTGGCGTCCTTCCATCTTAGGATGCTGCTCGACAGAACCGTACTCCAGCAGGTCAGCTTCAACCCGCTTGAGGAGTTCCATCCCCAGCTCCTGGTGCGCCATCTCACGGCCGCGGAATCGCAAGGATACCTTGGCCCTGTCCCCATCACTCAGGAAACGTACCAGGTTGCGCAGTTTTACCTGGTAATCCCCTTCCTCCGTCCCTGGACGAAACTTGATTTCTTTTACTTGAATCTGCTTCTGGTTCTTCTTCGCTGCGGCAACCTGTTTCTTCTTTTCGAAGATCGATTTGCCGTAGTCCATCACCCGGCAAACGGGTGGGATTGCATCGGCGGAGATTTCCACCAAGTCCAATTTGGACTCTTCAGCAATACGAAGCGCTTCATCAATCGAGACGATGCCAATCTGCTCGCCGTCAGCGCCAATTAACCGAACCTCGCGTGCCGAGATATTCTCGTTGATCGGGGCTTTCGGTGCAGCTCGTTTATCTTGTCTCATTTCACGCTTAATAATAATTACTCCGAATCTGGGCGACCACGCCGGGAAACCGCTTGCGCGAGGAACTCAGCGAACTGGGCGACGGGCATCGAGCCCAGGTCAGCACCTTCACGAGTACGCACAGCGACAGTCTGCATCTCGACTTCCCGATCTCCGATAACCAAAAGATAGGGAACCTTGAGCAAAGTATGCTCGCGGATTTTAAAGCCGATCTTTTCATTTCTCAAGTCGGACTTGGCACGAAATCCGCTTTCGTTGAGAGTTTTTTCAACTTCAGCGGCAAAATCTGCCTGTTTATCAGTGATATTCATGATCACTGCCTGGGTCGGAGCAAGCCACGCGGGGAACGCACCCTCGTAGTGCTCGATCAGGATCCCGACGAACCGCTCGAACGAGCCGAGGATCGCCCGGTGCAGCATAACCGGGTGTTTACGGCTGTTGTCTTCGGAGACGTATTCGGCTCCCAGACGGATCGGCAGGTTAAAATCGAGCTGCAGGGTACCACACTGCCAGACACGGCCAAGGCAATCTTTCAGCGAGAACTCGATCTTCGGACCGTAGAACGCGCCCTCCCCCGGCTGCAGATCGTACGCAAGCCCCGCGCTGTCAAGCGCAGCGGCCAACGCGGCTTCAGCGCGATCCCACAACTCGTCGGAACCGACACGTTTTTCCGGACGAGTGGACAGCTTCATTTCGACTTCGGTGAAACCGAAATCGCGATAAACGTCCATGGTCAGCTTGATGAACGCTGCGGATTCAGCCTGCATCTGCTCTTCGGTGCAGAAAATGTGGGCGTCGTCCTGGGTAAAACCGCGCACACGCATGATGCCGTGCAGTGCACCCGATGGCTCGTTACGGTGGCAGGCACCAAACTCGGCCAGGCGCAGCGGCAACTCGCGGTAGCTCTTCAAGCCCTGATTGAACACCTGTACGTGGCACGGGCAGTTCATCGGCTTGATGGCGTAGTCGCGGTTTTCCGACTGGGTCGTGAACATGTTGTCGGCGTAGTTGGCCCAGTGCCCGGATTTCTCCCACAGGCTGCGGTCAACGACCTGAGGCGTTTTGATCTCCAGGTAACCGTTGTCGCGCTGAACCTTGCGCATGTACTGCTCAAGCACCTGGTAAAGGGTCCAGCCGTTCGGGTGCCAGAACACCATGCCCGGCGCTTCTTCCTGGAGGTGAAACAGGTTCAGGCGCTTGCCGATCTTGCGGTGGTCGCGCTTTTCAGCTTCTTCGATGCGCTGGATGTAGGCTGCCAGCTGCTTCTTGTCAGCCCAGGCAGTGCCGTAAATACGCTGCAGTTGCTCGTTCTTCGCATCGCCGCGCCAGTAGGCACCGGACAGCTTGGTCAGCTTGAACGACTTGAGGAAGCGTGTGTTCGGCACGTGCGGACCACGGCACATGTCGACGTATTCTTCGTGGTAGTACAGGCCCATGGCCTGCTCGTCCGGCATGTCTTCGACCAGGCGCAGCTTGTAGTCTTCGCCACGGGCGGTGAACACGTCGATGACTTCGGCGCGCGGCGTGACTTTCTTGATCACGTCGTAATCTTTTTCGATCAGCGCGTGCATGCGCGTTTCGATGGCCGCCAGGTCGTCCGGAGTGAAAGGACGCTCGTAGGCGATATCGTAATAGAAGCCTTCGTCGATGACCGGGCCGATAACCATTTTCGCAGTGGGGTACAACTGCTTGACCGCATGGCCGATCAGGTGAGCACAAGAGTGGCGAATGATCTCCAGCCCCTCTTGGTCCTTGGGCGTGATGATTTGCAGGCTGGCATCAGTGGTGATCAGGTCGCTGGCGTCAACCAGCTTGCCGTCGACCTTGCCGGCCACAGTGGCCTTGGCCAGGCCTGCACCAATGGATGCGGCGACCTCGGCTACGGAAACCGAATGATCGAATGAACGTTGACTGCCGTCGGGAAGAGTAATAGTTGGCATGGCGCCTCCTCTCCTAGTGGTGACCCCTACCAAAGGTCACGTGGGTTGGGATGAGCCAGTACAAGATCCAATACCAGGCCGTTCACTGATGAACGCCTGCCTTACAGCGGCAGGAGCCTTTCGGCCAACCGATAATCGAACCAGAGTGACTGGAGTGAGCTAAAAAGAACATGGCAAGGCGGCAAATGGCACACCTGGAAATAGCCAAGCGCACGATGCTAGCACAGATGAACGGTCATCGCGCCGGCACCGCCTTACGAAATACAAATTCCCGCGTTTATGGCTGCAAAAGTGAACTTGGGCTGTACGCCAAGCCTCAAACCCACTGAGAATTGCCGTTCGTCCTCGACCCAAAGGAGCATCCACATGATGCGTTTCACCTCGACCCTCGCTCTCGCTGCTTCCCTGGCTTTCCTGTCCCTCGGCGCCCAGGCAGCCGCCCCATCGAACTGGCCTTCGGCTGGCGATCGGGACAACTTCGTCAAGGACTGCAGCTCTGCGGCCCAGCAGAGTGTTGATGCCAAAACCGCCAAAGACCATTGCGAATGTGGCGCAGACAAGATCAATGCCGAATTGAGCACCGCGGAAATCAAGGAACTCATGACCAACCAGAACGCCAGCCAGGCACTTAAAACCAAAGCAGTCACGGCTATTTCGTCCTGCAAAGTCGCGAAGAAAAACTAAAAAAGAACACTGGCCAGACGGTCGTACTGCTGAAAAAACAGCCTGAAAACTGCCATTTCTCACAAATTACGCAGCTTTTACGGCTTTTTTTAACAGCTGATATCACGCACCAAAGCCCCGTAAACCGGGGCTTTCAGCTGGCCAAAGCAGTAAATACAACGCTATTGATCAGCAAACAATGCCTTGGGGGGGCTCCCAAGCCGAACATTTCGACTATGATAGCCCAGTGTGCCCAGTTGGCCTGAGCAGCACAGTACTACTGAAAATATATGTTTCTTGGAGATACACCATGTCTAATCGCCAAACCGGCACCGTTAAATGGTTCAACGATGAAAAAGGCTTCGGCTTCATCACTCCTCAAGGTGGCGGTGACGACCTGTTCGTACACTTCAAAGCTATCGAAAGCGACGGTTTCAAAAGCCTGAAAGAAGGCCAAACCGTTTCCTTCGTGGCTGAGAAAGGCCAAAAGGGTATGCAAGCTGCACAGGTTCGCGGCGAGTAATTCTCCGCTGAGCTAAAAAAACCCCGTCCATGTGACGGGGTTTTTTATGGGCGCTGCAAAAGCCGTCAGGCTGTCAGCCGCAGTTGACCCGCGTGATCACCAGATTGTCGTCGGTGTTCAGGTTCAAACGGTCGGAGCGGTACTCCAGCGTGATCATGTCATTGGGCTTGAGAATGCGCGCATTTTGAGCTCCGGCACGAGTACGTGCTTGCTCAAGCAGCTGGGGAGAGGCTTTCTGGCCTACGGCGAACTCGGCAGCCTTTGACTCACAGCGGCTGAAACCGGCGCCGGCAGCGGTAGCATCTTTGCCTGGCTCAGGGGCACCCGGGGTGCTGCAACCCGCCAGCGCGAGTGCTGCCAACAAAGTACCGAATGATGCGAGCTTCCAAGGCATGAAGCCTCCTATGATAAAAAATGAACAGAGATCGTGCGACAGCGGTATGACGGATTGGTTTCAAGACGTAAACCGTGCGGGGCAAGTCTGCCTGACTCTCGACCGGCAATCGTCCGGTCAATCGTGACCAGATATGAATGCACTCAGTAGATGTCGATGTAGTCGAACGGGGGCTTTGGCCAGTTCTGCTTCAGCGCATTGAAAATCTGGGTGACCCAGACTTCATCGCTGGCTGCCACGTTACCGACGTAACCGGAACCCTTGGCCCAGGTTTCCAGGCGAAACAACAGCCCGTCGATCTCCACGCCACCCACAGCGGTGCCGGAGGAGATATAGGCGATACCCGCCTTTGTCACCCTCAGCTGGGTATGTTCGTCGTCGCTGGCACTGGCGATCAGCTGACGCACAGCGGCCAGGGTCAGGTTCTCGGGGTTGTTCAAATCGATCTGCACGCGGTTTTCCCCGGCAATTGGACAGGCCGACAGTGTCGCACAGCGCCTCAGTCATGCCTAAGTAGCAGTGCCAAACGCCACGCAAAATGGTTAACTGCCCAGGTAAAGCCGCGTTTTAGCGCATTGCCCTGTACTTCCAGCTCGCGAGACATCCATGACCACCGTAACCCTGCAAGCCGACATCAAAGCCAAATGGCCCCAAGGGCAAAGTTCCTACAGCCCCGGAAGCCCGGAAGAATTGGCAATCATTGGTATCGACCTGCTGGTCAAAGAACTGGGTACCCAGGCTGCGCAAGCGTTCATCGGCCAGATATTCGAAAAATACCCGGCCGACCACATGGGGGCACATAACCCCGAGCGCGAATAAGAACCGGCCGGCGAGCGCCGACCGGCACACACGTTACTTCAAACGCGCCAGCCGTTCGGTCAGCAGATCGAAAAAGCCCTGGGCGTCGCCATTCTCAACCCAGAAGGCGTTCTTCGGCTGCTTCAGGCCGTCGTACCAGTCAACGATGGTCTGGCCGAAGGTCGGGCCTTCACGGCTGTCCACGACCACATTGACTTCACGCCCGCTGAACAGGGAAGGCTTGAGCAGGTAGGCAATCACGGTAGCGTCGTGTACCGGGCCGCCCGGGATGCCGTAGTGCTCCATGTCGCCTTTGACGTATTCATTCAGAATGTCGCCAACCACCTTGCTTGCGTTGTTGTTCAGCGCTGCGATTTTCTTCAGGCGCGCTTCGCTGGTCAGGATCTTGTGGGTCACGTCCAGTGGCAGGTAAGTCATCTTGACGCCACTTTTGAGCACGACTTCAGCCGCGATCGGGTCCGCGAACAGGTTGAACTCGGCCACCGGCGTGATGTTGCCGCCATTGAAGTGCGCGCCGCCCATTACCACCACTTCCTTGATGCCTTGGGTGATTTCCGGTGCCTGGGTCAATGCCAATGCCAGGTTGGTCTGTGGACCGAGCATGGCGATGGTGATGCTGTGCGGCTTGGCGGTGCTCAAGGTCTTGATCAGGTAATCAACCGCATTACCGTCGGCCAGGCCTTTTTTCGGCTCGTGCACGGTGACGCCGGAAATACCCTCTTTGCCGTGGATGTTTTCGGCATAGATCGGCGTACGCAGCATGGGCTTGGGCGCACCGGCGTAGACCGGAATTTCCTCTCGCCCTGCCCACTCGCGGGCCAGGCGCGCGTTGCGGGAGGTCTTGTCCAGGCGCACGTTACCGGCAACGGTGGTCAGCGCACGAATGTTCAATTCGTCTGGGGAAGCCATGGCGAACAGCAAGGCCACGACATCATCGGCGCCCGGGTCGGTGTCGATGATCAGGTCGATTTTTTCCGCCGCGTGGGCGCTGGCTGCAGTGAGTGCGGACAAAAGCAGGACACTCCGAAACAGGTTTTTCAGGGTTGGAAGACCATGTTGCATGAAACACTCCTTGTCGTAGGGAAACGCTAGAACGTGACGCCGGAGACCAGCGCGATATTGCAGTAAGGCTGGCACTCACCCGTGCGAACAACGGCGCGAGCCTTGCGGCTCAGCTGTTTGAATTCGTCATGGCTGACCAGGCGACGCTCACCCAGGGCCGCCTGTTCAGTCAGGGTGTTGAGGTCTGTCAGCGCCGGTGGCTGCTTGAGCAGGATCTCCTCGGCCAGCACGTGGCTTTCTACCTGCATCTCGCTGAGCACAATGCGCAACGTGCTGATGAAATCCGGAATGCCCTGGGTCAGCGCCAAGTCAATCAATTCGACGCCCGGCGGCACCGGCAGGCCGGCATCACCGATGACCAGGATGTCGCCGTGCCCCAGGGAGGCAATCACGCGCGACAGGGCGATATTGAGCAGAGGTGTCTTTTTCATAAGGGCACAAAACCTTGAACGTCGTGCAGCGTAGGAATAGAGGGTTGCGCACCGGCGCGGGTCACAGACAACGCCGCTGCAACCTGGCCAAACCGGATGGCCTCGGCTTCGCTCTTGCCATTGGCGAGTGCGGCGGCAAAACCGCCGACAAAGGTGTCGCCGGCAGCCGTGGTGTCCACGGCCTTGACCTTGGGCGCCACCAAGTGCTCGAAGCTGATGCCATCGGCAAACAAAGCGCCCTGCGACCCCAGCGTGATGATGACTTTGCCAGCCCCTGCCTTGATCAACTGCGTCGCAGCAACCTTGGCAGTGTCCAGCGAGTCAACCGTCACGCCCGTTAGCGCGCTGGCCTCACTTTCGTTGGGAATCAGGTAATCGACCGAGGCGTACCACTCTGCAGGCAAGGGGCCGCTGACCGGCGCCGGGTTGAGGATCACCGTCTTGCCCAGTTCACGACCGCGCTTGAGGACGTGGCCAACGGTGTCCATCGGCACTTCCAGCTGGCAGATGATCACGTCGGCGGCCTGCAACACGGCGTCAGCGGCCTGCAATGACGCAGGCGTCAATTCGCCGTTGCTGCCGGCCACGATCACGATTGCGTTCTGGCTGCTGTCATCGACGACAATCAGCGCCACACCGCTGGAACCCCCTACCGTGCTGACAGCCTGGCAATCAATACCCTCCACCTGCAGTGCATCGCGCAGTTGGGTGCCGTAGGCGTCAGTGCCGACGCAACCGATCATCGCCACCTCAGCCCCCAAGCGTGCCGACGCCACCGCCTGATTAGCGCCCTTGCCGCCAGGGACGGTGGAGAACGTTTGCCCGATCAGGGTTTCACCCGCGCGGGGCAACCGGCTGGCGCGGGTGACCAGGTCCATGTTCAAGCTGCCTACTACCACTACTTTTGCTGGCATACATCAGTACTCGTCAATTCGGTTCAGCGGTATTGGGCGAACACACCGGCAAACGGCGCCGTGGACTCACGCAATACAATGCTCGGCGTCACGATGCGTTGATCGATCGGCAGTTGGGGGGTCGCAATTCTTTGTAATAACAGCTCGGCCGCCGTCTCGCCCAGTTGCACGATCGATTGCCCGACCGTGGTCAGCGCAGGGTACACATAGCGGCCCATCTGGATGTCATCAAAACCGATCACCGACAGCTCGCCGGGAACGCGGATATTGCGCTCTGCCGCAGCACGCAATACGCCGAAACCAATCATGTCGTTGCTGGCGAAAATCGCGCTGGGCGGGTTTTCCGCGAGTAATTGCACCGCGGCGGCGTAACCACCGGTGCTGGTGAAGTCACTCTCACGGGTGCGATTGGCGACCACTTCCACACCCGCTTCACGCAACGCGCGCTGATACCCCGCCAGACGCATCTGCGCCACGCGGGTGTGGCCCGGGCCGCCGATGCAGGCGATATCCCGGTGGCCCAGCTCAAGCAAATGCCGGGTCGCCAGGTAGGCGCCCTCCTCGTGGTCGATGCGCACCAGGTCGACATCAATACCATCCAGCGCGCGGTCGACAATCACCATGGGCGTGCGCACCGCGCTCAAGCCGGCGGCAAGACCACTGTCGTCGCCGCCCACCGAGGTCACGATCAAGCCGTCGACGCGCTTTTCCAACAGCACACGCAGATAGCTGCGCTGTTTTTCAGCGTTGTCGTCGGAGTTGCAGAGAATCACGCAGTAACCATTACGCTCGCAGTAATCCTCGATGCCACGGGCCAGCTCCGCAAAATACGGGTTGAGGCTGTTGGGCACCAACAAGCCGATGGTGGCGGTGGTCTTGGCCCTGAGTGAGCGCGCAACCGCGCTCGGCACATAGTCCAACTGCTTGATCGCCGCTTCCACCTTGATCCGCACAGGCTCGCTGACCGGCCGCGTCTTGTTCACCACATGGGACACGGTGGTGTAGGAAATGCCTGCAAGCGCTGCCACATCCTTGATCGTTGCCATGGTTCAGCCCCGCCGACTGGCGCGCTGGCTGCGGTAGGTGTCGAGGACCACGGCAATCACGATCACGGCACCGGTAATGATGCGTTTGGTCGGTTCCGTGGCGCCGATCTGCGCAAGGCCAGCGGCCAATACCGAAATAATCAACACGCCAAAGAACGTACTGATTACCGAGCCGCGCCCGCCCATCAGGCTGGTGCCGCCGATCACCACCGCCGCGATCACCTGCAGCTCCAGGCCGGAGCCGGCATTCGGGTCCGCCGCTTCAAGGCGCGAAATCTGGAACAACGCCGCCACACCGGCCAGCAGGCCCATCAGGCTGAATACCAGGATTTTGTAAGGCTTGGGGTTGATCCCGGCGAGGCGCACAGCCTCTTCGTTGGTGCCGATGCCGATCAGGTAGCGACCAAACACGGTACGGGTCAATACCAGCTGCGCAGCGATGATCACCAGCAAGGCAATGATAAACGACGGCGAAATACCGAAGGCAACCGGGTTGGACAGCCAGGCAAAGGAATCACCGATATAGGCGGTGCGCGAGCCGGTCATCTGGTAGGCCACGCCGCGCGCCATTTCGAGCACGCCGAGAGACACGATGAACGACGGAATACGCCAGGCCACGGTAATCGAACCGGTGATGGTGCCAGCCAGGGCGGCGCAGCCCATGCCGAGCAAAGCGGCCGGCAGCACGCTCCAGCCCCAACTGAGAATCGCCACGCTGACGGCCGATGCCGCCAAGGCCAGCACCGAGCCCACCGACAGGTCGATCCCGCCGATGATCAAGATAAAGGTCATGCCCACCGCCAGCACCATCAGGTCCGGGATCTGGTTGGCCAAGGTGCTGAAGGTGTCGTAGGAAAGGAAGTGATCGCTCAACACCGAGAACAGCGCAATCATCGCCAGCAAGGCACCGGCCAGCCCAAGGTAGGTGCCCAGGCCATAGAAGTTGCCGCCAGTTTTACCGGGGGAATGTGTGGTTTTCATGGGGTATCCCTAAGCACTGCGTCGTTAAGCAGCGCATCACGTTTCTGATAGCCGGCAAAGGCGGCGGCGAGCAATTCGTCCTGGGTCCAGCTGTCGCGCTCGAAGGTCTCGATCAAGCGCCCGGCGGACAACACGCCGATGCGATCACAGATCAGCATCAGCTCGCGCAGGTCACTGGAGACCACCACCAGCGCTTTGCCTTGGCGCGTCAGTTCGCCAAGCAAGGCATAAATGTCGAACTTGGCACCGACATCGATGCCGCGGGTCGGTTCATCGAACAACATCACCGCGCAGTCGCGCTCCAGCCAACGGCCGATCACGACTTTTTGCTGGTTGCCGCCCGACAGTTCGGAGACCAACTGTGCCGGGCTGGAACTGCGGATACGCATGGCATCCACCTGGCGCTTGGCCAACGCGGTTTCGTCGCGGCTGTTCACCACGCCGCCGCCGGAGATTTTCGGCATATTGCCCAAGGCGATATTGGCGCTGATCGATTGGGTCAGCAGCAGGCCTTCGCCCTTGCGGTCTTCGGTGATCAAGGCGATGCCATGGCCCACCGCGTCCACGGGTGAACGAATGCTCACCACCTGAGCCGGCGAGCCGAGCGCCACGGTACCGCTGTCGGCAAGGTCGGCGCCGAAGATCAGGCGCAGCAATTCAGTGCGGCCTGCGCCAATCAGGCCGGAGATGCCGTAGATCTCGCCGGCACGCACTTCAAACGACACGTCACGGACCTTGTCCGAACGGGTCAAGCCTTTAACCGTCAGTGCTGGGCCGCCAATGGTGCGCGGGCCCAAGTCAATCTTCTCGCCCAGTTCGCGACCAACCATCAACGTGACCAGTTGCTCGCTGTTGTAGTTGGCCATCGGCTCGACGCAGACCAGTTTGCCGTCACGCAGTACGGCAATGCGTTGGGCGACACGGGCCAGCTCTTCAAGCCGGTGAGAAATATAGATGATCGCCACACCCCGGGCCTGCAGGCGGGTGATTTGTTCAAACAGCATCTCGACTTCACGGGCAGTCAACATGGCCGTGGGTTCGTCGAGGATCAGTACGTGGCAATCGCCGATCAGGTTGCGGGCGATTTCCACCATCTGTTGATGGCCGATGCCCAAGCTGCCGACGAGGGTATCCGGGTCGATCGCATCCAGGCCAACCTGGGCCATGGCTTCGATCGCGGCTTTGCGCAATTGCTTGCGGCTGATCCAGCCACAATGGCTGGGCAGGTTATCCAGGAACAGGTTTTCGGCCACGGTCAGGGTCGGCAACAGGTTGAGTTCCTGCATGACCATGCGCACGCCCAGCCCTTCGGCCTGGGTGCGGCTGCCCGGACGGTAGTCCTGGCCATTGAACTGCATGTGCCCGGTGGTCGGCGTGACCAGCCCGCCGATTATTTTCGACAACGTGCTTTTACCCGCGCCGTTCTCACCGGTCAGCGCCAGCACTTCCCCGCGATTGAGCGTCAGGGTGATGTCGGACAGAACCGGTTGGGCATAGGTCTTGCCGATACCGCTGACCGAGAGGACAGCGTTCGGGGCGGAAGATGACATAGGAAAATCTCCAGGCGCCCGCTCAGGACGAGCGGGCGCTGTTGGGTGCTGCCAGGATTACTTCTTGAGGACGAGTTCGACCGGGGTTTCGATCATGCCGTCCACGGCATCGACTTTTTCACCCTTGACCAGCTTCAGTGCGTTCTGGATACCGAACACCGCTTGCTGGGCAGCAGCCTGGTCGGCAGTCGCCAGCACACGGCCATCCTGCAGCATCGGCTTGATGGCTTCGATGTTGTCGTAGCCGACAACCAGCACTTTGCCGGCCTTGCCCGCGCCGCGCACGGCGGAGACAGCGCCCAGTGCCATGTTGTCGTTACCGGCCAACAGTGCCTTGATGTTCGGGTTTGCCTGAAGCATCGCGGCGGCAATGGCGTTGCCCTTGTCAATTTCCCATTCACCGGACTGGGTGGAGACGATCTTCATGCCGGCGGCGTCCATCGCATCCTTGAAGCCTGCGGTGCGCTGTTGGGCATTGGTGGTGGTCGACACACCTTCGATGATGCCGACCTGATCACCGGCTTGCAGTTGCTTGGCCAGGTATTCACCCACCAGGCGCGCGCCCTTGCGGTTGTCAGGCCCTACAAATGGAATATTCAAGGATTTGCTTTTCAGCACGTCCACGTCCAGGCGGTTGTCGATATTGACGATCTTGATGCCTTTGTCCGAAGCCTTCTTGAGCACGGTCACCAGCGCTTTCGAGTCAGCCGGGGCAATGACGATGGCATCAACTTTGGACAGGATCATCTGATTGACGATATCGATCTGCGCACTGGTGTCGGTTTCGTTCTTGATACCGTTGGTGATCATGTCGAAATCAGCGGAATGGGCTTTTTGATAGGCCTTGGCGCCGTCCTGCATGGTGACGAAGAATTCATTCGCGAGGGATTTCATCACCAGGCCAACCTTGGGTTTGGCGGCGGCGTCATCGGCGAATGCAGAGGAAAGGGGCAGAGCAGCGGATGCGGCAGCAAGCACAGCGACAGCAAGAAGACGTCCAGCAAATGGCAGCTTCATGGGTTCACTCCGATCTTATGATTATTGTGAGCAACGCCTGCACCGAAGAACACTTCGGCAGCCCTCCCACCCGGGCGGCTGATACGAGCTGTCACGCTACTCCAGGAGTGCGCCGTGAACCATCTCGCAAACGTTTGCGTTAATCAAACTATGAGAACCTTGTCGGCATTTGTCAACGGGAGAAAACCGGGTTTCATCCAGGCTCTCCAGCTCTCTGCCCTGATACCACGTAGCTGAATCGATTAAACATCGCCCTTGCCGGGCCTTTCTCTAAAACGACAGCCCGTGATGCCTATGTCATACGAGGCTCGTCGACATTCCATCATAATTTTCGGACAACCGAACGCAATATCGCTCCACTGTTCGGAAAGCCGGACAACGACACATCAACCCTAACCAAAAAATCAATATAAGTTGTTTTAAATCAATTGGTTAATTAAAAAAAATAACCACAATCGGCTTGGTACAGATCCTGCTCTTTCTCAGCACCTCGTGGCATTCAGAACCGCCCGGGCGTTCTAGATGAACCTGCTTCCGCACTCATCAAAAACCAGAGAGAAAAATAATGAAATCTGCACTGAAGTCCTTTGTCCCGGGCGCCCTCGCCCTCCTGCTGCTGTTCCCCGTTGCCGCCCAGGCAAAGGACGTTGAAACCAAGGCAAAACTTTCCAACGTAGTCATTCTCGCCACCGGCGGCACCATTGCCGGCGCTGGCGCCAGTGCGGCCAACAGCGCCACTTACCAGGCAGCCAAAGTCGGTATCGAGCAACTGATCGCCGGTGTTCCTGAGCTTAGCCAGATTGCCAATGTGCGCGGCGAGCAAGTGATGCAAATTGCGTCCGAAAGCATCACCAATGAAAACCTGCTGCAACTGGGCCGCCGCGTGGCTGAATTGGCCGACAGCAAGGACGTGGATGGCATCGTGATCACCCACGGCACCGACACCCTGGAGGAGACCGCCTACTTCCTGAACCTGGTGGAAAAAACCGACAAACCCATCGTTGTGGTCGGCTCCATGCGCCCAGGCACCGCGATGTCGGCGGACGGCATGCTCAACCTGTACAACGCCGTGGCCGTCGCCGGCAGCAAAGATGCTCGCGGCAAAGGCGTGCTGGTCACCATGAACGATGAGATCCAATCGGGTCGCGATGTCAGCAAGATGATCAACATCAAGACCGAAGCGTTCAAGAGCCCATGGGGCCCACTGGGCATGGTCGTTGAAGGCAAATCCTACTGGTTCCGCTTGCCTGCCAAGCGCCACACCCTGGATTCGGAATTCGACATCAAGACCATCAAGAGCCTGCCGGACGTAGAAATCGCCTACGGCTACGGAAACGTAAGCGACACCGCCGTCAAGGCGCTGGCCCAGGCTGGCGCCAAAGCCATCATTTTTGCCGGTACCGGCAATGGCTCGGTGTCTTCCACGGTCGTCCCGGCCCTGCAAGCGTTGCGCAAGCAAGGCGTGCAGATCATTCGTTCTTCCCACGTGAACGCCGGCGGCTTTGTTTTGCGCAACGCCGAACAGCCTGATGACAAGTACGACTGGGTTGCCGCCCATGACCTGAACCCGCAGAAAGCGCGGATCCTGGCCATGGTTGCGCTGACCAAGACCCAGGACAGCAAAGAACTGCAACGGATGTTCTGGGAATACTGATTCTTGGTGACACCTTTGCAGGGGCGGGTCTCTCCGCCCCTGCTTCCCCCCCTTCCATGCCTCTTCCCCGCCTACACCAGAACGCCTTAACCGCTGACAGCCGAACTTCTTGAAATTTAAGCAGTTGCGAAAATGCTCACAGTTAAATACTGTATGCACGTACAGCACACTAAGGAATACTCCGTGGCAAAGTCCCCTTCCGCAGCGCCTACCCCGCCCGATGCCTACCAACGCCTCGGCGTTCGCGTGCAGAAAATCATCAACTCGACCAACGCCCAGAAAGCCAAGGCGGCCTTGATCTTCCGCTTACCGGAAGAGCCTGAGGATGAATGGGCACGTTTGCTGGAAGAAATCGCGGAGAACGACAACGTCACCCTCGCCTATCGGGATGATGGTGGCGTGCAGATTTTCTGGGTTGTGCCGAAGGAAGATTGATTCAATGAGTGCCCGCTTTATTGCTGTGTTTTGCCTGTTTTTCGCTGTCGCTGCCCAAGCCCAGGCGCCTCGAACCTTCAGCGAGGCCAAGAAAGTGGCGTGGAAGCTCTACGCCCCACAGTCCACCGAGTTTTATTGTGGCTGCAAATACACCGGTAACCGTGTCGACCTGAAAGCTTGCGGTTACATTCCGCGCAAAAACGCCAGCCGTGCCGCACGCATTGAATGGGAACACATCGTACCGGCCTGGCAAATCGGGCACCAACGCCAGTGCTGGCAGGACGGCGGGCGCAAGAACTGCACACGCCGGGATGCCGTGTTCAAGCGCGCCGAAGCCGACCTGCACAACCTGGTGCCGAGCATCGGCGAGGTGAATGGCGACCGTAACAACTTCAGTTTTGGTTGGTTGCCGGCACAACGCGGGCAGTACGGCTCGTGCTTGACCCAAGTGGATTTCAAGGCCAAGAAGGTCATGCCGCGCCCGTCGGTTCGCGGAATGATCGCCCGCACCTACTTCTACATGAGCAAACAATACGGCCTGCGCCTGTCAAAACAGGACCGCCAGTTGTACGAAGCCTGGAACAAGACCTACCCGGTGCAAGCCTGGGAGCGTCAACGCAACCAGACGGTGGCCTGCGTAATGGGGCGTGGCAACGCGTTTGTCGGCCCGGTGAACCTCAAAGCCTGCAGTTGAAGGCGGGTGGGGTTCCCGCCCAGTTCGCCCTTATTGCGCAGCCTTGTGCTCGATGACCTGCGATTCAGTGTCGTTTT
>NZ_JBARTQ010000444.1:0-9030 GCF_049645325.1 Pseudomonas sp. | reverse complement strand
CGAATGAGGTGGCGAAAGGTTGCATGGCCAGCAGACTGCCGGTTACCAGCAACGGAAATTTTCTACGAAACGCGGGGGATTTCAATGCCATCTTATTAGTCCGGGCTTCCTGCGTGCCATCTGCCCGCGGTGTGGGCCGCACGCCTCTCGATGGTCTGAAAAAGATGCGTGATAATAAAGCATGACCCGCTTGACGGCTAGCGCCGTCGGAGACCCTTGTAATGCCCGAGCAAGATCTACGTTTACAACAGCTGGAAGTCTGGCTGGATGAGCAGTTGCCGATCCTTTTCAACGCTCAGGATTGGGGTGTCGTACCCCCGGCCACATTGACCGCGGCCAGCAGCGACGCGAGTTTCAGGCGTTACTTCCGTTGGGAGGGAGGCGGTCGGACTTTCGTCGTTATGGACGCGCCACCCCCCCAGGAAAACTGCAAACCTTTCGTCGATATCGCTGATTTACTCGCGAAATCGGGAATTAATGTGCCAAAAATTTATGCAGAAGATTTGCCGCGCGGCTTTCTTTTGCTCAATGACCTGGGCCGAAAAACCTATCTGGACGTGATTGACGAGCAAAACGCCGATCAATTGTTTGCCGATGCCATCGACGCATTGCTCGCTTTTCAGCAGTTACCGATGGACGCGCCACTGCCCAGCTATGACGTCGCATTGTTGCGCCGCGAGTTGGAGTTGTTTCCGGAGTGGTACGTTCGCCGGCATTTGGGTATCGACTTCGATACTCGCCAGCAGGTTCTCTGGCAGCGCGTCAGCGATCATTTGATCGACAGCGCCCTGGCTCAGCCGAAAGTGCTGGTGCATCGCGACTATATGCCGCGCAACTTGATGATCAGCGAGCCGAACCCCGGCGTGCTGGATTTCCAGGACGCGGTCTACGGCCCGATCACCTACGACATCACGTGCCTGTTCAAGGATGCGTTCCTCAGTTGGCCTCAAGCCCGCGTGCGCGACTGGCAGCGTGGCTATTGGGAACGTGCCGGGCAACTGGGCATACCGGTGCAGGCCGATTTCGATGAATTCCTGCGGGCCAGCGACCTGATGGGCGTGCAGCGTCACCTCAAGGTGATCGGCATCTTCGCGCGTATCTGCCACCGCGACGGCAAGCCACGCTACCTCGCCGACGTGCCGCGCTTCTTTGCCTATATAGAAGCAGTGCTGGCAGACCGGCCTGAGCTCAATGAGCTGGCTGAACTGCTGACCAGCCTGCGCCAACCCGCCGAGGCCAGCGTATGAAGGCCATGATTCTGGCTGCCGGCAAAGGCGAGCGGATGCGTCCGCTTACCTTGCACACACCCAAGCCGCTGGTGCAGGCGGGCGGCAAGCGGTTGATCGAATATCACCTTGAGGCGCTGGCCAAGGCCGGCTTCAGCGAGATCGTGATCAACCATGCCTGGCTCGGCCAGCAGATCGAAAGCTACCTGGGCGACGGCGCACAGTTTGGTGTGCGCATCCAGTATTCCGCCGAGGGCGAGCCGCTGGAAACCGGTGGCGGAATCTTCAAGGCGTTGCCGTTGCTGGGGGATGCGCCGTTCCTGGTGGTCAATGGTGACATCTGGACCGACTACGACTTCACCCGACTGCGCCAGCCGCTCCAGGGCCTGGCGCATCTGGTGATGGTCGATAACCCGGCGCATCACCCCTCAGGCGGGGATTTCTACCTTGATCAGGGTTTGCTTCATGATGCCGCGCCCGGTGCCGATAACCTGACCTTCAGCGGCATTTCAGTGCTCGACCCGCAATTGTTCGCGGGGTGCAGCGCCGGTGCCTTCAAGCTGGCGCCGTTGCTGCGGGCGGCCATGGCGAAAGGTCTGGTAACGGGGGAGCACATGACAGGACACTGGATTGACGTGGGCACGCTGGAACGCCTGGCGCAGGTCGAAACCCTGCTGACTGCGGGGCAATAGGATGTTGTGGCCAGGGACGCTGATCGGCGCGGGGGCTGGCTTTGCCATTGCCAGTATCCCGGGGGCCTTGTTGGGGGCATTGCTGGGGCAGGCGCTGGACCGCCGCCTGCAATTGCAGAGTTGGGCGCAGTTGCGCGAACGCCTGGGCGGGCGCCCGGCGCTGCGCAACGACGAATTGTTGTTTGTGTTGTTGGGGCGCCTGGCCAAAAGCAATGGCCGGGTGGTGGACGGGCATATCCAGCAAGCGCGGCAGGAGATGCGCTCGTTGGACATGACGGAGTCGGCCCAGCGCCGTGCCATCCTCGCCTTCAATCGCGGCAAGTCCGGCGCTGACCGGGTGCGCACTTACCTGCGCGTACTCAAGGCCCAGCCTCATGCCGCGGAAGGGGTGTTGCGCGCGTGCTGGCGCATGGCCTGGGCGGACGGCAAGGCGGATGATGCCGAGCGCGATTTGATCGAGCTGTGGGGCAAATGGCTGGGCTGGACGCCGCAGCAACTCAAGGCGTTGGCCTCCGATTATGTTCAGGAGCGCAAGCCACTGGCCAACCGTGCCGGGGCTTATCAGGACGCGTTGCGGGTTTTGGGGGTGACGTCCACTGCGGAGCCTTCCGTGATCAAGCGTGCCTACCGTCGCCTGCTCAGCCGTCACCACCCGGACAAGATCGCCGGCAGTGGCGCGACCCCCGCGCAGGTGCGCGAGGCGACCGAGCGAACCCGCGAGCTGCACAACGCCTATGCGTTGATTCGTGAGCGGCGGGACTTTCGCTAGCCGTCACGCTGCTGAAGTGACAACCCAATTTACGGTGGGAGCTGGCTTGTTTGCGATGGCGGTGAGTCAGTAAAGAAATGTCACTGACGGTTCGCTATCGCAGGCAAGCCAGCTCCCACCTTTGGTCGGGTTATCAAGCCGGATCAGTTGGCGGCGGCCTGCGGGCTCAACCATCCGCGAATCCGCCGATACAGCTGCTCTTGCTCGGCCGAACTGTTGCCGGGCAGGGCCTTGAGTGACACCTGTTTATAGCCGTCATTCTTCCCGCGCTTGGCGGCCTGCGCGCGTTCCCGTGCGTTTTTGCGTTCCTGGTCGGCGTCTTGATAGAAGAGATCCGCCGTCGGTACTTTGAGCGCCGGGGCCAGTTGTTGCAGGTCCGGCTGGCGGCCCGCAGGCGTTTTGCCGGCCACCATGACCAATTTTTGTACTTGGGTCGGTTGTTTCTCGCTCAGGTAACGCGCGGCCCACCAGGCGCCGGTGCCGTGACCGAGCAGCACTACGCTTCGCGCGCCCTGGGTCTGGGCGAAGGCCACGGCGGCGTCGATACGGTCGAAGATGCGTTTGGCGTCGGTCTTGTCCTGTTCATCCGCGCCCGGCACCACCGCCGGGTCCGTGCCTTCGGCTTCGGCACTGGCAGCTTGCTCGATGGGTTTGGCGGCGGTGCTGCCGTCTTTGCTGCTGGTGTCGACCGCCGCTTTGGGCGCCTCGATGACCCGCGGTGGCAGGGTGTCCATGTTCACATCCGGCAACGAAAGACTGAGGGTGCCCCAGTTGGCGTCCGGCAATTTGCTGCGTAATGGCGCGATAGCTTGCGGCCAGTCAGCACTTTCCCCGGCGCCCGGCACGATAATCACCACGCCTTCGGGTTCGGCGCTGTTGGCCGGTTTCCACAGGGCCAGGAATGAATCGCTGCCAGCCTGCAATTGTTGCTGTTCGTGTTGCGGAATCTGCCGCTCCAGCGCATTGGCTTCTTCCGCGCTGCGCTCGGGCAGAGGTTGGCGTGCAACCGGTTTTTCGGCAGCGGGCGCGGGTGCGTCGGCGGCCTGGACAGAAAAGGCGCTGGTAAAGAGCAGCGACAGGCACAATGCTGGCAGTGCCGAACGGTGGAGTAAGGGCATCGTTAATTCCCGGCCAGAAGTGATTCCAGCAGCCTAATGGGTTGGTCAGTATTTGTCAGTGATGTGAGACGTGGATCATGGGTTTTCGCTGTTTGCTGGTTATCGGCTGCATGTGCTTTGCCTTGATGGCCAGTGCCGCACCCGCGCCTGTCGCACCGCAAGCACAGCTGACGGCGCCGCAGCGTGAATGGCTGGCCCTGCATCCCGGGCTGCGCGTGGGCGTGGTGTTGCAGGCGCCTTACGCGCAATACGACCGGCGCCTGCAGCGGTTGTCGGGGGCCAATGTGGAATTGATGCAGTGGTTGGCCAAGGCGTTGAACATTGAGCTGTTGTGGCGAAACTTTCCCACCCAGGAACAACTGGAAGCCGCCGTGCGCGACGGCGAGGTGGATATCGCCCCCGGCTTGCAGCAAACCCCGGCCAGCCTGCGTTTGTGGTTATTTACCGACCCCTATATGCGCGTGCCGCAGCACATCGTCGGCATCCGCGAGGGCGGCGGCGCGGTGGAGCTGGAAAAACTCGACGAACAATCGCGTGTCGCCATACGCATGCCCAGTGCCGTGGCCGATTACCTGCGCAGCACCTACCCCAATCTGAACCTGCAAGGCGTGCCCATGGAGCGCCAGGCCCTGCAGTTGCTGGTGAGCCAGCAGGCGCGATACGCCGTGGTGGATGAGGCGCAGTTGAGCCGCTTGTCCGGTGAGGCGGAGTTCGCCGGGCTGGCGGTGGTGGGCGATATTGGCCTGCCGCAATTGCTGCGCGTGGCCACTCGCCGTGAGTGGCCGGAACTGGCGGCCATCATGCAAAGCGCCTTGCGTGCGATTCCCGCGCGTGACCTCGACCAACTGCACAGCCGCTGGCTGCAACCCAAGTACCCTCGGCTGACGGAGTCGCCGGGCCTGTGGCAAAACCTTTGCCTGTTGTTGGGCCTGTTCCTGCTCGCCAGCCTGGCGGTGGTGTTCTGGCAGCGCCGCCAGCAGCGTGTGCTCGAACACAGCCTGCTCGCCGCCCGTGAAGAAAGCGCGGCGCGCGCCGCCGGGGCCGAGGCGCTGCGGTTGACGCAGTTTTCCATCGACCAGAGCACCGTTGGCATTCTGTGGGTCAATTGGGATAGCCATGTGCGCTACGCCAATCGCGCCGCTGAAAGCATGTTGGGCTATGCGCCGGGCGCGTTGATCGAGCGGCCTTTGATCGATGTCGACCCGACGTTGAACATGGACCGCTGGCTCAACCTGTGGAAGCGCGCGCGTGCCAGCGAAGAGGGCCCGCAGAATTTCGCCACCGATTGCCTGCGTGCCGACGGCAGCTTCCTGCCCGCCGATGTGTCGTTGAGCTTTCTGCGGTTTGCCGACGGCGAATACCTGGTGGTCTACCTCACTGACGTCACCGAGCGTCGTCGGTATGTGGCCGCGTTGCTGCAAAGCGAAACGCAGCTGCGCGAGTTGTCTGCTCACCTGGAAACGGTGCGCGAAGAAGAAAAGGCGCGTATCGCCCGAGAAGTCCACGATGAGCTGGGGCAGATGCTCACGGTGCTCAAGCTGGAAACCTCGATGTGCGAGCTGGCCTACGCGCAACTCGACCCGGGGTTGAACGAGCGGCTCAACAGCATGAAGCGCCTGATCGCCCAACTGTTCCAGCTGGTGCGCGACGTGGCGACCGCGCTGCGCCCGCCGATTCTCGACGCGGGCATTGCCTCGGCCATCGAATGGCAAGCCCACCGCTTCGAAGCGCGCACGAATATTCCCTGCCTTGTCCAGGTTCCGGATAACCTGCCGGCCCTGAGCGACGCCAAGGCCATCGGCCTGTTCCGCATTCTTCAGGAGGCGCTGACCAACGTGATGCGCCATGCCCAGGCGCATACTGTCGAACTGACATTGGCGGTGGACGGCCGCGACCTGCGCCTGACCATCAGCGATGACGGTGTCGGGTTCGTGCAGGGCCAAGGTCGGCCGGTGTCGTTTGGTGTGGTCGGCATGCGCGAGCGCGTGTTGATGATGGGCGGGCACATGAGCCTGCACAGCGAGCAAGGGGAGGGCACTACCCTGAGTGTCACGGTGCCGCTGGATGCCTAACCCTGAGAGGAACCCCCTGTGATTCGCGTACTGGTAGCCGAAGACCACACCATCGTTCGTGAAGGCATCAAGCAATTGATCGGCCTGGCCAAAGACCTGCTGGTGGTCGGCGAGGCGAGCAATGGCGAGCAGTTGCTGGAGACCTTGCGTCATGTGCCGTGCGAGGTGGTATTGCTGGACATCTCGATGCCCGGCGTGAACGGCCTGGAAGCGATTGCACGCATCCGCGCGTTGAGCAACCCGCCGGCCATTCTGGTGCTGTCGATGCACGACGAGGCGCAAATGGCCGCGCGGGCTTTAAAAGTGGGGGCGGCGGGCTATGCCACCAAAGACAGTGACCCGGCGCTGCTGTTGACGGCGATTCGCAAGGTCGCGGCGGGCGGGCGCTATATCGACCCGGACCTCGCCGACCGCATGGTGTTTGAAGTCGGCCTGACCGATAACCGGCCCTTGCATTCATTGCTGTCGGAGCGCGAGTTCTCGGTGTTCGAGCGCCTTGCCCAAGGCGCCAACGTCAACGATATCGCCCAGCAACTGGCGCTGAGCAGCAAGACCATCAGCACCCACAAGGCGCGCTTGATGCAAAAGCTCAATATCACCTCGCTGGCCGAGCTGGTGAAGTACGCCATGGAGCACAAGCTGTTGTGAGGGCATGCCTATTTGCGACAGGCTGCAAAACGCCGCTGAGCCGGTGCTTGGCGCTGACCGCTTGAAGCGTGCCGCTGCACTGTCCTGTGCCCGCCATGCGTGTAGGGCAATCCCTACCCCGAACCTTCCATCCGGCTGATGCAATTCTCTCCTGGCCCCCGATTTCCGGGGCCTCGCGCCTGGACTACGCTTGTGTCACAGCAGTCCAACAGACAAAGGTGCGGGTATGAGCGAGGTGGATTCAAATGATGTGTTGGTCAGCTTTCGTGGCGTGCAGAAGAGCTACGACGGCGAGAACCTGATCGTCAAAGACCTCAACCTGGAAATCCGCAAGGGCGAGTTCCTTACCCTTCTCGGGCCGTCCGGTTCCGGCAAGACCACCAGCCTGATGATGCTCGCCGGCTTCGAGACGCCGACCGCCGGCGAAATCCTGCTGGCCGGGCGCTCGATCAACAACGTGCCGCCGCACAAGCGCGACATCGGCATGGTGTTTCAGAATTACGCATTGTTTCCGCACATGACCGTCGCCGAGAACCTGGCGTTCCCGCTGTCGGTGCGCGGCTTGAGCAAGACCGACATCAGCGAGCGGGTCAAAGGCGTACTGAGCATGGTCCAGCTCGACGCCTTCGCCCAGCGCTACCCGGCGCAACTCTCCGGTGGCCAGCAACAGCGCGTGGCATTGGCCCGTGCATTGGTGTTCGAGCCGCAACTGGTGCTGATGGATGAACCCCTCGGCGCCCTCGACAAACAACTGCGCGAACACATGCAGATGGAGATCAAGCACCTGCACCAGCGCCTCGGCGTGACCGTGGTGTACGTGACCCACGACCAGGGCGAAGCCTTGACCATGTCCGATCGCGTGGCGGTGTTTCACCAGGGCGAGATCCAGCAGATCGCCGCGCCGCGCACTTTATATGAAGAGCCAAAAAACACCTTCGTCGCCAACTTCATTGGCGAGAACAACCGCCTCAACGGCCGGCTGCACAGCCACACCGGCGAGCGTTGCGTGGTCGAGCTGGCGCGCGGCGAGAAGGTTGAGGCGCTGGCGGTGAATGTCGGCCAGGTCGGCGGCCCGGTGACGCTGTCGGTGCGCCCGGAGCGCGTCAGCCTGAATGGCTCCAGCGAAAGCTGCGTCAACCGCTTCTCTGGGCGCGTGGCGGAATTTATCTACCTGGGCGACCACGTGCGTGTGCGCCTGGAAGTCTGCGGCAAGGCCGATTTTTTTGTGAAACAACCGATTGCCGAGCTGGACCCAGCCCTGGCGGTCGGCGACGTGGTACCGATTGGCTGGCAAGTCGAGCACGTTCGCGCACTCGACCCACTTCTAGAGGCGAATTGATCGCCCCCTGGCTTCACCAACCCTGCACGTGGAGAGAACAACAATGTTGAGATCCCTTAAGTATTCAGCCCTGGCCTTGAGCTTGATGGGCGCGACACAGGCCATGGCAGGCCCGGACCTGACGGTCGTGTCCTTTGGTGGCGCGAACAAGGCGGCGCAGGTCAAAGCCTTCTATGCACCGTGGGAAAGCGCGGGCAACGGCAAGATCGTCGCCGGCGAGTACAACGGTGAAATGGCCAAGGTCAAAGCCATGGTCGACACCAAGAGCGTCTCCTGGGACCTGGTGGAAGTGGAATCGCCGGAGCTGTCCCGCGGCTGCGACGAAGACATGTTCGAGCCCCTGGACCCGAAACTGTTCGGCAACGGCGCGGACTATGTGAAGGGCGCGATCCAGCCCTGCGGCGTCGGCTTCTTCGTGTGGTCGACCGTGCTGGCCTACAACGCCGACAAACTGAAAACCGCGCCAGGCGGCTGGGCGGACTTCTGGGACGTCAAGCAATTCCCGGGTAAACGCGGCCTGCGCAAAGGCGCCAAGTACACCCTCGAATTTGCGCTCATGGCCGACGGCGTTGCGCCCAAAGACGTCTACAAAGTGCTGGCCGGCAAAGATGGCCAGGACCGCGCCTTCAAGAAACTCGATGAGCTCAAGCCGTACATTCAATGGTGGGAAGCTGGCGCCCAGCCCCCGCAATACCTGGCCTCGGGTGACGTGGTCATGAGCTCGGCCTACAACGGCCGCATCGCTGCCGTGCAAAAAGAAAGCAACCTGAAAGTGGTGTGGACCGGCGGCATCTACGACTTCGACGCGTGGGCCATCCCTAAAGGCCTGGCGAAGGACCGCGCGGACGCGGCGAAGAAATTCATCGCCTTCTCGGTACAGCCGCAGCAGCAGAAGACCTACTCGGAAAACATCGCCTACGGCCCGGCCAATACCCAGGCCGTGCCATTGCTGGCCAAGGATGTGTTGAAGGACATGCCGACCACGCCGGAGAACATCGCCAACCAGGTGCAGATCGACGTGAGCTTCTGGGCGGATAACGGTGAGCAGTTGGAGCAGCGCTTCAATTCGTGGGCGGCCAAGTAACACCGCATAACCCCCAGTGAAAGCGGGCTTGTGTGGGAGCTGGCTGGCCTGCGATGGGATCGACTCGGTCTTTCAATTGCAC
>NZ_JBARTQ010000443.1:0-2375 GCF_049645325.1 Pseudomonas sp. | reverse complement strand
GCGCTGGGCCCTGGCCGGGCATGGCATTGCCTACAAAGCCAACCTGGACGTCGCCCGCGACATCAAGGCCGGCAGGCTGGTGCCGCTGCTGCCGGATTGGCAAGGCGAACCCACGCCGTTCAACCTGATGTGCCCCCATCGGCTGCAAGTGTCGGAGCGCGTGAAAGTGCTGCACGGTTTTCTGCAGCAACGTTGCCAGACCTTGCTGAACCCATGAAGAAACGCACACAGGGCTTGTTCCAGAGCCATCGAGTCTGGTATTGCATCACTCACGTTTCCCTGCCATGAGGAGCTTTGCATGATTTACCGCACATTGGGCCAGTCCGGGTTGAAGGTCAGCGCACTGACCCTGGGCACCATGATGTTTGGCGAACAGACCAACACCGAAGACTCGCTGCGCATCATCGACAAGGCTTGGGATCAGGGCATCAACTTCATCGACACGGCGGACGTCTATACCGGCGGGCGCTCGGAGGAAATCGTCGGCGAAGCCATCGTTCGTCACCGTGAGGATTGGGTGGTGGCGTCCAAAGTCGGTATCGGCCCGGTGGATGGCGTGCCTAACCGCAACGGCTTGAGCCGCAAACGTATCTTCAACGCGCTGGAAGCCAGCCTGACGCGCCTTGATACCGACTACCTGGACATCTATTACCTGCACCGTGAAGACCACGACACACCGCTGGACGTCACGGTGTCGGCCATCGGCGATTTGATCCGCCAAGGCAAGATCCGCTATTGGGGCCTGTCCAACTACCGCGGCTGGCGGATTGCCGAAGTGATCCGCGTGGCCGAGCGGTTGGGCGTCGACAAGCCGATCATCAGCCAGCCGCTGTACAACATCGTGAATCGCCAGGCCGAGGTCGAGCAACTCACTGCTGCCGCCGCCTATGGCCTGGGCGTGGTGCCTTACAGCCCGTTGGCCCGTGGGGTGCTCAGCGGCAAGTACGCGCCGGATGTAACGCCTGAGGCTGGCAGCCGCGCGGCGCGCCAGGACAAACGCATTATGGAAACTGAGTGGCGTGTAGAGTCGCTGCGCATTGCCCAGCAGATTCAGCAGTACACCCAGGGCCGTGGCGTGGGGATTGTCGAGTTTGCCATTGCCTGGGTGCTGAATAACTCGGCGGTGAGCTCGGCGATCGTCGGGCCGCGTACGGAGGCGCAGTGGGATGCCTACACGGGCGCGCTCGCGGTGAAGATCACAGCAGAAGATGAAGCGTTTATTGATTCGCTGGTCACGCCGGGCCATTCGTCAACGCCGGGCTTCAATGACGTCAGCCATTTCGTGTCAGGCCGCGCGGCTCGGTCCTGACCTTGTGGTGAGCGGGCTTGCCCCGCTCACTGCAAAAATCCTGCGAAATGCCCCAAAACAGCGCAACCCTCCCCCGCCAAAAGCACCATAATCCACGCTCTTCTGAATCAATCGTTTTCGCGAGGACAGTGTGTCTAAAGGTGTTGTGTTATCGGTCTTGGCCTCGGTGCTGTTTGCCGTGATGTATTACTTCACATCATTGCTGACGCCATTGAGCGGCCTGGAAATTTTCGGCTGGCGCATGTTGCTGACGGTGCCGTGCATGACCGTGTTCATGATGGTCAGCGGCGAATGGCGGCGTGTGTGGGAGCTGATGCGGATGCTGGGGGGCAAGCCGCGCCTGATCGGCGGCGTGTTGCTGTCTTCGGCCCTGCTGGGCGTGCAATTGTGGCTGTTCATGTGGGCGCCATTGAATGGGCGCAGCCTGGATGTGTCGGTGGGGTATTTCCTGTTGCCACTGACCATGGTGCTGACCGGGCGCCTGGTGTACGGCGAGCGTTTGTCGCGGTTGCAGCAGATTGCCGTGGTGTTCGCCGCGCTGGGCGTGCTCAACGAGTTGTATCAGGCCGGTGGTTTTTCCTGGGCGACCTTGGTGGTCATCATTGGTTACCCGATCTATTTTGTGGTGCGTAAATACCTGACCACCGATCACTTGGGTGGCCTGTGGCTCGACATGGCACTGATGCTGCCAGTGGCCTGGTGGTTTGTGCAGCACGGCGAGCAAGGCTTTGCCGTGATGGATGCACACCCGAAGCTGTATGCGTTGATTCCGATGCTGGGTGTGATCAGTGCCTCGGCGCTGGTGAGCTACATCGTTGCCAGCCGTTTGCTGCCATTCAGCCTGTTCGGGCTGCTCAGTTATGTGGAACCGGTGCTGTTGCTGGGTGTGGCGCTGCTGTTGGGCGAAGGCATCAAGGGCGGCCAGTGGTTGACCTACATTCCGATCTGGCTGGCGGTGATGGTGCTGGTGTACGAAGGTTTCAAGCACTTGGTGCGCCAGCGCAAAGCGTAATGCGCAGGCCATAAAAAGCCCGGCCGACGGTTAACGTCGGCCGGGCTTTTTTAT
>NZ_JBARTQ010000442.1:0-4242 GCF_049645325.1 Pseudomonas sp. | reverse complement strand
GGGCAAGCTTGGCAAATGGCCTGCATCGCCCAGACCCGATTACGACCACGCCTCAGGCACAGAGTTGCAGAAACACCCGTTCACGCTAATCCTGGCCGATGCCCGATTCGGGCTGGCCCCACAGCGCTGCGTCGACAATAATCCCCTATTACGGCACGCGACATGCCTGCCACTCCCCTCCCCTACCGTAAGCCTGGATGCCATGCTGACCTGGTTGCAACGCGACTCCCTGACATTTCCGCCACTGGCCAAGGCCATGCGCGAACCCAATGGCCTGCTTGCCGCCGGTGGCGACCTCTCGGCTGAACGCCTGATCCAGGCATATCGTCACGGCTGCTTTCCGTGGTTCTCAGAGGGCCAGCCGATCCTTTGGTGGTCGCCGGACCCGCGCACGGTGATTTTCCCTGACGAACTGCATGTGTCCCGAAGCCTCGGCAAGTTACTCCGCCAGCAGCGCTATACCGTGACCTTCGACCAGGACTTCGCCGCCGTCATCCAGGCCTGCGCCGCACCGCGTGCTTACGCGGACGGCACCTGGATCACCGAGGGCATCCAGCGTGCCTACCTGGAACTGCACCAGCGCGGCTACGCGCACTCCGTAGAGGTTTGGGACGCTGGCGAGCTGGTAGGCGGCTTATACGGCCTCGCAATGGGCCAGCTGTTCTTTGGCGAGTCGATGTTCAGCCGCGCCGACAACGCCTCAAAATTCGGCTTCGCCACACTCACCCGGCAATTACAGGCCTGGGGTTTTGTGCTGATTGACTGCCAGATGCCCAATGACCACCTGCACAGCCTTGGCGCTCGCGCCATCCCGCGCAGTGATTTTGCCACCTTTCTGCACAACCATCTGGACCAACCCAGCGCTGGACCGTGGGTTTCCTAGGCGACTTCCTCGCACCTGGCTTACACTTATTTCAAAGCTTATCCCGAGGGTTGATCATGACCGAGCTGGCGCGATTGAAGTTTTATGCCACTCAAGCCCACTCTTGCAGCTATCTGCCCGACGAGCAGGCCACCACGCTGTTCCTCGACCCCAGCCAGCCCATGGACGTGCATGTGTACGCCGACCTTTCGGAAATGGGCTTTCGGCGCAGCGGCGATCACCTGTATCGCCCCCACTGCCAGAACTGCAACGCCTGCGTCCCGGCGCGCATTCCGGTCGCGCAGTTTTTACCGGACCGCAACCAGAAGCGCATTCTCAAGCGCAATGCCGACCTGACAGTCACGGCCACCCAGCCGCACTTCAGCGAAGAATATTTCGATCTCTACCAGCGCTACATCGAACAACGTCACGCCGACGGCGATATGTTTCCGCCCAGCCGCGACCAGTTTTCGACCTTCCTGGTGCGCGATCTGCCGTTTTCACGCTTCTACGAGTTTCGCCTTGCAGGTCACCTGGTGGCGGTGGCTGTCACCGATTTGCTGCCCAATGGCCTGTCGGCGGTCTACACCTTCTATGAACCGGCCGAAGAACGCCGCAGCCTCGGACGCTTCGCCATCCTCTGGCAAATAGGTGAAGCACTGCGCCTGGAACTGGAGGCGGTGTACCTCGGTTACTGGATCAAAAACTGCAAAAAGATGAACTACAAGACCCAATATCGCCCCATAGAACTGCTGATTAATCAAAGATGGGTCACGCTTAACTAGAACCCCTTGGCTTAAACACCCTTTTTCGGGCACAATGCACGCCGCTTTTGCCTGGCGCAGTTGCACCGGGCCATTCACTGGATACCGAGGGCTTTACTGCATGTCGAAAGAAGACAGCTTCGAAATGGAAGGCACTGTCGTCGACACCCTGCCCAACACCATGTTTCGTGTGGAGTTGGAAAATGGGCACGTCGTAACCGCGCATATCTCCGGCAAGATGCGCAAGAACTACATTCGTATTCTTACCGGCGACAAAGTGCGCGTCGAGCTGACGCCCTATGACTTGAGCAAAGGGCGCATCACTTACCGCGCTCGTTAATCAAGTCAATACAAAACGCCCGGTTATGCCGGGCGTTTTTGTGTGCGCTATTTAACATCCGCCACTTGACCTTGTGGGAGCTGGCTTGCCTGCGATGGCGATGGGTCAGTTGTAGAATATTTTCCTGATAGACCGCCATCGCAGGCAAGCCAGCTCCCACAGTGGATCTCCAGCGTATTCGAGACAGCAAAAAGGCGCCTTTCGGCGCCTTTTGCTTTGTTGCATGCTATCGATCAGGCCATTTCAGCCGTGGTTTCGAACTCGAAGGTCAGCTCGCCGTCCTTCAGGTCGATGTGCACCACGCCACCATGGTCGGAAAGCTCGCCAAACAGGATCTCTTCGGCCAATGGCCGCTTGATCTTGTCCTGGATCAGACGTGCCATTGGGCGCGCGCCCATTGCCGCGTCGTAGCCACCCTCTGCGATCCAGCTGCGCGCCGCCTCCGTCACGTCCAGCTGCACGCGCTTGTCTTCCAACTGCGCTTGAAGCTCGGTAAGGAACTTGTCCACCACACTTTTGATGACCTCATGGCTGAGGCGACCAAACTGGATAATGGTGTCCAGACGGTTGCGGAACTCCGGCGTGAAGCTCTTCTTGATCACTTCCATCGCATCCGAGGAGTGATCCTGGTGCGTAAAGCCAATGGAGGCCCGCGCAGCCGTTTCAGCACCGGCGTTGGTGGTCATGATCACGATCACGTTGCGGAAGTCCGCCTTGCGCCCGTTGTTGTCGGTCAGCGTGCCGTGGTCCATCACCTGCAGCAGCAGATTGAAGACTTCCGGGTGCGCCTTCTCGATTTCATCGAGCAGCAATACGCAATGCGGCTGCTTGGTAATCGCCTCGGTCAAAAGACCGCCCTGATCAAAGCCGACATAGCCCGGCGGGGCACCGATCAGGCGCGACACGGTGTGGCGCTCCATGTATTCGGACATGTCGAAGCGCACCAGCTCGATCCCCATGGCCTTGGCCAATTGCCGCGCCGCCTCGGTCTTGCCGACGCCGGTAGGGCCTGCAAACAGGAACGAACCGACCGGCTTGTCCGGCGACTTGAGGCCCGCACGCGACAACTTGATCGCGGTGGACAACGCGTCGATGGCCGCATCTTGACCAAACACGGTGAGCTTGAGGTCGCGCTCCAGGTTACGCAGCAGCTCTTTATCGGAACTGTTGACGTGTTTTGGCGGAATCCGCGCGATCTTCGCCACGATGTCCTCGACTTGAGGCACGTCGATGCGCTTCACACGCTTCTCGACCGGCTGCAGGCGCTGGTAGGCGCCCGCCTCGTCAATCACGTCGATGGCCTTGTCCGGCATATGCCGGTCATTGATGTAGCGCGAGGCCAGCTCGGCGGCGGCGCGCAACGCCTCATCGGTGTACTCGATGCCGTGGTGCGCTTCAAAGCGCCCCTTGAGACCGCGCAGGATGCCGATGGTGTCTTCAACCGAAGGCTCGGACACGTCGACTTTCTGGAAGCGACGCGCCAGGGCACGGTCTTTCTCGAAGATGCCGCGAAATTCCTGGAACGTGGTCGAACCGATACAACGGATATCACCCGACGACAGCAGCGGCTTGAGCAGGTTGGACGCATCCATCACCCCACCGGACGCCGCACCGGCACCGATGATGGTGTGAATTTCATCGATGAAAAGGATCGCCTGCGGGCGTTTTTTCAGCTCGCCGAGCAGCGCCTTGAAGCGCTTCTCGAAATCGCCACGGTACTTGGTCCCGGCGAGCAACGCGCCGAGGTCCAGGGAGTAGACGACACTGTTGGCCAGCAAATCCGGCACCTGGTTATCGACGATGCGCTTGGCCAGGCCTTCGGCAATCGCGGTTTTACCCACGCCCGCTTCACCCACCAGCAACGGATTGTTCTTGCGACGACGCGCGAGGATCTGCGCTACACGCTCAACCTCAAGCTCACGCCCCACCAGCGGATCGATCCGCCCCTGGCGCGCCAGTTCATTGAGGTTGCTGGCGTAGGCATCCAGCGGGTTGCTTGAAGAAGAAGACTCACCGCCCTCGTCGTCCTGCATATCCTGCTCACCCTCGGAATGATCGCCGTGCCCAGGCACTTTGGAGATACCGTGGGCGATGTAGTTGACGACATCAATACGGGCAACGCTCTGCTGTTTCAGCAGGAACACTGCCTGGCTTTCCTGCTCGCTGAATATCGCCACAAGCACATTGGCGCCTGTGACTTCTCGCTTGCCGGAGCTCTGCACATGGAACACGGCACGCTGAAGTACCCGCTGGAAGCCCAGGGTTGGCTGGGTCTC
>NZ_JBARTQ010000441.1:0-1732 GCF_049645325.1 Pseudomonas sp. | reverse complement strand
TGGGCGCGCTCTCCGAACGCATCGGCACCCAGCAGCACTTGTCGCAACAAGCCATGCGATCGATGAAGGCGGCCTCCGGCACCAGCGAGCCGATGAACATGGTGAAAATGAGCCAGGCCCTGTCGCAGTACTCCCTGCAAATGGCAATGACCACCAAAGTGGTGAACAAGAGTGCCCAGGCCCTCGATAAATTGACCAACCTGCAGTAGGCCTTGTGTGAAGTACCCTCGACTACTCTTGGTTTTATGCCTGTTATTGCTGGCCGGTTGCAGCGACGACACCGTGTTGTTTGGCGGCCTGACCGAGCAGGAATCCAACGATGTGATTGCCAAACTGGCCGATGAGCACATCTCGGCCCACAAGCAGATGGAGAAGGTTGGGGTGACCGTGCTGGTGGCGGCTGCCGATATCAACCGTGCGGTGCGTGTGCTCGATGCCGCAGGCTTGCCTCGCCATGCCCGCGCCAGCCTGGGGGAGATCTTCAAGAAGGAAGGGGTGATTTCCACGCCGCTGGAAGAGCGCGCCCGCTACATCTATGCGTTGTCCCAGGAGCTTGAGTCGACCTTGTCGCAAATCGACGGGGTGATTGTCGCGCGGGTGCACGTGGTGCTGCCGGAGCGCATCGCGCCGGGTGAGCCGGTACAGCCGGCCTCGGCCGCAGTGTTCATCAAATACGCCGCATCGGTGCTCGACCCCGACAGCGTGCGCGGGCGTATCCAGCAAATGGTCGCCAGCAGTATTCCGGGGATGAGCCAGGATTCGGCCAACTCGAAAAAATTCTCGATCATTTTTGTGCCGTCGGTGGAGTTCAAAGAGAAGCAGACGCTGGTGAGTTTCGGGCCCTTCCTGATCAACAGTGAGGACGCCGGTTTCTGGAACACGATGGTGATCGCCTTGCCGGTGGGCGGGGCGCTGTTGCTGTTGGTGATTGCGCTGTTGTTGCGCCCTGATTGGCGTGCCGGGTTGTTCGGTCGCTTGCGGCCGGGCCGTTCCGGCTCCAATTACCCGGCGCGCCTGTGACCGACGCCGACTGGGTCAACTGGTGGTGTTGCACCTGGCGCCTGATGCACCCGGGTTGGCAGCCTCGACTCGCGCCGTTTACCCACCTGTCCCGCAGCCGGCACGGTGACCTGCTGAGCTGCCTGGGCATAACACCCTCCCAACCGCCCGCGCCCCACGCTGACGCCATGCACTGGTTGTCGCTCACCGAGCAACAGCAAGCCCAGGCCTTGGCGTTGGCGGAGGCGGTCTGTTTTGGCAACCCGATGTCGCAGGCACCGGTTTCGCCGGAACAATGGGCCTGGTGCCGGGGCCTGGCCAAGGCCTTGCGCCCCGGGCTTTGGCTGAATGGCGAGGTCGTTGATGCGCGGTGCATGCTCGGTGCGTGGTTGGGGGAGGGCTGTTGGTCACGCCTGCGCCTGGCTTGGGCGCCCGATGAGGTGCTGGTGCCGGCGGCGAATTTGCCGGTGCGCAAACTCGATGCCCTGTGGCATGCGGTGTTGTGGAAGGTTTTGACGTGAGGCGTACCCCGGCATGTTAGTGCGTAAAACATTATCCCTTGGCGACAGCCGCGCCGCCCCCGTGGGCCTTGTGCGCCATGAACAATTCAGTGACGCCCAGGCAGCCGTCGACCTGCTGGCGCGCGCGCGGGAGCAGGCGCACGCGCTGCTGCTCGACGCCCAGGATCAGCGCCAGCAGGTGCTCGATCAGGCCACCGCGCAATTCTGGGAAG
>NZ_JBARTQ010000440.1:0-2911 GCF_049645325.1 Pseudomonas sp. | reverse complement strand
GGGCTACGACGTGGTTGCCACCGTGCGCAACAACCGCCAGGACTCGGCCTTTCGCCGCTGGCCTTCGCGCCTGATCAACCTGGCCGTGCAACGCTCCACCGGCGTGGCCATGAGCGACTACGGCTGCATGCTGCGCGCTTACCGCCGCACCATCGTCGACGCCATGCTCGCCTGCCGCGAGCGCAGCACGTTCATCCCGATCCTGGCCAACGGTTTCGCCCGCCACACCACCGAGATCCTGGTGCATCACGCCGAGCGTGAACATGGCGAGTCCAAATACAGCCCGATGCGCCTGATCAGCCTGATGTTCGACCTGCTCACGTGCATGACCACCACGCCGCTGCGCCTGCTGAGCATTGTCGGTTTCAGCCTCGCGGCACTGGGCATGGTGTTCGCCTTCGCCTTGATCATCCTGCGCCTGGCCTTCGGTGCCACTTGGGCTGGCGACGGCACATTTGTGTTGTTCGCCGTGCTGTTCGTCTTCACGGGTGGCCAGTTCATCGGCATGGGCCTCTTGGGTGAATACCTGGGGCGCATGTACAGTGACGTGCGTGCTCGCCCACGCTTCTTTATTGAAAAAGTGCTGCGCAACCAACCTGCAGCGCCTGCCCCGGTCGTTGTCGTTGATGGCCTGGCAACGTCCCACTCTCCTACTTCTCCTTCCGATCAGGTTTCGTCATGAATTCAAAAGCTGTTGTCTTCGCTTACCACGATATTGGCTGTGCAGGCATTGAAGCCCTGCTGACCGCCGGCTACGACATTGCTGCCGTGTTCACCCATGCCGACGACCCCAAGGAAAACAATTTCTACGGTTCCGTCGCCCAGCTCTGCGCCCGCAACGGCATCCCGGTGCACGCACCGGAAGACGCCAACCACCCGCTGTGGATCGAGCGCATCGCCAAGCTGAACCCGGACTACATCTTCTCCTTCTACTACCGCAACCTGCTGAGCGAGCCCCTGTTGGCCACCGCCAGCAAAGGCGCGTTCAACCTGCACGGCTCGTTGCTGCCTAAATACCGTGGCCGCGCACCGGCCAACTGGGTACTGGTCAACGGCGAAACCGAAACTGGCGTGACCCTGCACCGTATGGTCAAGCGTGCCGATGCCGGCGCGATCCTGGCCCAGCAAAAAGTCATCATCGACCGTACCGATACCGGCCTGAGCCTGCACGCCAAGCTGCGTGAAACCGCCGCTAACCTGCTGCGCGACGCGCTGCCGCAACTGGCCGCCGGCAAACTGGCCGAAACCGCACAGGACGAAAGCCAAGCCACCTACTTCGGCCGCCGCACCGCCGCCGATGGCAAGCTGGACTGGAAAAAGCCTGCTGAGCAGCTGTTCAACCTGGTTCGCGCCGTGACCCAACCGTACCCGGGCGCCTTCTGCGCCGTGGGCGAGCACAAACTGATCGTTTGGCAAGCTGAAGTGGTCAAGGGCAACGAAGGCCTGGCGCCTGGCCGTGTGATCAGCGTCAACCCGCTGCGCATCGCCTGCGGTGAAGACTCCCTGGTGGTCAAGTTCGGCCAGCGCAACGAGAACGGCCTGTACCTGGCTGGCCCGTCCCTGGCTGACGAATTGGGCCTGGTTGACGGTTCCGTGCTGCGCGGCGCCGAGTCTGGCCGCAAGCCACGTCGTACCCGCGTACTGATCCTGGGTGTGAACGGCTTTATCGGTAACCACCTGTCCGAGCGCCTGCTGCGTGACGACCGTTACGAGATCTACGGCCTGGACATCGGCTCCGACGCTATTGAGCGCCTGCGCAGCCACCCGAACTTCCACTACGTGGAAGGCGACATCAGCATTCACTCCGAGTGGATCGAGTACCACATCAAGAAGTGCGACGTGGTCCTGCCGCTGGTGGCCATCGCCACGCCGATCGAATACACCCGCAACCCGCTGCGCGTGTTCGAGCTCGACTTCGAAGAGAACCTGAAACTGGTTCGCTACTGCGTCAAGTACAACAAGCGCGTGATCTTCCCGTCGACTTCCGAAGTCTATGGCATGTGCCAGGACCAGTACTTCGACGAAGACACCTCCAACCTGGTGGTGGGCCCGGTTAACAAACAGCGCTGGATCTACTCGGTCTCCAAGCAACTGCTGGACCGCGTGATCTGGGCTTACGGCGACAAAGGCCTGAAGTTCACCCTGTTCCGTCCGTTCAACTGGATGGGCCCACGCCTTGACCGCCTGGACTCGGCCCGTATCGGCAGTTCCCGTGCTATCACCCAACTGATCCTGAACTTGGTGGAAGGCACGCCGATCCGCCTGTTCGACGGTGGCGAGCAGAAACGTTGCTTCACTGACATCGCTGACGGTATCGAGGCCCTGGCCCGCATCATCGACAACGATAACGACAACTGCAACGGCCAGATCATCAACATCGGCAACCCGGAAAACGAAGCCAGCATCCGTCAGCTGGGCGAAGAGCTGCTGCGTCAGTTCGAAGCTCACCCGCTGCGCAGCAACTTCCCTCCGTTCGCCGGTTTCCGCGACGTAGAGAGCAAGGCGTTCTACGGCACTGGTTACCAGGACGTGGCACACCGCAAGCCAAGCATCGAAAACGCCAAGCGCCTGTTGAACTGGGAGCCTACCGTTGAGATGAGCGAAACCATTGGCAACACCCTGGACTTCTTCCTGAAAGAAGCCATGCTCGAAATCGCGGACAAAAAGTAATGAAGGCAGGCTTGCGCATCGACGTCGATACCTACCGTGGCACCCGTGAAGGTGTGCCGCGGTTGCTCGAATCCCTGGATGAGGCCGGGGTAAAAGCGACGTTCTTCTTCAGTGTCGGGCCGGACAACATGGGGCGCCACTTGTGGCGCCTGATCCGTCCGCAGTTCCTGTGGAAGATGCTGCGTTCCAATGCCGCCGGGCTGTATGGCTGGGACATTTTGCTGGCCGGCACCGCCTGGCC
>NZ_JBARTQ010000439.1:0-4335 GCF_049645325.1 Pseudomonas sp. | reverse complement strand
CCAGGGTATTGAGGTGACGCACGCACAGCTCCAAAAAGCGCTGGGCCTCCTCGACGCTTTCCCACGCCGGGTTTTGCCCACCCCAGATCGCCGGGAACCACTCATCCACTTCCACTTGGGCCGGGCTGGACACCAACGCCGTGAAGTAGCCATCGAGCTCAGCCAGGTTCAGCACCGAATGGTCGTCGCCGTACTTGAGCAGGGTGTCTTCGATGAATTCGAAATCGGCGGGGGCGAGGGGTTGGGCGTGCATGGGGAATATCCTTTAAACGTCGAGCGCCGCCTGGGGCGGCTTAAAGCGCGAAGGATGGTGCCTGGGCCGGTTTTTTTCCAGTATTTTTGCCGCGTTTTTAGCCGCGCCGCTGGCACAGCTTGCTCACGCACATCGAGCCCACTACGGCCAGGATGATGGGCACCAGGAAGTCGTGGTCAATGCGTGTAAACTCGGCCACCAGCACTATCGCCGTCAGCGGCATGCTCATGCTCGATGCCAGGAAGGCCGCCGCGCCGATGATCGCAAAGGCGCCCAGCGGCACGCCCGGCCACACCAGGCTCCAGGCACCGCCGAGGATGATCGCCAGCAAGGCGCCATTCGCCAGGCCGGGTGTCAGCAGGCCGCCCTCGGCCCCGGCGCGCAGGCTGCTGGCGGTGATCAACAGCTTGACCACCAGCAGCAACGCGGCCAGGCCGATCGTCAGTTCATTGTCGAAGCCCAGTTGCGCCGGGCCTTTGCCATTGCCGAGGATTTGCGGCAGCAGCATGGCCAGCCCGCCAATCACGGCGAAGTTGATCAACGACAGCGCCGGCAAGCGCCAGCCGCGCGCGGCATTTGCCCGAGCCGCGCCCGTAAGGCGAGTAAAACCGTAGGCGGCCACGCCGAATAGCGGCCCGCACACCACCGCCCAAGCGATCAGCGCCGGGCTCACCACAAAATGCGGCACCACGTATTGCGCCTGCGCGCCCAGCCCGACCCAGGCCACCGACGCGCCAATCGCCGAGGTGGCCAGGGCAATCACCGCCGCCGGCCAACTGAACGCGCCCACCAGCACTTCCAGCACAAACACGGCGCCGCCCAGCGGCACGTTGTACACCGCCGCCAGCCCGGCGCCAGCCCCGCAGGCCACGATCAAGCGGTGCATGGAGGGTTCCAGGCGCGCGCGCCGGGACAACCAGGTGGCCGCCAGCGCGCCGACTTCGCGTGGTGCCACTTCACGGCCCAGCGGCGAACCCAAGGCCACGGTGATGATCTGCAGCACGGCGTGGGCGAGGGTGGTCTTGGGCGGCATGATCGGCATGGTTTCCGACACCGCCTGCTTGACGCTCACCAGCGGGCGACCGTAGCGATAGATCGTCCACCAGCCGAGCCCGGCGACCAGGCCACACACCAGCAGCACCAGCAGGCGGCGCTCGGGCGACGCTGCAGTTACTCCGAGCAGGAAGGTTTCATGGCTGACCAGGCTGTCGAGGCTGTAGCCATAGGCCAGATGCTGTATGCCATGCAGCAGCAACGCCAGGAGCATTCCGCCCAGGCCTGCACCGATGCCGGTCAGGACGACCACCACAGCCAGGATCAACGATGAACGAAACGTGGACGGCATACACAGCTCCCGGCAATGCCCTGATTGTATAGCCGATATGGGGCGCTTCCGGGGTGAAATGTATCGGGGCTGCATGAACCTTGCGCCCACAACATTTCATTACCTTTGCCAGTCCCGTTTTTGGCCGATGCGCCGTCGCGCACCCTTGTTATAGTTCGGGCCTTATCACTCGCCAGTCAGGGATCACTGCCATGTCCGAATACCACGCTTTCGTCGTCGAACTCACTGGCAACGTTGCCCATGTGCAAATCAACCGCCCGGAAAAGATCAACGCGATGAATGCCGCGTTCTGGACCGAAATCATCGACATCTTCCAATGGGTCGAGGACACCGACGCGGTGCGCGCCGTGGTGCTCAGTGGCGCCGGCAAGCATTTCTCCTCCGGTATCGACCTGATGATGATGGCTTCGGTGGCCAATGATTTCGGCAAGGATGTGGGCCGCAACGCACGCCTGCTGCGCCGCAAGATCCTTGAACTGCAAGCCTCGTTCAATGCCGTCGACAATTGCCGCAAGCCCGTGCTGGCGGCCATCCAGGGTTACTGCATCGGCGGCGCCATCGACCTGATCAGCGCCTGCGACATGCGCTACGCCGCCGAAGGCGCGCAGTTCTCGATCAAGGAAATCGACATCGGCATGGCCGCCGACGTCGGCACGTTGCAGCGCCTGCCGCGCATTGTCGGCGACGGCATGCTGCGTGAGCTGGCCTACACCGGCCGCCAGTTCGGCGCCGAGGAAGCGCGCAGTATCGGCCTGGTCAATCGTGTGTATCCCGATCAGGAAAGCCTGCTGGCCGGGGTGATGGACATTGCCCATGAAATCGCCGCCAAATCACCGATTGCCGTGACCGGCACCAAGGCCATGATCAGCTACATGCGTGACCACACGGTCAAAGATGGTCTGGAATACGTTGCCACCTGGAACTCGGCTATGTTGCAATCCAACGACCTGCGCGTGGCCATCGCGGCCAATATGAGTAAGCAGAAACCCGAATTCGTGGATTGACTGACATGACCCCAGGCTGGATTACCACAACGCTGCTGGACAACGACGCCCCTGGCGGCTGGGCCGTCGCCCGCAGCCGCGAGGGTTTTTTGCATGACGCCAATGGCCCGCTGTTCCCCCGCGAATGGCTCAAGCGCCAGGACCTCTCGGTATTTGCCGAGCATGGCATCGGCCATTTGGACGGTGAGCCGGTGTACTTGCTGGAACTCGACGCGGCCAGTGAAGTGCCCGGTTGCAGCTGGCAGGGGTTGCGCGGTTTCATGCTGCAAGGCGATCACACCCTGTACAAAGTGCTGGGTTACGCCGCGCAGATCGGGACCTGGGCCCGTGAACACCGGTTTTGCGGCAGTTGCGGCCAGGCCATGGTGCAGGTGCCCCGGGAGCGCGCCATGTTCTGCCAGGCCTGCGACCTGCGCAGCTACCCCCGGATCTCGCCGAGCATGATCGTGCTGGTGACCCGAGGCGACGAGATTCTGCTGGCGCGTTCGCCGCGTTTTGTCACGGGTGTGTACAGCACGCTGGCGGGGTTTGCCGAGCCGGGCGAGTCGGCCGAAGACTGCCTGATCCGCGAGGTTCGCGAAGAAGTGCAGGTGGAGGTCAAGAACATCCAGTACATGGGCAGCCAGTGCTGGCCGTTCCCGCATTCGATGATGCTCGGCTTTCACGCCGAATATGCCGGTGGCGATATCGTGCCCCAGGCCGACGAGATCGAGGACGCGCAGTGGTTCAACATCCACGACCTGCCGCCGTTGCCGGCGTCGCGTTCGATTGCGCGTTACCTGATCGACCTCTACCTGGCCCGCCGTTTAGGCCACGCTGAACCAGTGCTGCCAGGCTAGGCGCACCGTCAGGCCGAGGACCACGGTGATAAACACCGGACGAATGAATTTGGCGCCGCCGCTGATTGCGCTGCGTGCGCCAAAGAACGCGCCACCCATCACCGAGAAGCCCATCGCCAGGCCGACCACCCAATCCACCGAGCCGTTGAAGATAAACACCGACAGCGCCGCCGCGTTGCTGACGAAGTTCATGCTGCGCGCGACGCCGCTAGCTTTCACCAGGTCGATAGGGTGCAGCAGCATCGTGCTGACGGTCCAGAACGCCCCGGTGCCGGGGCCGGCCACGCCATCGTAGAAGCCCAGGCTGAAGCCTTGGGTGGATTGCCATTTCTTCTTGATCGGTGCGTCGGCGTCCAGCGGTGCCTTGGGCGTGCCGCCGAACAGCAGGTAAATGCCGCACGCGAAGACGATCACCGGGAGCATCTTGTTCAGGGTTTCGGCGGGCAGGTAGTGGGCGACTACGGCACCGGCCAGGGCGCCGATCAGCGTGCCGACGATGGCGTGCACCCATTGGCGTGGGTGGAACAGTTTGCGGCGGTAGAAGGTGAAGCTCGCGGTGGCGGAGCCGAAGGTGGAACTGAGTTTGTTGGTGCCCAGGACCAGGTGCGGCGGCATGCCGGCGGTGAGCAGGGCCGGGGTGGTGAGCAGCCCGCCGCCACCGGCGATGGCGTCGATGAAGCCGGCGACGAAGGCCACGACGGCGAGGATGGCGAGGGTGGTGAGGTCAACGCTGAGTTCGAAGGGCATGGGAGGGCTTAGAGTTTGGCAGGGCGCTGCGAAAGGGGCTGCGCTGAAGCGGGGTATGGTACCTCTGGTGGTGGGGGTATATCCATTTTTGCTGTCGTTGCGGGGATGGGTTCCGCTCTTACAGCGGCTCACTTTTGGTGGAGCGCA
>NZ_JBARTQ010000438.1:0-3570 GCF_049645325.1 Pseudomonas sp. | reverse complement strand
CGAATGCGGTGCATCAGTCACATATTCATCAACTGACAGACCGCATTCGCGAGCAAGCCCGCTCCCACATTGGATCTTCGTCGCTTATAGTCGCGTATTAATTGTGTTCAGGAGAGTTTTCATGCGTATCGCTTCCCGTGTCATCGGCGGTGTCCTCGCCGTTACCCTGCTGAGCCAACTGACGGCCTGCGGTTCGATTTTCTACCCGGACCGCCGTGGCCAGATCGACGGCAAGATCGACCCGACCATTGCCGTGCTCGACGCCGTGGGCCTGCTGTTTTATGTGATCCCGGGCCTGATCGCGTTCGGCGTCGACTTCGCCACCGGTGCCATTTACTTCGAGCCGGGCAAGACCGCCCAGGTTGCGCCAGAGAAACTCCACGAAGCCATCGGCGCCGACGGCAAGGTCGACAACGCCAAGCTGCAAACCATCATTCAGAAAGAAACCGGCCACCGCCTGCCGCTGGACGACCCACGCATGATCCAGTTCAAGGGCAGCGTGCAACAACTTGCGTCCCTGGGCCTGCAACCTGCCGCTTAAGGATTCGACCCGCCTATGACCAGCAGTCCCGAACACGCCAGGCTCCTGCGCCTGGCCACTCGCGCGTCGGTGGGCGTGGCCTGTGCGTTGATCATCACCAAGGCCATCGCCTGGTGGCTCAGCGGCTCGGTGAGCATGCTCGCCGGGCTGACCGACTCGCTGCTCGACGGCGTGACCTCGCTGCTCAATTTACTCGCCGTGCATTACGCGCTGCGCCCGGCCGACGATGATCACCGTTACGGCCACGGCAAGGCGGAATCATTGTCGGGCATGGCCCAGGCGCTGTTTATCGCCGGCAGTGCGGTGTTGATCGCGTTTCAGGCCTACCAGCGCTTGCAGCACCCGGAGCCCGTCGGCGCGCCGTGGCTGAGCATCGGCGTGATCATTTTTTCGCTGGTGATGACGGTGGCGCTGCTGATGCTGCAACACCGCGTGATCCGCGAAACCGGCTCCAGCGCCGTGCGCGCAGACTCGCTGCATTACCGCTCCGACTTGATGCTCAACGGCAGCATCCTGGTGGCGTTGGTGTTGGCGGGCTTTGGTTTCAATCAGGTGGATGCCTGGTTCGGCCTGGGCATCGCCGCCTACATTTTGTGGAGCGCGATCCAGATCGCCCGTGAAAGCTTTGCGGTGTTGATGGACGAGGAGCTGCCGCCGGACGTCAGCCAGCACATGCTCGAACTGGCGCGCGGCGTACCGGGCGTGTTGGGTGCGCATGATTTGCGCACGCGAATTTCCGGCAGCCATTGGTTTGTGCAGTTGCACCTGGAGTTGCCGGGGGAATTGACGCTGTCAGTGGCACACGGCATCAGCGACCAGGCCGCCGATGCCATTCACCAAGCCTACCCGCGCGCCGAAGTGCTGGTGCACGCCGACCCGCGGGAAGTGGTCACGGGCAGTAGAACCTAGTACTGCACCTGATACCCGCGACTGCTCAGGCAGTTGCCCTGGGCCTGGCGGTAGGTTTGCACCACCGCCGGGTCAGGGGCGTAGGTGACAGTCCGGGGATCAAAACCACTTTGTTGCACCGCCCAGCGATAACAGTCGTAACCGTCCTGCTGCACCTGGGCCGGTGATTGGCCGTTGGCAGGATAGGCGACCACGTCATAGCCATTGCTCTGCGGCGCAGGTGCTGGCGCTTCCGCCGGCGGTTGCACCACCACGTACTGCTGGGAGGTGCTTTCGTAGGTGTAATAGGCGCCGGCGGCGACGAAGAACAGCGCACTGCCCACCCACACTTCCCGCGCGTAGTCCGGCAGGTATTGCACGCGAATGCCGTACGGTGGCGTCACCACGACATAACGCGGACCTTGCGGGCGATACCAATAGCCACCGGAGAAGAAGTAATCCTGGCCACGGTAAGGCACGCGGTAATTGCGGTCGGGGAAGCGGTCCACGATATAGCCGGGGCGGTGTTGCGGGCCCGGGCCCCATCCATTGCCATGCCCGTCGGGGCGTCCCGGCCAGCGGTTGTCATTGGGGTGACCATTGTTGTAGCCGCCACCCGGACGATTGCCTTGGCCATTGCCGGCCTGCCAATGCTGGTTGCCATCGTTACGGCGCGGGATGTCCTGATAATTGCCTTGGCGCGGCTCCTGGGTTTGCCGAACGGTGTCCGGGCGGCCCTGGATCGGCAGGTTATTCGCAGGTTGCGGCGCCGGCCGAGGTTGCTCGGCACCTTGTGGGCGACCTTGCCACTGCCCACCACCGTGCTGCTGTTGTTCATTGCGATCAAAATGCTGATTTTGCGGCCGAGGCTGGTTGTTCTCGACATGCGGGTTCTGCGGCCGCGGCTGATTGTTTTCAGGCCGTGGTTGATTGTTCTGCGGGTGCGGCTGGTTATTTTGCGGGCGCGGCTGCTCGTTGCCTTGCCGCCCGCCTTCCGGCCCTCTCTCATGCTGACCACCGCCCTCATAGCGCGGGTCGTCTGCCATCACTTGCGTGCCGACGGTCACCATCAGCAAACCTACACCTGCCATACGCCAGATGCGCTTCATGCTATTCCTCACTGCGGATTAGGGCCTGGAGTGTCCGGCCTTACTGCATGAGACTGAAAAAGCCTCACCCGGTTCTGGAACAGGTTATCAGTCACGAGAACTTTCTTTTGTAGAGAAAGAGATACACGTAAAAGACGCACGCAAAGAAAAGGGGTGACCCGTCGGCCACCCCTTGAGAATTTCGTCCTGGCTCAACGCTTTTGACGTTGGCTCACCTCACGCCGTCTTGTGGACAGTGTGCAGCCTGGAGGCCGGCTCAACCCTGCTGGGGCGGCGGCCGCAGCAAGCCTGATTGGGCCCGCTGCAGTGGACTGTTGTCCAGGCGGTGATTCTGTTGATAACGATACCCGCAGGTGCCTGGCAGACGATTGCGAAGATTGCGTCAATAAACAGTGCTTGCGCAATTTTTAACCCTTCATAGATAATTCGCCGCAATAGTTACGACAAAGGCCAACCCAATGAGCAAGCTTGACCGATACGACCTGAGTATTTTGGCGGAATTGCAGCGCGACGCGAGGATCTCCAACCAGGAGTTGGCCGAGCGCATCGGCCTGTCGCCGTCGCCCTGCTCGCGCCGGGTCAAGCAATTGGAGGACGACGGCTATATCGCGCGTCAGGTTGCACTGCTGGACCGCAAGATGCTGGGGCTGAGCCTCACGGCCTATGTGCTGATCGGCATGGACCGCCATACGCCTGAGCGTTTCGAGAATTTCGAAGCGGCAATTCGCACCCTGCCGCAAGTGCTGGAATGCAGCCTCGTCACCGGGATGGACGCCGACTATCAGTTGAAAGTCGTGGTGCCGGACATGGACCACTACCAGAAACTGCTGCTGGGCCACCTGACGCGCATTGAAGGCGTGACCAGCGTGCGGTCGAGCTTTGTGCTGAATCAGGTGCTCAACAGTACTGAATTGCCGCTGACACACCTGCGTACCTGATCTCAAGACCACTGAGGATCAACTGTGGGCGCTGGCTCGCCTGCGATGCAGGCGACTCGGTCTTTCAATAAGTATCTACACATCGTTGTAGTGA
>NZ_JBARTQ010000437.1:0-20011 GCF_049645325.1 Pseudomonas sp. | reverse complement strand
CTGCTGCGCAGCCCAGCGCGGGGCAAGCCCGCTCACCACAGGAAGCCCTTTCACTACAAGAAGTCCGCTCACCACAGAAAACTCGCTCACCACAGGAAACAGCAGGTTGATCCTCGCCACCAACTGCGCTTTCACCTGCTGATCCTCGCGTAACCCGATCATTGCACCGCCTCCAGGTCAAACTGCAACGGCTCGGCCGCCTGGCGCTTGCCCACGCCGTACCAGTCAAGTTTGCGCGTCAGCACCATCACCGTGCCCAACAGGCCGAACAGCAGCAGCGAACCCATCAACAGCGCGTAATCCTCGGCACTCAACAGCCCGTACAACAAGCCATACAAGGCCGCCAACCCGGCCGAAAACCCCAGGCCGTGGCGGACGCTGCGCAGCACGTGGCACACGTAAAAACCGATCAACAGCACGCACGCACTGGCGGAGATGAGGTAGGCCGAGGCAAACCCGATGTGCTCGGACAACGACAGCAGCAGCAGGTAGAAAAACGCCAGGGCAACACCGACCAATGCGTATTGCACCGGGTGCACCGCCAGGCCCTTGAGCACTTCGAACAGGAAGAAACCGGCAAAGGTCAGGGCGATAAACAGCAGCGCGTATTTGATCGCGCGGTCGCTCTTGAGGTACTGGTCCACCGGGTCGATGAAGTTCACGCCAAAACTGCGGCTGGTGAAGTCCTCACAACCGCGCTCGGACAAGCAACTGCTCAAGGCTTCTTCAAGGTTGGTGGAGAAAAACGAGGTTTGCCAGTGGGCGGTAAAGCCCTTATCGGTCACTTCGCGCTGGGCGGGCAGGAAGTTGCCGATAAAACTGGGGTGCGGCCAATTCGAGGCGAGCGAAACCTGGCTGGTCTTGCCCACGGGCACCACTTGCAACTGTTCGGTGCCTTGCAGCCGTAGGTCGAACGCGAAGTCCAGCGCGGCGGGCTTTTTGCTGTCCTGCTCGGGCAACGCCACATGCACGCCCTCGCCCAGCCACCCCACTTGGGTGCCAGGTGAAAACTCCAGGCGCTGGTTGCCCAGCTCAAGGTTCAGCGCGTTTTCAATGCCACGAATATCGCTGATGCCCACCGCCAGAAACGCCGGTTCAAAGCGGTAATCGGCAAAGTTCTCCTTGATGCCCAGTTGCTCAGGCAATACAAACCGCCCGCTGATGCGGTTGTCGGCGTGGAACAGCCGCGCCTGATAGATGCCCCGTGCACGCAGTTCGGTTTGCACCTGGCCGTCGAGGGCAAAATGCTCCGGCAGGAAATACAGACGACCGCGCACCTCACGGGTTTCCTCGTAGCGTTTATTGAGCTTTTCATTGAGCTTCCACTCGCGCACCGTCTTGCGGTAGGGCACCACCATCACCGGGCCGGTGAGGCGCTGGGCGAAGCTGGAGCTGCGGGCGATGTCCATCAGTACGCCATCGCGCAGTTGCTGGCGGTCACTGATGATGCCGTTGATCATCAGCAACGGAATCAGCAACAGCAGGATCAGCAGCGCAATCGCGCCAAGTTTGAAAAGCAAGCTGCGGTTCATGGGTCTCTCCCTGTTTTGATGGGGAGAGTCTGGGCAGCCTGTGTGGACGGTTTATGTGGGCAATGTGGAGACTGTGTGGAGATGCAGCACCACGTGCACACCGCCCGCCACGTTGCCGATCTGCAAGGCGCCGCCGTGCAGCTTCATCACTTCCTCGACAAAGTTGAGGCCCAGGCCGGTGCTTTTGCGCCCGCTGGCCGGGCGTGGCAGCGAGTAGAAACGCTCGCTCAGGCGCGGCAGGGCGTAGTCAGGAATCGGCGCGGCCTGGTTGAACAGCGTGACGTCTACGGCATGGCCCTGGACGTGCGCGCTGAACCTCAACACACCGCCGGGCGGGGTGAAGTCCAGCGCGTTATCCAGCAGGTTGCCCAGCGCCTGACGCAACAGGAAGGGTTCGCCGAACACCTTCACCTGCGCGCCAATCGTTTGTTCGACCTGCAAACCGGCACCTTCGATTCGCGCGCACTGGGCCTTGAGCACCTCGTCGACCATCGCCGCCAACGCAATGCTCGCCTGCTCTTCCAGGCCCTGGCGTTGCTCGACTTGCGCCAGGTTCAGCAGGCGCTCGATCAACTGCTGCAAGCGCGCGCTTTCGCTGTCGATATTGCCCACAAAGCGTTGCTGCTGTTCACGGGTCATGTCGCCCTGCAGCAACTCCGCCGCGCCGCGTATTGCCGCCAGCGGGCTTTTCAATTCATGGGTCAGGGTGTGCACGTAATGCTCGACGTAAGCCTTGCCCTCCAACTGCGTGCGCATGTGCTCCACGGCGGTGGACAACTGCTTAAGCTCGCCGCCCCGGTAATGCGGCAACTCGGCGCGCCGGCCTTCGCTGACCGCCTCGGCATAGGCCGTGAGCCGGCGCAGGGCAACGCTCAGCCACCAGGACAACAGTGCGCCGAGCAGCAGGCCCAGAACCACCAGCCCGGCGCCGTACCACAGCAGGCGGTTCTCGGTGCGATCCACATAGGGCTGCAACGAACTGTTGGGTTTGGCCACCGTGACCACGCCAATGATCTGGCCGTTATCGCGGATCGGCGCGCCCACGTGCATCACCGAGGAGGTCGGGTCATCCAGCTCGCTTTTGGTCGATCGGGCACCGTATTCGCCGCGCAGGGTCAGGTACACGTCATTCCATTTGGAGTAGTCCTGACCCACCGCTTCGCCCGTGGAATCGAGCAGCACGATGCCGTGGGCGTCGGTCACGTAGATACGGTGGTTGACCTGGTTTTTCGGCAGCCCCCAGATGGTCGCGCCGGGCTGACGGTTGCCGTAGGCCTTGAGCAGTTCGGGCCAGTGGCTCTGGCCGAGGGTGTGGTTCTTGACGTCATCACGCAGGATTTCAGCCAGCAGGTTGGCCGTGTCCACCAGGGTTTCCTCGGTGGACTGGCGCACGCCGGGGCGAATTTCCTTCATCACGGTGTTGAGCACAAAGTAACCGGTCAGGCCGATAAACAGGGCATACACCAGAAAAATCCGCAGCCCCAGGCGCATCAGCTGTGGCTCGGGCTGTAGCTGTAACCCAGGCCGCGATGGGTCTGGATCGGCTCGGCGTCGGCGGCCACGCTACGCAGTTTGCTGCGCAGGCTTTTGATATGGCTGTCGATATTGCGCTCGTAACCGGCGTCGGCGGGCACCCCCACCGCGTCGAGCAATTGCTCGCGGCTGAAGACCCGCTCGGGTTGCTCCAACAGGCTGTGCAATAACCGGAATTCATGCCGCGTCAGGCTCAAGGGCTGGGCGCGATAACTGATCTGCATACGTTCCAGGTCTACCTGGAACACGGTGGGCGCCACGCCAGGGCTGACGCGCTTGAGAATCGCCCGGACCCGCGCCGCCACTTCCCGTGGGCTGAACGGTTTGACCACATAATCGTCGGCGCCGATCTCCAGCCCCACCACCCGGTCGATCTCGCCATCCCGGGCGCTGAGGAACATCACCGGCACTTCGGTGAAACGGCGCAATTGCTTGCAGGTTTCAAAACCGCTGATGTCCGGCAGGCCGATGTCGAGGATGATCAAGTCAGCCGGGGTTTGGCGTTGATGCGCCAGCGCCTCCTGGCCGAGGCTCAGCCAGGTGGTGGTGAAGCCCTCGCCTTGCAGGGCGAAGATCAACGTGTCGGCTATCGCCGCTTCGTCTTCGACAATCAGGATATGCGGCATAGGGGTCTGTCAGCAGTCCGGTTTGTCAGCGGTATAACGACGGGCCGGGTTCACCGCTGCGCCGAACTCACGCAGGGCTTTGGCGCCAATCAGCAGCGGGTAGTTGAAGCTACTGCGGTCGGTGAGGTTGACCTCGACCGTGCGCTTGACGTCACCCAGGCACATTTCCAGGTCGATCACCGGGCGTTTGGCCACGGTGGCTTCGTCCTTGTCGTCGTCTTCGTCGGCGCGGCTCTTGATCTTGCTGATGCGCGACACTTTGTGTTCGTAGACCTTGTCGCTCGCATCCTTGCCGCCGATGCGGAAACGTACCCAGTCGTCGCCGTCACGCTGGAAGGTTTCGATGTCACGGGCCGACAGCGAGGCGGTCAGCGCGCCGGTGTCCATCTTGGCCTTGAAGGTCTGGCCGATTTCCGGCAGCTGGATGTATTCGTAGCGACCATAAAGGGTCGGTTCGGCCGCCATGGCAGGCAGGGCAACCATAGCGGGGGCAACGAGGGCGAACGCGGCAAGGAGCAATTTCACGAAGTGATTTCCTCGAAAGAAGTAGGCGGATTCTAGACCGCAAAGGCAGCACTTAGTTAGTTTTGAAGCCTTTAGATCGTTCCCATGCCCCGCATGGGTTGCCTCCCGCCAGACGTGCCCGGCTTGAGTTCTGCGCACAGCGTCCCACGCGGAGCGTGAGAACGATCACATTCGTCCGGCGGTTTTCGATTTGGCCTCCAGACTCAGCTTGCTTATCATGGTCCGCCCACAAGATCCCAAGAGTTGCTTATGCGCCGCCTGCTCACCGGCTGTTTGGTCACACTGCTGCTGTTGCTCAACACCCTGGTGTTGTTCGGCCCGTTGATGGTGTTTGCCCTTCTCAAGCTGGTCGCTCCCGGTCGCTTTCGCGACTATGCCTCCGGGGCGGTGATGTGGATCGCCGAAACCTGGGCCGAGGTCGACAAGCTTATTTTTTCGGTGTGCATTCCCACCCTGTGGGACATTCGCGGCGGTGACGAATTGCGTGGCGACACCTCTTACCTGGTGATCAGCAACCACCAATCCTGGGTCGATATTCCCGCGCTGATCCAGGCGCTGAACCGGCGTACACCGTTCTTCAAATTCTTCCTGAAAAAAGAGCTGATCTGGGTACCCTTCCTCGGCCTGGCCTGGTGGGCGCTGGATTACCCGTTCATGAAACGCTACACCAAGGCGTTTCTGGCCAAGCACCCGGAGCTGGCGGGGCAGGATCTGAAGATCACCCAGCAAGCCTGCGAGCTGTTCAAGCGCCAGCCGGTGACGGTGGTCAATTACCTGGAAGGCACGCGGTTCAACGAGGCGAAACGCGCGCAGCAGGCCTCACCGTATACGCGTCTGCTAAAGCCCAAGGCGGGCGGCGTGGCGTTTGTATTGGCGGCGATGGGCGAGCAGCTGGACGCGGTTCTCGACGTGACCGTGGTTTATCCACAGGCAAAAATTCCGGGGTTCTGGGACTTGATCAGCGGCGCAGTGCCGACGGTGATCATTGATATCCGCACCCGTGAGCTGGATCCGGCGTTGTGGCAGGGGGATTACGAAAACGACCCGGCGTTTCGCCAGACCGTCCAGAACTGGGTTAACCAGCTCTGGAAGGAGAAAGATGCGCGCATCGAACACCTGCGCGCAGGCGGACGTTAGCCGCCGGTACCCCAGGCCTGTGCCAGCTTGCCCAGTACCGAGCTGCTGGCGCCCTGGCCGCCGAGGTATTGCAGGATCACCGGCGCAAACTGGCCGACCATCCCACTGTCCATGCCCAATGCGCTGAACGCGGTGTTCAGGTCGCCGGTGTTCTTCACGTTACCCAGCACGCCGTCCAGGCCGCTGGTCTTGCTGCCGCCGGTCTGGCCGAGCATCCCGCTCAAGGCGCCGAGGCTGCCCAGGGAATTGCTCCCCGACAACTTATCCAAGCCTGGAACGCTCTTGCCCAGTTGCGAATAGTCCGTGCTGCTCAGTTGGTTCTTGGCCAGGCCCAGCATGGCGCCGGTGCCGCCGACGGCTTGCTCCGGGGTGACGTTCAGTTGCGAGGTCAGGGCGCTCAGCAGCCCGGCGGTCTGGGAGCTCGGCGCTGCGGCAGCCGCCTTGTTGTTGCTGCCCTGGGCGCCGGAGACGGCGTTGGCCACGTCACCGAGGCTGAAACCTGCAGCGAACACCGGGCTGGCAGCCACGGTCATCAGGCAGGACAGGGCAAAACCGCGTGAAATCTTCATTGAAACAACCTCTGGATGTAAGAGCGAAAGCGTGGTTTTGACTGGCTATCCCCAACGATTGTTCCCACCCGACTTCTAAAGGAAATACCGCCACTTGCGGAATCGGCTGGCTTCGTCAACCTCCACGCCGCCCTAGCCTGTTCAAACCTGATGCGATGGAACGCCCCGATGGCGAATCCTCAGGTTGAAGCCATCCTTTAACAGTAGCTGCTGGAGCAAAAAACGCGTGTTCAAGTATTTGATAACCCCCCTGTGTGTAACCCTCTCGCTGGCCAGCGCGCCAGCCTTGGCAAACTCGGCCGCCGGCAACGGCGCGATTGGCAGTGTCAACGTCGCTGGGGCAGAGAAAACCAGCCCGAACCGGCAAACCTTTGACCTGTCCTGCACCTCTGGCAATTTCTCCGGCGACCTGCGCGGGTATGTCTCCTATAACAACCACGACAGCTCCAAGTACGTGCTAGTCGAGGAATACAGAATCGCCCGAACAGGCGACCAGGACGGTGGAAACAAAGCCAACGTCAACCTGAAGGAACCCTTTGCCAAAAAATCTTCGGACAGCATGAAACAGGACGGCCAATGGCATCGCCTGAACTGGGCCGGCTGGGTCTCTGCGTATAACGTGCCCCTGGAAGTCGAGTTTATTTTTGACAAGTCCGGGGCCGACCCACGCTGCACGGCCAGCCAGCGAATCTGACGCGCAGGCTTAGCGCTGACCCGATGGCCAGTGGGTCAGCGCCTGCGTAGTGCTTCTCACGGCATACCGGTGCATCCAATCCTCAGGCTGCTGCGTATATCCCTTACCGACCCCTTGAGGAATACGGTGGTGAATGGAATGCGCACGCAACCTGAACTAACCTCTGCCTGCCACCGCTATTGCGCGCAGTCTTTTCGCCCTGTCATCAGAGCCCGGAGAAGCCCTATTTCCAGTTCCGACGCTGACCCGCTAAGGCCTCTACTGGCTCAATGCGCCCTGGGCAACCGCCAGGCCTTCGAAACCCTCTACCGCAGCGTTTCACCGCGGCTGCACGGTGTTGCATTGCGCTTCATGGGGCGCTCGGACCTGGCCGAAGAGGTGCTGCAGGAAGCGTTCGTGCGCATCTGGTACAACGCTTCGCGCTACGAGGCGCACCTGGCCGCGCCGATGACCTGGATGGTCAACATCACCCGCAACCTGGCCATCGACCAGCTGCGCAAACACCGAGAGCAGCCGCTGGCCGACGGCCAGCAGGACGCAATGCCAGACGAAAGCCCCAGCGCCCACGACCAACTCGACAGCGAGCGCGAAGCCCGCGCGCTGAACCGGTGCCTGGACACCCTCGACGGCATGCAACGCCAGTCGATCACCGTGGCTTACTTCCAGGGCCTCTCGTGCTCGGAACTGGCCGAGCATTTGGTCGCGCCCCTGGGCTCGGTCAAATCCTGGATTCGCCGCGGCATGGAACGCCTGCGCAGGTGCCTTGAATCATGAACTACCACACCACCACCCTGCGCCGCGCCCTGGCCGCCGACTACGCCATCGGGCTCATGCCCGCCACGGCGCGCAAGCGCTTTGAAAGCCTGCTGCTGGACGACGCCGCGCTGCGCGTCGAACTCGGCCATTGGCAAGACGCCCTCGCCAGCCTCACCGGCGCCTTGCCTGAACGGCCCGTGCCGGACCATGTGTGGGCAGGCATCAAGGCCCGCATTGAACCCCAAGTGTTGCATGTGCCGGCGAAGAAACCGTTCTGGATGAACTTTCGGTTGCTGGCGGCGGCGTGCGCGGTCGTCGTCGCCGTGCTGGTGGGCGTGCTTTATCAACGTGACATGGGGGCCGAGTACAACGCCACGCTGGTCGCGGCGAACCAGCAACCGGCGCTGCGGGTCCAGGCCTTTGGCGATTACCTGCAAGTGGAGCCGTTGACGCTGGCAGCGCTTGAGCCGACACGCGTACTGGAGTTGTGGGCCATTCCAGCCGGAGGCAAACCGATCTCACTGGGTTTGGTGCCTGATGCGGGCAAAGGCCGAATTCAGTTGAGCAAAACGCAGCAAGCCCTGCTGACGGCACCGCTGACCCTCGCGGTCAGCCTGGAGCCGCAAGGTGGGTCGCCGACGGGTCAACCGACCGGACCGGTGCTGTATCAAGGCCAATTGGCATCACTCTAGCGCCAATCGCTGGCGGTGGGTTCAGGAACCCATCGCCCTCGGCAGGGTCCATGAACTGACTACAAAAATTGTCGGGAAGAGACTTATGACTGCGATCCAACCCCCAGTGATTGAGCAAAAAACTTCATTCTGGAGTGGCCCTCGCCTGTTCATCGGCGCCTGTGCCGTGGTGCTTGCCGGCGTCGGTGGCGCGCTTTATACCCAGGACAACGTCAAGTCCGCCGCCACCTTGTTGACCACCGAGCAACAACCGGCCGCGCAAATCATGGCCCACAAGGATTACCTCGAAGTGCAGCCGATTGCTGCCACCGCACCGGCGCCGGACCAGAGCCTGGAACTGTGGGCTATCCCAAAGGACGGCACGCCGGTATCCCTTGGGCTGTTGCCGGAAGATGGCAAGGGCATCATCGGGCTCAACCCTCGGCAACAGGAGTCCATCAGCAAGCCCGTGGAGTTGATGGTGAGTTCGGAGACCAAGGGTGGCTCGCTGAGTCGCCAGCCGACCGGGCCGACGGTGTATCAGGGCGCATTGGCTAACCGCTGACGCCAAGCCACCACAACCCTCTGTGGGAGCGGGTTCCCACATTTGATCTTCATCAGTTGATCTTCATCGGCCAGGCGGCTTGCTCCTGGCGGAGGATGGCGCTTATAGTTCGGCGGTCGTCCATATGGCGACACGGGTTTGGCGACTCGATTGAAATAATGCATGCAAAAGCACCTGCTCCTTTGCAGGTTTTTTTGCACGCGTAAAGCTGCTTTATGGCGGCTGTGCGCGGGAGACCTTCGGGTCTGCCGGCTTTGCTTTATTTCTCCGGTTCGCCAACCTGCGTACAGCTGCCACCCATTCGTTTGGCGACGTGTGAGTGGTAGCCTCACTCTCTGAAATAAAGGTTAAAACATGAACCGATACATGCCGCTCACCGGCCACGACGCCACCACTCCCTCCCTGCTCATCGATACCCAAGTCCCGCTCGACGTGCTCCACGACGCCGCCGTCTACCGCATCCGCGCGGTCACGCAAGTCATGGAAAACCTCGCGTTTCGCGAAGGCCTGAACACCGACAACCTCGTCCTCCAGGACTTCGCCCTGCTGTGCGCCATTCCGTTGCGTGACGGGTGCGATTTGCTGGACGTGATCAGCCGTCGTTTGCAGGCGTAAACAGCAGCGATAAAAAGGGCGACCCCGTGTCGCCCTTTCCCATGCCCGAGGCACCCGACTCCCCGGAACCCCAGCGTCGTTACAGCCCACCCAAGACTGCCACTATCACCTGATAAAAAATGGCGAGGTGGCGGATCCCTACCTGCGACTCACCGCGCTTAAGTGACCCACATTGTCAGGAAGAGACGGGACTTGCGTAGTCCCTTTCTGAAACGCTAATAACACCCCTGCACGCGTCTTACCTCGCCTGTAGCGCCTTCTTATAGTCGGGCGCCACAGACTTGGAGTCAGACGTGATGCAGGGACCCTACGCCTTTATCAACGAGCGACCGCAACCTTATCCGCTGCTAAAAATGAGCCTGCAGCTCAGACCCCCCACACACACAAAGTTCGACACCCTCAATCAACACATCCGCAACACCGTGGTATTGCCGGGGCACTTGGTGATCATCGGCGATGACCGCACGGCATCCTGTACTGCTGAAGAAGCGCAGTTGATGCGCTCGGCGGCAAACATAAAACACGCGCTGCTGGCGCATTCTGCCGCTGATCAATTTCTGATCAAAAACTATGATCAATTGCAGGCCATCATGGCCAACGCGTCTATCGGTATCGGGAGTGCCAGTAGTGCCTGGAGCAAGCACCTGGAGGCCATCGAAAAAACCCTCAAGGAAATCGACGATTTGCATAAACAGTACTTGAGCAAAGGCACTACGGCTGCAAGGGATGAGTTTCTGCTCAAACGCCGGGCGCTGTTCGCGACGCTGGATGGGCAACTGTCCGGGATGGCACGCTTTGGTACGGGGTTGAAAAACGAAAGCTCGATCAAAAGGATGTTGGGCATTTCCAGCAAAAGTTACTGGCAGCATGGAGAAATCCGAGGGTATGAAGAGACCGTCAAACGTATAGCCAAGGCTTCGCAGTTATTGAAGAAAGGAACTTACATTGGTATCGCGCTGGATGTTGGGTCAACGGCGCTGGAAATAACGGAGGCATGCACCACAGGGCGTGAACAGGAGTGTACGAAAGCGAAATATGTTGAAGGCGCCAAGCTGGTGGGTGCCGTGGGTGGCTCTTATTTGGGAGGGAAAGCCGGGGCCGCTACAGGGATCGGAGCTTGCATGGTTGTTTTTGGTGTACCGACGGCAGGTATCGGGGTTTTGGCATGCGCCATCATCGGTGGTGCAGCAGGCGGGCTTGTCGGGGGCAGGCTGGGAAGCAGGCTAGCCGAAGACGCAGGCAGCTTTATCTACACGACTGTGAATCATTAAATGGTCTGGGACTACCTCGGCATGGGCGGACTCATCTTGATGTTTCTCAGCTTTCCACTCACCTATTGCGCCATGTACAAAAAACTTGATGCAGCAGAACGTTATGTGCAGTACAGCGTCTTCCTGATCGTGAACAAACACATATTTCGTAACACCCATTTTGAAGGAAGACCACAACGCGTTTTCGCTATGTCCACCATCATTCTTATCCCGAAAGTACTCCAATGGAGGCGCTTGGTACTTGTTGAGGACGTTGAAAAAATCCCCCTGCACCTCAAGTGCTGGATGGTCGTCCCCACACTCGCCACCTCTATATCTTTTACCGTCATGTTTATTAGTTGGCTTTTTATAAAAGACTAATCTGCGATAAAACAAGGGCGACCTTCGGGCCGCCCTTATCCATCAACTACGCCGCACTAAACAACTTATGCGGATCAATCACAAACTTCTTCGGCACGCCCGCATCAAACTCGCCATACCCGCGCGGCGCGTCATCCAGGCTGATCACCTGCACGCCGACGATGTCAGCAATGTTGATGCGGTCCCACATGATCGCCTGCATCAACTGACGGTTGTACTTCATCACCGGCGTTTGCCCAGTGTGGAAGCTGTGGGATTTAGCCCAGCCCAAACCGAAGCGAATGCTCAGGCTGCCCATTTTTGCGGCGGCGTCCACAGCACCTGGGTCTTCTGTCACGTAGAGGCCCGGGATACCGATTTTGCCCGCCACACGCACCACGCCCATCAGCGAGTTGAGCACGGTGGCCGGGGCTTCGGCTTTCACGCCTTCATGGCCATGACCACGGGCTTCGAAGCCCACCGCATCAACCGCGCAGTCCACTTCCGGCTCGCCCAGCAAGGCGGCGATTTGTTCGTGCAGCGGGGTGTCGGTGGACAGGTCGGCGATTTCAAACCCTTGTGCCTTGGCGTGGGCCAGGCGGATCGGGTTGACGTCGCCGATGATCACCACCGCCGCGCCGAGCAGGCGGGCGGAAGCGGCAGCGGCCAGGCCGACAGGGCCCGCGCCGGCGATGTAGACGGTGCTGCCGGGTCCAACGCCTGCGGTGACGGCGCCATGGTAGCCGGTGGGCAGGATGTCGGAGAGGCAGGTCAGGTCGCGGATTTTCTCCATGGCCTTGTCGCGGTCCGGCAGTTTGAGCAGGTTGAAGTCGGCGTAGGGCACCAGCACGTATTCGGCTTGGCCGCCGGTCCAGTCGCCCATGTCGACGTAGCCGTATGCACCGCCCGGGCGGGCCGGGTTAACGCTCAGGCACACGCCGGTGTGTTGTTCCTTGCAGGAGCGGCAGAGGCCGCAGGCGACGTTGAACGGCACCGAGACCAGGTCACCGATTTTCAGGTTTTCGACGCCGGAGCCCATTTCGATGACTTCGCCGGTGATTTCATGACCGAGCACCAGGCCGGTCTGGGCGGTGGTGCGGCCGCGCACCATGTGTTGGTCGGAGCCGCAGATGTTGGTGGAGACCACGCGCAGGATGACGCCGTGCTCAATCTTCCTGCCACGGGGGTCCTGCATTTTGGGATAGTCGATTTTCTGTACTTCGACCTTGCCGTTGCCGAGATACACGACACCACGATTACCAGACATGCTTTCACCTCGCTGTTGTTGTTATGGAACCGCGTTGCCCAGGCAGGCAGCGCGTTAAAGTGCTCGGGTACAGATGCTGTTTTTGCGTTGTTTGTGATGGCCTCTTCGCGAGCAAGCCCGCTCCCACATTTTGATTGGGCTCCAACTTGAAATGCGGTCGAAGGTGGGAGCGGGCTTGCTCGCGAAGGCGCCAGTCAGAGCACCACCGTCCTATTGGCGTTCAAAAACACCCGCCGCTCAATGTGATACCCAACCGCCCTAGCCAGTGTCAGCCCTTCAATATCCCGTCCCTTGGCAATCAAATCCTCGGGGTAGTGACTGTGGTCCACCACCTCCACACCCTGGGCGATGATCGGGCCTTCGTCCAAATCGTTGTTGATGTAATGCGCCGTGGCGCCGACCAATTTCACGCCCTTGTTGTACGCCTGGTGATACGGCTTGGCGCCCTTGAACCCCGGCAACAACGAGTGATGAATATTGATGGCCTTGCCATCCAGCTTGCGGCACAGCTCCGGCGACAGCACTTGCATGTAGCGCGCAAGGATCACCAGTTCGGCGCCAGTGTCTTCCACCACTTGCCACACCTTGCGCTCCTGGGACGGTTTGTCGTTGGGGTCGAGGGGGAAATGGTAGTAGGGAATCTGGTGCCAGTCGGCCAGCGGCTTCAAATCAGGGTGGTTGGAGACCACCGCGACCACGTCCATCGACAGTTGGCCGATGCGTTGGCGATAGAGCAGGTCATTGAGGCAGTGATCGGCCTTGGAGACCATGATCACCACTTTTGGCCGGTAGTTCGGCGCCGTCAGCTCGAAGATCATGCCAAAGGCTTCGCCGCGCGTGGCCAGGCCATCGCGAAATGCCTGCTCGTCAAAACCGTCCGGTTGACGGAATTCAACGCGAATAAAAAACCGGCCCGAAAGGCGGTCATCGAACGAATGGTGCTCGGTGACGTAGCAGCCCTGTTCAAACAGGTAGCGGGTGACCGCGTCCACCGTGCCGAGCACGCTGGGGCAGTCGGCAGTCAAAATCCATGTATCAGGTGCGCGGCTCATAGTGCGTGACTCCTTGATCGTTCCCACGCTCTGCGTGGGAATGCCGCCATGGACGCTCTGCGTCCGCTCTTGGGACGCGGAGCGTCCCGGGATGCATTCCCACGTGGAGCGTGGGAACGATCATGTCAGGCTTGAACGTTGAGGCCGAACTCAGCCGAGGCATCCTGCAGCCACAACCACCAGTAATCCGAAAAGCTGCGACGAATCACCAGCTCCCAGGTGTCTTCAGCGGTGTGACGAATTACCAGCTGCGACTTGGCGAACACTGTGCCCACCGCCTTGCCCACCGGGAAGTTGTCGGGGTGCACGTCATAGCTGGTGGACTTCATCAGCACGTCGCGCACGTTCGGGCCGCTGAGTTCGAGGATCTGCTGGCCGCCGCTGACGTTGACGACCTGGATATGCAGGTCGCCCAGAGCAGCGCGCAGGTTTTGTTCGGCGGCGAATTCTTCACCGCCTGGCACGATCAGCAGCCACTCATCCGGGCCGAGCCATTGCAGGCTGGTTTCACCTTTGACGACAACTTGCAGGGCGCCAGGCAGTTCGATGCCGAGGGCTTTGTGTACGCCGGCGGCGAAGGCGGCATCATGGCCGTCGCCACGCAGGGTCAGGTGGCCGAGGAGTTTCTTTTCGCGCACGGTCACACCGGCGTTCTTGCGGCCCTTGCCGACCAGGCTGGCGAGGTCGGCATGGTGCAGCGACGACTCGGCCTTGGCGCCGGAGGTGGGGCGTTGTTGGTATACGTTGGCTGCTGTCATAAAGCACCTGTTCTGAATTCTGTGGTGACTGTTCCGGCCTCATCGCGGGCAAGCCCGGCTCCCACACTTGGAACGCGTTCCCCTGTGGGAGCTGGCTTGCCTGCGATGCAGGCGCCTCGGTCTATCAGATGTTCTGCCGCTCACCTTTCGGGTCGAAGAACACCGAAGACACAATCTCCGCCTCGATCACGCTGCCATCCGCTTGCGGCGAGAACACCCGCTCGCCGATGCGCTTCAAGCCGCCCTTCACCACCGCCATCGCAAACGAATAACCCAGCGAGTTGTGTGCATAGCTTGAAGTGACGTGGCCGACCATCTTCATCGGAATCGTCTGCTTCGGATCGAGCACCAGCTGCGCGCCTTCCGGCAGCCACACGGTCGGGTCAATCGGTTTGAGTCCGACCAACTGCTTACGCTCTTCACGCACGCAGTCTTCACGGTTCATCCCGCGCCAGCCGAGCCACGAGAACGGTTTGGTACGGCCGACGCACCAGCCCATGTTCAGGTCGTCCGGGGTCATCGAGCCGTCGGTGTCCTGGCCGACGATGATGAAGCCCTTCTCGGCCCGCAGCACGTGCATGGTCTCGGTGCCGTACGGGGTCAGGTTGTATTTTTTACCGGCCTCGACGATCTGTTCGAGCACGCCCATGGCGTAGTCAGCCTGCACGTTGACTTCGTACGACAGCTCACCGGTAAACGAGATACGGAACACCCGCGCCGGCACACCGCCGACCAGGCCTTCTTTCCAGGTCATGAACGGGAAGCCGTCCTTATCCAGGTCGATGTCGGTGACTTCCGCCAGCAGCTTGCGGCTGTTGGGGCCGGACAAGGTCATGGTCGCCCAGTGGTCGGTGACCGAGGTGAAGTACACCTTGAGGTCTGGCCATTCGGTCTGTTGGTAGATTTCCAGCCACTGCAGCACGCGCGCGGCGCCGCCGGTGGTGGTGGTCATCAGGAAGTGGTTGTCGGCGATGCAGGCGGTCACGCCGTCATCGAAGACCATGCCGTCTTCCTTGCACATCAGGCCGTAGCGCGCCTTGCCTACATCGAGCTTGGTCCAGGCGTTGCTGTAGATGCGGTTGAGGAACTCGCGGGCATCCGGGCCTTGAATGTCGATTTTGCCGAGGGTCGAGGCATCCAGCAGGCCGACGCTGTCGCGCACGGCCATGCATTCGCGTTTGACGGCGGCGTGCAGGTCTTCACCGTTGCGCGGGAAGTACCACGGGCGTTTCCACTGGCCGACGTCTTCAAACTCGGCGCCGTTTTTCACGTGCCAGGCTTGCAACGCGGTGTAGCGCACCGGCTCGAAGATGTGCCCACAGTGACGGCCTGCTACCGCACCGAAGGTGACCGGCGTGTAGTTGGGGCGGAACATGGTGGTGCCCATCTGCGGGATGGTCACGTTCAGCGAACGCGCGGCAATCGCCAGGCCGTTGACGTTACCCAGCTTGCCTTGGTCGGTGCCGAAGCCCAGCGCGGTGTAGCGTTTGACGTGCTCGACCGACTCGAAACCTTCGCGGGTGGCGAGTTCGATGGCGGCGGCGGTCACGTCGTTTTGCAGGTCGACAAATTGCTTTGGCGCCCGTGCTGTGGCTTTTTCATGAGGCACCTGGAACAACGCCAAGGTCGGTTCTTCCAGGCGGCTCAGGGCTTTTGGCAAGGTGCCTTCGACCGGGGCAAAACCGGCTTCGCTGGCCGCGCGCACGCCGCCTTCAAAACCGTCGGCCAGGGAATCGCCGAGACCGTAGACGCCATTGATACCGCCGACGCACACGCGTTTCTGCGGTGCTTCGCCCGGCACAAAACCGAGGATATCTTCGCGCCAGGTCGGCTTGCCGCCCAAGTGCGAGGCCAAGTGAACCACCGGGCTGTAGCCGCCGGAGCTGGCGACCAGGTCGCAGTCCAGCCACTCGCCGGGGCTGGTAACTTTGTGGGCTTTGACGTCGATGGCGGCCACGCGGGCGCCGGTCACGTGCTTGCTGCCACGCGCTTCAATCACGGCGCTGCCGGTGAGGATGCGAATGCCTTTGGCGCGGGCTTCTTCAACCAGTGCGCCGCGTGGGTTGTGGCGCGCGTCGGCCACAGCGATCACGTTGAGGCCCGCGTCGAACCAGTCCAGCGCCACGCGGTAGGCGTGGTCGTTGTTGGTCGACAGCACCAGTTTTTTGCCCGGCGCTACGCCGTAGCGGCGCACGTAAGTCGAGACCGCGCCGGCGAGCATGTTACCCGGCACGTCGTTGTTGCCGTACACCAGCGGACGCTCGCACGCACCGGTCGCCAGCACCACGCGTTTGGCGCGTACACGGTGGATACGCTGACGCACCACGCCGATCGGCGCACGGTCACCGAGGTGGTCGGTGAGACGTTCGTGAATGGTCAGGAAGTTGTGGTCGTGGTAGCCGTTCACGGTGGCACGGGGCAGCAGCACCACGTCCGGCAGGGCTTTCAATTCAGCAATAACGCTGGCAACCCATTCAGCCGCCGGTTTGCCGTCGAGGCTTTCGCGCGAGTCCAGCAGGGAGCCGCCGAATTCTTCCTGTTCGTCCGCGATGATCACCCGAGCGCCACTGCGCGCAGCCGCCAACGCAGCCGACAAACCAGCAGGGCCTGCACCCACAATCAGCACGTCGCAATGACGGTTGAAGTTGTCGTAGGTGTCCGGATCGTTTTCGGTCGGCGAGCGGCCAAGACCTGCGGCCTTACGAATGTACTTCTCGTAAGTCATCCAGAACGACTGCGGGTACATGAAGGTTTTGTAGTAGAAACCCGGCGGCATCAGCTTGCCGCCGACCTTGCCGAGAATGCCCATCACGTCATTGTTGACGTTCGGCCAACCGTTGGTGCTGGTGGCGACCAAACCCTGGTACAGCGCCTGTTGCGTGGCGCGCACGTTGGGGATTTGCGTGGCTTCGGTGGCGCCGATTTGCAGCACCGCGTTCGGCTCTTCGGCGCCGGCAGCAAAGATGCCGCGTGGGCGCGAGTACTTGAAGCTGCGGCCAATGATGTCGACACCGTTGGCCAGCAAGGCGGCGGCCAGGGTATCGCCTTCAAAGCCTTTGTAGCTCTGGCCGTTGAAGCTGAAGGTCAGGACTTTATTCCGGTCAATGCGACCACCGTTGGACAGGCGATTGATCTGGCTCATACCTTCTCTCCAGAAGCCTTCGCGGTGAATTGCGGCTTGGTGCCTATCTTGTAGGTTTCAAGAATTTCGTAAGTCAGCGTGTCGCGCGTGGCGTTGAAATACTGGCGGCAACCGGCGGCGTGGATCCACAGCTCGTGGTGCAGGCCGCGCGGGTTGTCGCGGAAGAACATGTAGTCGCCCCACTGCTCGTCGGTGCAGGCGTTCGGGTCCAGCGGGCGCGGGATGTGCGCTTGGCCGGACGCGTGGAATTCCTCTTCGGAGCGCAGCTCGCCACAGTGAGGACAGAAGATATGCAACATGAGGTGTTTCTCCTGTTAGTGGGCGACGGCCGCAGCGCCGTGTTCATCGATCAACGCACCGTTGTGGAAACGGTCGATGGAGAAGGGAGCGGCCAATGGGTGCATTTCACCCTTGGCGAGGCTGGCGGCAAATACATTGCCTGAGCCCGGCGTGGCCTTGAAGCCGCCCGTGCCCCAACCGCAGTTGAAGAACATGTTCGGCACCGGGGTCTTGGAGATAATCGGGCAGGCGTCCGGCGTGGTGTCGACGATGCCGCCCCACTGGCGGTTCATGCGCACGCGGGACAGCACCGGGAACATCTCGACGATGGCCTGGATGGTGTGTTCGATCACCGGGTACGAGCCGCGCTGGCCGTAGCCGTTGTAGCCGTCGATACCGGCGCCGATCACCAGGTCGCCCTTGTCGGACTGGCTGATGTAACCGTGCACGGCGTTGGACATGATCACGCTGTCGATAATCGGCTTGATCGGCTCCGACACCAACGCTTGCAGCGGGTGGGATTCGATCGGCAGGCGGAAGCCAGCCAGCGATGCCATGTGCCCGGAGTTACCGGCCGTGACCACACCGACGCGTTTGGCGCCGATAAAGCCCTTGTTGGTTTCGACGCCGATGCACACGCCGTTTTCCTTGCGAAAACCGATCACTTCGGTCTGCTGGATCAAGTCCACGCCGAGTGCGTCAGCGGCGCGGGCAAAGCCCCAGGCCACGGCATCGTGACGGGCCACGCCGCCGCGACGTTGCACGGTGGCGCCGAGTACCGGGTAGCGGGTGTTTTTCGAGCAGTCGAGGTACGGGATCTCATCGGCCACTTGTTTGGCATTGAGCAGTTCGCCGTCCACGCCGTTGAGGCGGTTGGCACTCACGCGGCGCTCGGAATCGCGGATGTCTTGCAGGGTGTGGCACAGGTTGTAGACGCCACGCTGGGAGAACATCACGTTGTAGTTCAGGTCCTGGGACAGGCCTTCCCACAGCTTCATCGCGTGTTCGTACAGGTGCGCCGACTCGTCCCACAGGTAGTTAGAGCGCACGATGGTGGTGTTGCGCGCGGTGTTACCGCCGCCCAGCCAGCCTTTCTCGACCACGGCCACGTTGGTGATGCCGTGCTCTTTGGCCAGGTAGTAGGCGGTCGCCAGACCATGCCCGCCGCCGCCGACGATGACCACGTCGTAGACCTTTTTCGGGGTCGGCGTGCGCCACATTTTCTGCCAGTTTTCGTGGTGGCTGAGTGAGTGCTTGAAGAGGCCGAAGCCCGAGTAGCGTTGCATAGTCATTACTCCAAAACCGCGCTCAGCGATAAACCGGGAAATCAGCGCACAGGGCAGACACGTGCTTGGCCACGTTGGCCTCGACGTCGGCGTCGCCGAGGTTGTCGAGGATGTCGCAGATCCAGCCGGCCAACTCGATGCATTGCGGCACCTTGAAACCACGCGTGGTCACCGCCGGGGTGCCGATGCGCAGGCCCGAGGTCACGAATGGCGACTGCGGGTCGTTCGGCACGGCGTTCTTGTTGACGGTGATGTGGGCACGACCGAGGGCGGCGTCCGCGTCTTTGCCGGTCAGGCCCTGACGGATCAGGCTGACCAGGAACAGGTGGTTGTCGGTGCCGCCGGACACCACATCGTAGCCGCGCTTGATAAACACCTCGGCCATCGCCTGGGCATTGTCGATCACGTGTTGCTGGTAAACCTTGAAGCCGGGCTCCATCGCTTCCTTGAAGCACACGGCCTTGCCGGCGATCACGTGCATCAGCGGGCCGCCCTGGGCGCCAGGGAAGACGGCGGAATTGAGTTTTTTCTCGATCGCTTCGTTGGCCTTGGCCAGGATCAAACCACCCCGTGGACCGCGCAGGGTCTTGTGGGTGGTGGTGGTGACCACGTCGGCGTACGGCAGCGGGTTCGGGTACAGGCCGGCGGCGACCAGGCCGGCGACATGGGCCATGTCGACGAACAGCAGCGCGCCGACCTTGTCGGCGATCGCGCGAAAACGCGGGAAATCCAGGGTTTTGGAGTAGGCGGAGAAACCGGCCACGACCATCTTCGGTTTGTGCTCGACCGCCAGGCGCTCGACTTCGTCGTAGTCGATCAGGCCGGTGTCGGTGTTGATGCCGTATTGCACCGCGTTGTAGAGCTTGCCCGAGGACGACACTTTGGCGCCGTGGGTCAAGTGGCCGCCGTGGGCCAGGCTCATGCCCAGGATGGTGTCGCCGGCATTGATCAGCGCCAGGTACACCGCGCTGTTGGCGGACGAACCCGAATGCGGCTGCACGTTGGCGTAATCGGCGCCGAACAGCTGCTTGGCGCGCTCGATGGCCAGGGTTTCGACCTTGTCCACGTGCTCGCAGCCACCGTAGTAGCGCTTGCCCGGGTAGCCTTCGGCGTATTTGTTGGTGAGGCCGCTGCCCTGCGCTTCCATCACACGTTTGCTGGTGTAGTTCTCCGACGCGATCAGCTCGATATGATCTTCCTGACGCTGCTCTTCGGCATTCATCGCCGCCAGCAGTGCGTCGTCATATCCCTGGATCTGGTCTTTTTTGCTGAACATCGCGTCTCTCCCAGCCTTTCGTATTGTTGAGGCCCGTGCAGGGCCCTTTGATGCGATGGTAGGGCTGGCGCTGGCAGGTCAAATGCCTACGGACGCCACGCAAAGGTGCGTTTACGAC
>NZ_JBARTQ010000436.1:0-7824 GCF_049645325.1 Pseudomonas sp. | reverse complement strand
GACTTCATCCATCCGCGCATCGATAGCCGCCGCCACTTGCGTGGCGCCGTGCTCACGCAATGCGCGCTGGGCCAGCACCGCCAGGTTGGAGACCGGCAGCACCGGGCGCTCCAGCGCAAAGGCCAGGCCCTGCACGACGCCGATGGCGATGCGCACGCCGGTAAATGCGCCGGGGCCACGGCCAAAAGCGATGGCATCCACGGCAGACAAGGTGATGCCTGCGTCTTCGAGCAGTTGCTTGATCATCGGCAACAGCTTCTGCGCGTGCAGGCGCGGGATCACCTCGTAGTGGCTCGTTACCTTGCCATCGTGCAGCAAGGCCACGGAGCAAGCTTCAGTCGCGGTGTCCAGGGCCAGCAGGGTGCTCATCGGAGTGGGTGTCCAAGTCGAAAAAAAGTGCGCCAGTATAAACAACAACGGCCCGCAAGCGGGCCGTTGTACACATAGCAGATCGCAGGATCAGCTCAGTGCTTGCAGTACCTTGGCGGTGATGGCTTCCACCGAACCCACGCCAGGGATGTGGCTGTACTTCGGCTTGCCGTTGGCAGCAGACAGCTTCTGGTAGAAATCCACCAGCGGCTTGGTCTGGGAATGGTAGACCGACAGGCGATGACGCACGGTTTCTTCAGTGTCGTCTTTACGCTGCACCAGGTCTTCGCCGGTGACGTCGTCCTTGCCTTCAACCTTTGGCGGGTTGTAGACGGTGTGGTACACGCGGCCCGAGGCTTCGTGAACACGACGGCCCGCGATGCGCTGAACGATTTCTTCGTCTTCAACCGCAATTTCAACCACGGCGTCCAACTCTACGCCGGCTTTCACCAAGGCTTCAGCCTGGGGAATGGTGCGTGGGAAGCCGTCGAACAGGAAACCGTTCTTGCAGTCTTCCTGGCTGATGCGTTCCTTGACCAGGTTGATGATCAAGTCATCGGAGACCAGGCCGCCGCTGTCCATCACGCTCTTGGCGATCAGGCCCAGCTCGGTGCCGGCTTTTACAGCCGCGCGCAGCATGTCGCCGGTGGAGATTTGTGGAATGCCGAATTTTTCAGTGATGAACTTTGCCTGAGTACCTTTACCGGCCCCGGGAGCTCCCAGCAGAATGACGCGCATCGATGTGCTCCTCAATTTTTTATAGAGATGACGCTCGGATTCGCCGCGTGGGGCCAATCTCGTAAATATGTGGGTCCAGGCCGATCAAACGGCCAAAGGCTGATCAAGATACACAGCAGGCTCTATCCATACAAGCCGCCGAAAGTCGCAGGAATCGCGCCAGGCTGGCGTCATAGGTGGGGTGTGCCTGAGTGCAACCCGGCCCTGTAAACGCCGACCGCCCTTTTCAGGGCGGCCGTCTGTGTTTATCTGCAAGCCTTTGAGAACACGCAAGAAACCTCAGCCAGTGTTGCGCAAACCGGCGGCAATACCGGCCACGGACACCAGCAGCGCCTGTTCCAGAGGGCTGTCTTGCGCTGCCTCCTGTTGGCGCGAGCGCGCCAGCAGCTCGGCCTGCAGCAGGTGCAGTGGGTCGAGGTAGGTGTTGCGCAGACGGATGAACTCCAGGGTGTCTGGGCTATGGGCCAGCAGTTGCGACTGGCCAGTCAGGCCAAGCACCACGTCACATGCCTGCGACAATAGGTCGCGTAAGTGCGCGCCCAATGGCAACAGGTCAGGCTGCACCAGACGCTCATCATAGAGACGGGCGATATCGGCATCCGCCTTGGCCAGCACCATTTCCAGCATATCGATGCGCGTGCGGAAGAACGGCCACTGCTCGCGCATCTGCCCCAGCAACTCACCTTCACCGCGCTCCAGCGCCTTGCTCAATGCCGCTTCCCAGCCGAGCCAGGCGGGCAGCATCAAGCGGGTTTGGGTCCAGCCGAAGATCCACGGGATCGCGCGCAGGCTCTCGATCCCACCCGCGCGGCGCTTGGCCGGGCGACTGCCGAGCGGCAAGCGCCCCAGCTCCTGCTCCGGGGTGGACTGGCGGAAGTACTCGACGAACTGCGGGTTCTCCCGCACCACGGCGCGGTACGCGGCAACACCGTCTGCCGCCAATTCGTCCATCAAATGGCGCCAAGCCGGCTCAGGGGGCGGCGGTGGCAGCAGCGTAGCTTCGAGTACGGCAGCCAGATAGAGGTTGAGGTTCTGCTCGGCAATGTCCGGCAAGCCGAATTTGAAGCGGATCATCTCGCCTTGTTCAGTGGTGCGGAAGCGCCCCGCCACCGAGCCCGGCGGCTGCGACAGGATCGCCGCGTGAGCCGGGCCGCCGCCACGGCCGACGGTGCCGCCGCGACCGTGGAACAGCAGCAATTCCACCTGTTGCTCGCGGCAGATATCCACCAGCCGTTCCTGCGCGCGGTACTGCGCCCAGGCCGCCGCCGTGGTGCCGGCGTCCTTGGCCGAATCCGAATAGCCGATCATCACTTCCTGCGGGCCTTGCAACCGGGCGCGATAGCCCGGCAATTGCAGCAGGCGCTCCATCACCGGCCCGGCGTTGTCCAGGTCGGCGAGGGTTTCAAACAGCGGCACCACACGCATCGGCCGTTGCACGCCCGACTCTTTAAGCAGCAGTTGCACGGCCAGCACGTCCGAGGCGGCGCCGGCCATGGAGATCACATACGAGCCCAGTGACGCAGCCGGGGCGGCGGCGATTTCCTTGCAGGTGTTCAAGACTTCGGCCGTGTCCGCCGACGGTTTGAAATAGCCCGGCAGCAGCGGCCGACGGTTGGTCAGCTCCTTGCTCAGGAAGCTGATGCGCGCCTCTTCGTCCCAGTCTTCATAGCGGCCAAGGCCCAGGTAATCGGTGATTTCAGTCATGGCGGCCGAGTGGCGGCTGGAGTCCTGGCGCACGTCCAGGCGCACCAGAAACAGGCCAAACGTCACGGCACGGCGCAGGCAATCGAGCAGCGGGCCATCGGCGATCACGCCCATGCCGCACTCGTGCAGCGACTGGTAACACAGCTCCAGCGGGTCGAGCAGGTCGCGGTTGTTTTGCAGCACCTCGGCGGGTGCCGGGGTCGCGGCGGTCAACGCGGTGTGAGCCCATTGGCGCGTGGCACGAAGGCGTTCACGCAGCTGCTTGAGCAACGCACGATACGGCTCGACGCTGTCGCCGACCTTGGCTTGCAACGCCGGGCTGGCGCGTTGCATCGACAACTCGGAGGCCAACTGATCGATGTCGCTCAAGTACAGGTCCGCGGCCATCCAGCGCGCCAGCAACAGCACTTCGCGGGTGACCGGCGCGGTGACATTCGGGTTGCCATCACGGTCGCCGCCCATCCACGAAGCGAAACGAATCGGCGCCGCCTCCAGGGGCAAGTGCAGACCGGTCGCGGCATGCAGGGCCTGGTCGGCCTTGCGCAGGTAATTAGGGATGGCGTGCCACAGCGAATGCTCGATCACCGCAAAGCCCCACTTGGCTTCGTCCACCGGGGTGGGCCGGATGCGGCGGATTTCTTCGGTGTGCCAGGCCTCGGCGATCAGCCGTTGCAGGCGTTCGCGGATGTGCTCGCGCTCGGCCGTGGTGAGGTCGCGGTGATCCTGCAGCGCCAGTTGCGCGGCAATCGCATCGTATTTCTGGATCAGGGTACGGCGCGCCACTTCGGTGGGGTGGGCGGTGAGGACCAGTTCGATCTCCAGCCGCGCCAACTGGCGAGCCAGGGATTCGTCGCTGTGACCTTCTTTTTGCAGGCGGGCCAGCAACTCCGGCAATACCCGCGACTCGAACGGCGCCGGTTGCGACTCGTCACGCCGATGAATCAGCTGGTACTGCTCGGCAATGTTGGCCAGGTTGAGAAACTGGTTGAAGGCCCGCGCCACGGGCAGCAGTTCATCCTCCTGCAACTGGTTCAAGCTGGCGCTGAGTTCTTCGCCGGCGGCTTGCTCGGCGACTGCGCCACGACGGTCGGCCTTGGCGCCTTTGCGGATCTGCTCGATCTTGTCGAGAAAATCATCGCCGTACTGCTCTCGAATGGTGTTGCCCAACAGTTCACCCAGCAGGTGAACATCCTCACGCAAGCGTGCATCGATATCACTCATCAGCCAATCTCCAGCCAGAAATCCGGGACGCGCAGGTGGTCCAGAGTGCCGCCAGCATCCATTTCTGACAAGACTTTAAACCTTGTGACTTGCAGCTAGTCTCAACAGTACGTCGCCGCGTCATCCACGCAGGCGGCGGGTCACTCATCACCGCCCGCAACCAGTGGGCTTAACTGAGGTTGCCATGAAAATCCGAGAATTGGCCCAGCATTGGGAAGAGAACGCCAAAGGTCGCCTGACCAAAACCGAGTACGCGATCCATCTGGACGTAGAGTCCGCCGCACGGCTGGCGGCCATTGCCGAGATGTACCCCAAGCGGCACACCGAAGAACTGCTTGGCGAACTGATCGGCGCCGCCCTTGAAGAGCTGGAAGCCAGCTTTCCGTACATCAAGGGCAAGCAGGTAATCGCCACCGATGAAGAGGGCGACCCGCTGTACGAGGACGTCGGCCCTACCCCGCGTTTTCTGACGCTGTCGCGGCGCTATCTGCATGATTTGTCAGCGGGCGCCGACAAACAGAAGCACTGATAAACATCCGCAAAATCCAATCTGACCCTTGTATTCCGGGCCTCGCAGAGGCTCGGCGTACCGCTGTGCGCGGCAAAAGTTCCAACTTTTAAACGCTGACCGTTCAGTCAGATATTTTTTTAGGCAAATCGCCATCTTGTCTGAACTTTTGAAAAAAGCCTCCGGTCACAGCCAGTAAGCCATCACTTGGAACGGCCGTTTGAACTGGCGTCATGGGCTTTACTGCCGGGCCCGCAACCGACGAACCAAGATGGAATTTGATGTATTTCAGGAGTTATCTAATGGAGTCGAAGACGATGAAGACCAGCACTGCCAAATCCTCGTTTAACCACCTGCGCGGGCTAAAATTGGCCGCGCTGGCAATCGGCACCAGCTTCGTTTTGGCTGGCTGCGCCGGCAACCCTCCAACCGAGCAATACGCGGTAACCCAATCGGCCGTGAACAGCGCAGTCAGCGCCGGCGGCACCGAGTACGCAGCGGTTGAGATGAAGTCGGCTCAGGACAAGCTCAAAGAAGCCGAGATTGCCATGCACGACAAGAACTACGACAAGGCCCGTCAGTTGGCTGAACAAGCCGAGTGGGACGCTCGCGTTGCTGAGCGTAAATCCCAGGCTGCCAAAGCCGAACAGGCCGTGAAGGATTCCCAGAAGGCTGTTCAGGAGCTGCGTCAGGAAGGCATGCGCCCGGCTGTTATCAAGCAGCAGCAATAAGCCGCCGCCCCTGATTGCAATGCACCCGATATCGAATTGAAAGGACGACACGACTATGCGTAAACAATTGATGATTCCTGCCCTGCTGGCGATGAGCGTTGCCCTGGCAGCTTGCTCCACCCCGCCGAACGCAAACCTGGAAAACGCCCGCACCAACTTCTCGGCCCTGCAAACCAACCCGCAAGCTACCAAGCTGGCAGCGCTGGAAACCAAGGACGCGAGCGAATGGCTGGACAAGGCTGACAAGGCTTACCGCGACAAGGAAGACGAGAAAAAGGTCGACCAACTCGCCTACCTGACCAACCAGCGCGTTGAAGTGGCCAAAGACACCATTTCCCTGCGCGAATCCGAAGCCAAGCTGAAAAACGCCGGCGACGAACGTGCCCGTGCACTGCTGCAAGCCCGTGACGCGCAGATCAAGCAACTGCAAGACAGCTTGAACGCCAAGCAGACTGATCGCGGCACCCTGGTAACCTTCGGTGACGTGCTGTTCGCCACCAACAAGTCCGACCTGAAATCCAGCGGCTTGGTCAACATCACCAAGCTGGCGCAGTTCCTGCGCGACAACCCGGACCGTAAAGTGATCGTCGAAGGCTACACCGACAGCACCGGTTCCGACTCGTACAACCAGAGCCTGTCCGAGCGTCGTGCGGCTTCCGTACAACGTGCACTGGCTCAGCAAGGCGTGGACATCTCGCGCATCGTGACCCAGGGTTACGGCAAGGAATACCCGGTTGCCGACAACGGCAGCGTATCGGGCCGTGCCATGAACCGCCGCGTTGAAGTGACCATCTCCAACGACAACCAGCCGGTCAAACCACGTTCGTCGATGGCGAACTGATTGATTGACGCTGGATGAAAAAACCCCACCTTAATGGTGGGGTTTTTTTTCGCCGGTCAGGCGTTGATTTGGCGGCCGTTGTCATTACCCGGCATCATCGCTTCCATGCCCTGGCGCCCCGCCGCCAACTTCTCAAGCGCCTCGGGACTCGCCTGGCATTCCGTACATTCGGCGCCACCCGACAACATCTCCATCAGCCGCTTGATCAGGTCGGGCTCCTGCTTCTCCTGTGGTTCGGCAGCTTGTGCGCCGCCCTGGTCCAAATCGCTTTGGCCCCTGGCCATGCCGAGCATCTTGCCAATTGCACCAATATCCATCATCACACTCCCGGATTCGCACTGCGTAAGTTCGCCGTCAGCCACGCTGACAACCCAGTCAGTGGCGTCTTACGAGATACGGTTCCAGATATTTCCTGTGCGGCCGTTATTGCTCCAATTGCGGGGTTTCCTGGCCCATGCAACGCACGGCCTGTTTCTTGTTGTTCACCAGCACACCGCTCAAGCCTTTCTGCTCAGTGTCGAACATCACCAGCACGCCATCGACGCATTGCGCGACTTGCGCGGCCGGCGTCAGGGAGATCTTGTAGTCCTCGCCCGGCACAGTCTTGAGCAGGGTGAAGTCGCTGAGCAGCAGCGCGTCCTCAGGCTTGGCGAAGTGCAGGTAGCCGTAGAACCACAGGCAACCGACCGTGCCGATGATGGTGCCAATGCCGGTGAGGATCAGCGGGATCATGTTGCGTTCTTCGCTCATTGCGGGCTCTCTGATGAATCAACTTTAGGAATCGGGTAGTTCGGAATCTCGCCCAGGCGGCGCAGGCCGTTGAAGTGCTGGGGGTCATCCAGGTAGCGCAGCATCACGGTTTGCCAGGTCTTGTCGGCAAAGGTCTGCACATGGCCGCCGCGAGTCAACTGCAACACTCTTGGCGGCGGCGCGGCCTGATACAGGCGGATGCCGTTGGACAGCGGCACGATCGGGTCATCCAGGCTGTGGAACAGCAGCTTGGGCACGTCAGTCAGTTGGGGCATGGCGTTGATCGCACTGTCGCCGTCGGGCACCAGCCAGGACAAGGGCACCTGAAATGGCCATGTTAGCCAAGAGGTGCTGAGCGCGAATTGTCCTACGTCACGATAACTGGCGGGCACGCCGTCCAGCACCAGCGCCTTGAGCCGGCGCTGACGCTCCGGGTGCGCGGCCAGGTAGTGCACCGCCAGCGAGCCCCCCAGGCTTTGGCCCAGCACAACCAGAGGCTGGCCTTGGGTTTCGGGCGCAGTGTCGAGCCAGTTGAAGGCGGCATCAATGTCCTGGTAGATCGCTGGCAACGACGGCTTGCCTTCAGACAGGCCGTAACCGCGATAGTCCAGCAACAGCACTTGATAACCCTGCTCCGGCAACCACCAACTGCCGCCCAGGTGCCAGGCGAGGTTGCCGCCATTGCCGTGCAGGTGCAGCACCGTGCCCTTGACCGGCACACCCGGTTTGGTTGGCAGCCACCAGGCGTGCAGCTTCACCCCGTCGGCGGTGGTCAGGGTGATATCACGGTACGCAAGGTGGGCTTTTTCCGGCGTGAAGGGCAGCCCGGGCTCGGGGTAAAACAGCAGTGAGCTGCAACCGTTCAATGTGAGTAGCAGGCAAAGAATGCCGAGGATTCTCATCCGTTGAAACCTCGCTGAATAGGTTGTACTCATTTCTCAAGAACCAATGAGGTTAAATGT
>NZ_JBARTQ010000435.1:0-13924 GCF_049645325.1 Pseudomonas sp. | reverse complement strand
GGCAAGCCAGCTCCCACAGAAAAGCAGAATTGCGGTGTGGCAGCAATCTGATATCTGAAGCCGAACTGGATCAAAAATGTGGGAGCGGGCTTGCTCGCGAAGGCGGTGGGTCAGTCAACAAATTCATTGGCTGACCCACCGCCTTCGCGAGCAAGTCGAATCGTCGCACCGCCGCTCCCACAATTGAACCTCATTACATCAGGTAGAAGTTGTGCTGCTCTGCTGTTGCCTTGCTGTTGCCCTGCTTCTGCTTCAACCACTCAGGTCGGCTTTCAGGCCGCCGTGCTTTAGATTTTGATCTTGATCTCAGGCGCCCCGTTAACCACGCTGGCCGCACGCAGGCTTGAAACCGTGGGTAACCCGGCAAGGATGCCGGGTTAGCCCCCCCGCGCCATGGATGGCGCGTGGCGGCGGCCCACGGATTCAAGCCGGAGTGCGGGCATGCCGAGCCACAGCGAGGCACCGAGTGGAGGGGCAAGAGCGTTTTGGTTACTTTTGCGCTCCATCAAAAGTGACCCGCCGTAAGGGCGGAACCCTACTCAGCCTCTACCAAAAAAACGGATACACCCCCAAAACAACCGCCGCAAATAACCCCACCCCAACAGCAACCTACTCAATCCCCACCTGATTGCGCCCATTATGCTTGGCCGTATACAACCCCTTGTCCGCCGCCATGATCAACTGCCGGCAATCCGTCCCCTGCACCGGCGTCATCGTCGACAACCCAATGCTGATAGTCAGGCTCGCCCCCTCAGCCGGCGCAATATGCGGAATTTTCAGCGCCGCCACCGCCATGCGCAGCTTCTCGGCCACCAGACGCGCCCCACCGGGCGAAGTACTCGGCAGCACCAGCGCAAACTCCTCACCACCATAACGCGCCGGCAAATCCGAAGGCCGGCTACTCGCCTCGCGAATCGTCGCAGCCACCTTGCGCAACGCCTCATCGCCTTCAACATGCCCAAAACTGTCGTTGTAGGTCTTGAAGAAATCCACATCAATCATCAACAACGACAACTGCGTCTGGTCACGCATCGCGCGGCGCCATTCCAGCTCCAGGTACTCGTCGAAGTGACGACGGTTGGACAACCCCGTAAGCCCATCAGAGTTCATCAACCGTTGCAGCACCAGGTTGGTGTCCAGCAACTGCTGCTGGCTGACCCGCAACGCACGGTACGCCGCATCTCGCTGCAACAGCGTCATGTAGGAGCGCGAGTGATAACGAATGCGCGCCACCAACTCGATATTGTCCGGCAGCTTGACCAGGTAATCGTTAGCCCCGGCCGAGAACGCCGCGCTCTTGATCAGCGGGTCTTCCTTGGTCGACAGCACGATGATCGGGATATTCGCCGTCGCCGGATGATTGCGGTATTCGCGCACCAGCGTCAGGCCATCGAGGTCCGGCATCACAAGGTCTTGCAGGATCACGGTCGGCTTGATGCGGATCGCCTGGGCAATCGCCTGGTGTGGATCGGCGCAAAAGTGGAAATCGATGTTTTCCTCATGGGCCAACCCACGCCGTACGGCTTCGCCGATCATGGCCTGGTCATCGACCAGCAACACCATGGCGGCGTTTTCGTCGGTCTTGAAGTCGTCGAGCTGTAAATCATTCATGTGCAGTCACCTGAATTACTACCTGCAAGCCAGCGCGGAGGGAGGTCATGATCATTTTGCAAATACCTCCAGCAATCGGGGCGCAATCCTGTCCAGTGGGCGAATTTCAACAGCAGCATCAATTGCCGCCGCCGCTTTGGGCATGCCATACACCGCCGAGCTCTGCTGATCCTGGGCGATGGTCAAATAGCCTTGTTCACGCAATAACTTGAGGCCCTGAGCCCCGTCGCGGCCCATGCCGGTCAGCAATACGCCGACGACGTCGCCGTTCCAGTGGCTGGCGACGCTCTCGAAGAACACGTCGATGGACGGCCGGTAAATTTCGTTCACCGGCTCTGCGGTATAGGCTAGCGTGCCATTTTTCAACAGGCGAATATGGTGGTTGGTACCCGCCAGCAGCACCACGCCACTTTGCGGCGGCTCACCCTCGCGGGCCAGGCGCACCGGCAAGCCGGAGGCGCTGCTCAACCACTCGGCCATGCCCGCGGCGAACACCTGGTCCACATGCTGCACGAGCACAATGGCCGCAGGAAAGTCCCGAGGCAAACCCTTGAGCAGGGTTTCCAGGGCGGCCGGCCCGCCAGCCGAAGAACCAATGGCCACCAGGCTCTGGCGTGTACCGGTAATGCGCGGCAGTGCGGTTTCGGCGCGTACGCGGCTGCCGCGCTGGCCGACCAGCCAGCCGATATTAAGGATCTTGCGCAACAACGGCGCCGCCGCGTCCTTGGGGTTGCCCACGCCGAGTGCCGGTGTGTCCACCACATCCAGGGCGCCATGGCCCATGGCTTCGAACACACGGCTGACGTTGGCCTGGCGGTCCACGGTCACAATCACAATCGGGCACGGCGTCTCGGCCATGATCTGCCGCGTGGCTTCCACGCCATCCATCACCGGCATGATCAGGTCCATCAGGATCAAGTCCGGGGTCAGCTCGGCGCAGCGCTGCACGGCCTCCAGGCCATTATTGGCCACCCACACCACCTGATGCGCCGGCTCGAAACTCAGGGCACGGCGCAACGCCTCCACGGCCAGCGGCATGTCATTGACGATCGCAATCCTCATGCCCGCGCTCCTCCGATCAGTTCAACCACGGCGTCCAGCAAGGCGTCATCGTGAAAACTGGCTTTGGCTAAATAATAGTCGGCGCCGGCGTCGAGGCCACGGCGCCGGTCTTCTTCACGATCCTTGTACGACACCACCATCACCGGCAACGATTGCAGGCGACTATCACGACGCAAGAGTGTGACCAATTCAATACCGTCCATACGAGGCATATCAATGTCAGTGATGAGCAAGTCGAAGTCTTCGGAGCGCAACGCGTTCCAGCCGTCCATGCCATCGACCGCAACAGCCACTTCATAACCGCGATTTAGTAACAATTTGCGTTGCAGCTCACGCACAGTGAGCGAGTCGTCGACCACCAGCACCCGCTTGCGCGGCACTTCGGTGGTTTGCTGGCTGCGCCGGGCGATGCGTTCCAGGCGCCCGGTGTTGAGCAATTTGTCCACCGAACGCAGCATGTCTTCGACGTCGACGATCAATACCACCGAGCCGTCATCCAGCAAGGCGCCAGCGGAAATATCCTGGACCTTGCCCAGGCGATCGTCCAACGGCAGCACCACCAGCGTGCGTTCGCCGATAAAGCGTTCCACCGCGATGCCATACACCGCATCACGTTCGCGGATCACCACCACCTTCAACATTTCGTCATTGCTCTGCCCGGGCGGGCGTTGCAGCAACTGGCTGGCGGCGACCAGGCCGACATGCCGGCCCTCGTGCCAGAAGTGCTGGCGACCTTCCAGTTGCACGATGTCGTCGGGAGCCAGATCACACATACGCTCGATATGCGCCAGCGGGAACGCGTAGGCTTCTTCGCCGACTTCCACCACCAGGCTGCGCACCACCGATAAGGTCAACGGCACTTCAAGGTGGAAACGACTGCCCTGCCCCGCCGTCTGTTCCAGCACCACCGCACCACGCAGTTGCCGGACCATGTGCTGCACCGCGTCCAGGCCCACACCGCGCCCGGACACTTCGGTGACCTTGTCGCGCAGGCTGAAACCCGGCAGGAACAGGAAGGTCAGCAGTTCTTCCTCGCTCAGGCGCAGCGCGGTTTCCAGCGGCGACAGGTGGCGGTCTACGATGGTGCCGCGCAGGCGCTCCAGGTCGACACCATTGCCGTCGTCGCTCAATTCCAGCACCAGTAAACCGGCTTGGTGGGAAGCCCGCAGGCGAATCAAGCCTTCGGCCGGTTTGCCCGCCAGCATGCGTTGCTCGGGCATTTCGATGCCATGGTCGACGGCATTGCGCAACAAATGCGTCAGTGGTGCTTCGAGTTTTTCCAGCACGTCGCGGTCGACCTGGGTCTTTTCGCCCTCGATCTCCAGGCGCACTTGCTTGCCCAGGCTGCGGCCCAGGTCACGCACCATGCGCACTTGCCCGGCCAACACATCGGCAAACGGGCGCATGCGGCACGCCAAGGCGGTGTCGTAGAGCACTTGGGCGCGCTGCCCGGCCTGCCAGCCAAACTCGTCCAGCTCGGCGGTTTTTTCCGCCAGCAACGCCTGCGCCTCGCTCAACAGACGGCGCGTGTCCGCCAGCGCTTCCTGGGCTTCGAGGTTCAAATTCAGCGCCTTGAGCTGGCCGTCCAGCGCATCCAGGGCGCGCACGCTGTTGCTTTGAATACGCTTGAGGCGTTGCATGCTGGCCAGGTAAGGCTTGAGCCGCTGGGTTTCCACCAGGGATTTGCTGGACAGGTCCAACAGGCTGTTCAAGCGCTCGGCAGTCACACGCAGCACGCGCTCGCCGCCTTCGGTCATGCGTTTGTTCTGGCGCGGCGGTTCGCTGGCGACCGGCGGCGCGGGCTCAGGCTCGGGCGGCAACGCTTCAATCAGCGCTGCAGGAGCAGGTTCGGGCGTTGGCGCCACGGGTTTCACGGGCGCCTGGGACGGGTCGAGCAGGCGCTCCATCAAGGCCACATAGGCTTCGATATCGGCCGGGCCCACGTCGTTGCCGGGGGTTGCGATGCGCATCAGCAGGTCGGTGCCTTGCAGCAGCGCATCGATGTGTTCGGGCTGCAGGTACAGCCGGCTTTCCTGGGCGCTGACCAGGCAATCTTCCATGACGTGGGACACGCTGACGCCCGCGTCCACCCCGACAATCCTTGCCGCGCCCTTGAGCGAGTGCGCCGCACGCATGCAGGCTTCAAGCTGGTCGGCCTGGGTCGGGTTGCGTTCCAGGGCCAGCAAACCGGCGCTCAGTACCTGGGTCTGCGCGTCGGCTTCCAGGCTGAACAGTTCCAGCAGCGAGGCATCGCGCATCTGGTCGGGGGTCATGTGAGGCTCCGGGTCACGGCGGACAACAATTGCGCCTCGTCCAGCCAACGCAGGCTGCGGCCTTTCCACTGCAATACACCCTGGGTGTAGCGCCCACTCGCCTGGGTGCCGGACGCCGAGGCTGCCATCAAGACGCGCTCGTCAAGGGCATGAATGCCGTCGACTTCATCCACCGGCACCACCACCGGGCCGTCTTGCGCGGCGATGATCAACATGCGCGGCATGATGCGCCCGCCGATTGCGCCGGTGCCGGTGCTGTCCAGACCGAGCAGTTCCACCAACGACAGACACGCCACCAGCGCGCCACGTACGTTGGCCACACCGAGCAGCGCCCGCGAGCGCTGGTGCGGCAGCGAGTGAATCGGTTGCAGCGGCGCCACTTCCACCAGGCAACGGGTGGCGATGCCCAGCCATTCCTCGCCGAGGCGGAACATCAACAGCGATCGGGTCACCACATCCGCGTCGATTTCGACGGCCACCTGCCCACGACGGTCGTCCTGTTGCAAGGCGTAGCGGTCGAGCAAGCGGGTGGCGGCGGCGGAATACACCGAGCAATTGCGGCAATGGATGTGCTCCGCCAACAGCGGGCAAGACTTGTCGCCATGAATGCCGATGCGGTTCCAGCAATCGTCGATGGCTTGGGTGTCGGCCAGGGTCAGGTCCAGGCCTGCGGTGTCGAGCACGTCGGGGCTACTCATTGTTTGGGCTCACTGTCTGCTCGCTCGCTACGGGCGGCGCGTGCCTGCAAACGGCGCGCACCCGCATTGTCTCCCAGGGATTCCAGCAACGCGGCCAGGTGCATCAAGGCCTGCTGGTGCTGCGGTTCCAGGTACAAGGCTTTTCGATAATACCCCTGGGCTTCCAGGGCGCTGCCCGCCACATCGCTGAGCAGCCCCAGCCAATAAAACACTTGGGCGACCGGCGGGTGGTTACTCAAATACTGTTCACAGGCGGCGCGGGCCTCAAGGCTTTTGCCTTCATTGGCCAGCACGGCAATTCGGCTGAGCAACTCGCCAGCGTCGGACTGCACAACCTTGGCCGGCGCCCCCTGGGCAATGACCGTGCTGAACGGTCGCGGCTTCGTCGAAATCGGCGCCGCACTGCGCGGCGGCAGCGGCGCGGGCACGAACACCGGCATTGGCTCCGGCGCGACCGGCTCGACATGCCGGCTGAACGCAAAGGATTGCGGCACGCCGATCGAACGCATGCCATGGCGACCGAGCAGGCTGCCCTCGGCCGGGCCGATAAACAGCACGCCGTCCACATGGGTCAGGGCCTTGAGCACGTCGAAGACTTGCTTTTGGGTCGCCTGGTCAAAGTAGATCAGCAGGTTGCGGCAGAACACGAAGTCGTAGCTCGGCTCATTGGCCAGCAGCGCAGGGTCGAGCAGGTTGCCGACTTGCAGGCGCACTTGCTCGCGGACCCGGTCGTCGATGCGATAACCGTCCTGTTGCTCGGTGAAGTGGCGTTCGCGAAATTCGATGTCACCGCCGCGAAAGGAATTTTTGCCGTACACGCCACGGCGCGCGCGTTCAACCGACAACGGGCTGACGTCCATGCCCTGGACCTTGAATTGGTGCGGCGCGAGCCCTGCATCAAGCAAGGCCATGGCAATCGAATAGGGCTCTTCGCCCGTGGAGCATGGCAGGCTGAGGATGCGCAGCGCGCGCATCTGCTTGATCTCGGCCAGGCGCACCTTGGCCAGGCGAGCCAGGGTCGCAAAGGATTCTGGGTAACGGAAAAACCAGGTCTCGGGAACGATCACCGCTTCGATCAGCGCTTGCTGCTCGTCATGGGAGCTTTGCAGCCGTTGCCAGTAATCTTCCGACGTTTGCGCCTGCATCACTTGGCTGCGCTGGCGCACCGCGCGCTCGATGATGGCCTCGCCCACCGAGGCGACGTCCAGGCCAATGCGCTCTTTCAAGAAGGCCGAAAAGCGCGGGTCGCTGCTCATACGCTCAGCTCGGCAGAAAACAGCAGGCTGCGCACGGGCTCGGTGAGCAGTTCGTTGACCCCGATCCATTGCATCAAGCCCAGGGCGTCTTCACGCACCAGCCCCAGGTAGGGCGCCTCGCGATTGTCCAGGCCATACGCCTTGAACTCGTCAAGGTCGCAACGCACGGTGTCCGTGGCCTGCTCCAGGATCAGCCCCAGCCAGCGCGGTGTAACCCAAGGCTGCGGCTGGTAATTGACCAGCACCAGGCGCGTGCTGGTGCGGGCCTGGGCCGGCGTGCCGAAGGTCAGGGCGCACAGGTCGATGACCGGCACCAGTGCCCCGCGATGGGCAAAGATCCCGGCGACCCATACCGGGGAATGGGCTATGGGCTTGAGTGGCAGGCGCGGCAGCACTTCGGCCACTTCGGTGGCTTTGAGGGCAAACCGTTCGCCACCGATGTGAAACACCAGGAACAACGCCTTTTTCGCTGCCGGGACGGCGCCGCGTTTAGCCGCGAGGTCGCTCATCAGACTTTGAAACGCGACACGCCGCTGCGCAGACCGACCGCAACCTGGCTCAGTTCATCAATCGCAAAGCTGGCCTGGCGCAGGGACTCCACGGTCTGGCTGCTGGCATCGCCCAGTTGCACCAGGGCGTGGTTGATCTGCTCGGCGCCGGTGGCCTGGGCCTGCATGCCTTCGTTGACCATCAACACGCGCGGCGCCAGGGCCTGTACCTGATGAATGATCTGCGACAGTTGCTCGCCGACCTGCTGCACTTCGGACATGCCGCGGCGCACTTCCTCGGAGAACTTGTCCATGCCCATCACGCCTGCCGACACGGCCGACTGGATCTCGCGCACCATCTGCTCGATGTCGTAAGTCGCCACGGCAGTCTGGTCGGCCAAACGCCGTACTTCGGTGGCCACCACGGCAAACCCGCGCCCGTATTCACCGGCCTTCTCGGCCTCAATGGCAGCGTTGAGCGACAACAGGTTGGTCTGGTCGGCGACCTTGACGATGGTCACCACCACCTGGTTGATGTTACCGGCCTTCTCATTGAGGATCGCCAGCTTGGCGTTGACCAAGTCAGCTGCGCCCATCACCGAGTGCATGGTTTCTTCCATGCGCGCCAGGCCTTGCTGGCCGGAACCGGCAGCGACCGAGGCCTGATCGGCAGCGGTGGACACTTCGGTCATGGTGCGGACCAAATCCTTGGATGTGGCGGCGATCTCCCGCGAAGTCGCGCCGATCTCGGTGGTTGTCGCGGCGGTTTCGGTGGCGGTTGCCTGTTGCTGCTTGGAGGTGGCGGCAATCTCGGTCACCGAGGTGGTCACCTGCACCGACGAACGCTGGGCCTGGGACACCAGGGCGGTGAGCTCGGTCATCATGTCGTTGAAGCCGGTTTCCACCGCGTTGAACTCGTCCTTGCGCTCCAGGTTCAGGCGCTTGCTCAAGTCACCGTCGCGCATGGTGCCCAGGATCGAGACGATGCGCTGCATCGGCGCCATGATTGCACGCATCAACAGCAGGCCACACAGGCCTGCAGCGAGAATGGCCAGGAGCAACGATACCAACATGCTGACTTTGGCGGCGGACACAGCGTCGTCAATCGCATTGGTGGCGCGGTCGGCGACGTCCTTGTTCTCGGTGATGATGTCGTTGAGCTTCATGCGCCCTGCCGTCCAGGCAGGCGTCAGGTTGGTGGTGAACTCTTTGCGCGCGGCCACCAGGTCGTTGCGCTGCAGGCTGTCGAGCACCGTGGCGAGGCTCTTGTTGTAGGCCTGGTGCATCGCTTCGAATTTATCGAACTCGGCCTGGTCGTCGCGACCGTTGATGGTTTTCTGGTAATTGGCCATCTGCGTCTGGATGCGCCCTTCGAAAGACTTGAAGTCGGCCTTGTCGGCGTCGGTCAGGCCCTTGTCGTCCCGCAAGCCGAGCAATTCCAGGGTCTGGAGGTAGCTGTCGACCCAGGCGCTGCGAATCATCGAACTTAAGTAAACCCCCGGCACCGCGTCGTCGCGCACCGCCGTCTCGCTGTTCTCGATCTTCAGCAACCGTGAATAGGAGACCACAACCATTAACAGCATGATGGCGATAATGACCGCAAAGCTAGCCAAGATCCGTTGGCGCAAGGTCCAGTTCTTCACAGTATTTCCTCGAAGGGCGAATCAAATGCCGAGGAGATAGCTGAGCACAAGCCCTCATTTATCAACGGGTTTTGATGCATCGCGCACAGAATGCAAAAACACCCTGTGGGAGCGAGCTTGCCCGCGAAGACGGTGTGTCAATCGCCCACTGCATTGACTGGCACAGCGTATTCGCGAGCAAGCCCGCTCGCACATCTATGGGTTCAGCCGCACCTGCTTTTCAAGCTCGGCCTTCAGGCCCGGCTCCAGTTTCAGCTGGCGCGCCAGTTCGTCCAGGTAGGCCTTTTCCATGAAGTTTTCTTCGTCCACCAGCATCACGCTGGCGATGTACATCTCGGCGGCCATTTCCGGGGTGCCGGCGGCGCGCGCCACGTCCGCTGGGTCCAAGGGTTTGTTGAGCTCGGCGTGCAGCCAGCCTTGCAGCTCGCGGTCATTGTCGAGCTTGGTGAATTCGCCTTCGATCAGCGCGCGTTCGCGCTCATCCACATGCCCGTCAGCCTTGGCGGCGGCCACGAGCGCTTTGAGAATGCCCTGGCTGTGTTGCTCAGCTTGGGCCGGTGGCAGGCGGTCGATGGTTTGCGGTTCGCCTTGCGGTGCGCTGGCCTGCTGCGCCTGCCAGTTGCCATACGCCTTGTAGGCAATCACACCCAGCGCGGCCAGCCCGCCATACGTCAGCGCCTTGCCGCCGAACTTGCGGGCTTTTTTATTGCCCAGCAGCAGGCCCATGGCGCCCGCCGCCAGGGCGCCGCCGCCCGCACCGCCCAGCAAACTGCCGAGCCCGCCGCCGCCGAGCAAACCGCCCAGCGCACCTTTATCGTCTGACTTGCGCTGCCCGCCAGCCTTGTTCTGCAGCATGTCCTGGCCAGATTTGAGCAACTGATCGAGCAATCCACGGGTATTCATTTGCAGCCTCCAGGCACTTGAGTTCGTAGGACCAATAGGCCCCCAGCGTAAAACTAAGTGCCAAAAAGCCCCGATCTAGAGTGCTTCCAGATGTAACGCAGCTACCGTTCGTTAAAACCGATATACACTCGGATAAATCTATAAAAACACCCCACTGGTAATTCCAGCATGATGACCTTGCGTCAAATCCGGCATTTTATCGCCGTGGCCGAGACCGGCTCGATTTCCGCCGCCGCGCAAACCGCGTTCATTTCCCAGTCGACCCTGACCCTGGCGATCCAGCAACTGGAACAGGAAATCGGCGTCAACCTGTTCAACCGTCACGCCAAGGGCATGACCCTGACTCATCAGGGCCATCAGTTCCTGCGCCAAGCGCACCTGATCCTCGCCACCGTCGACAACGCCAAGCGCAGCCTGCAGCAAAGCACTGACCAAGTGGCCGGGCAGTTGATCATCGGCGTGACCAGCCTGGTCGCCGGCTATTACCTGGCAGACCTGCTCACCCGTTTTCAGCGTGCCTACCCCAATGTGGAAATCCGCGTGATGGAGGACGAGCGCCCGTATATCGAGCATTTGCTGGTCAGTGGTGAAATCGACGTGGGCGTGCTGATCCTCTCCAACCTGGAAGACCGCCACGCGCTGCAGACCGAAGTGCTGACCCATTCACCCCACCGTTTATGGCTGCCGGCGCAACACCCGCTGCTGGAGCACGACAGCATCAACCTCGCCGACGTGGCGCGTGAGCCGCTGATTCAACTGAATGTCGATGAAATGGGCCACAACGCCCAGCGCATGTGGACTGCCGCTGCCCTGCAACCGCGCGTGACCTTGCGCACCGCGTCTACCGAAGCCGTGCGAAGCCTGGTGGCAGCAGGCCTGGGCGTGTCGATCCAACCCGACATGACGTACCGGCCGTGGTCGCTGGAAGGCGACATTATTGAAGCCCGGCCAATCGCCGACCTCAGCCAGACCCTCGATGTGGGCCTGGCCTGGCGCCGTGGCACTGCGCGCCCGGCATTGGTCGACCCGTTCCTGACCGTCGCCCGCGAACAGCCGCACCCGCGCAAGCCATCTATTTAATCGAATGCTGCTTTCAGTATTTAGTATTTGTTGACCTCGCGCCTGACCTCTAGTCTCTGTCCATCCATAAGAGAAGGTCAGGCGCCTCGTAAGAGAATGCCCATGGCCATACAAGAAAAGAGATCGCGAAAAATGTCAGGCGCGCCCACCCCGCTGCTCACTGCGTTGTTGATCGACGGCGAACTGGTCCAGGGCCAGGGTTTTGCCGAGCCGATCATCAACCCGGCCACCGGTGAAGTGCTCACCCAGATCGCCGAAGCCAGCACCGAGCAGGTCGAGGCCGCTATCCTCGCCGCCCACCGCGCGTTTGCCGGCTGGTCGCGGACCACGCCGCAGCAACGCTCGAACATTCTGTTGGGCATTGCCGACGCCATCGAAAAACAAGCCGACTACCTCGCCCGCCTGGAATCGTTGAACTGCGGCAAGCCGTTGCACCTGGCGCGTCAGGATGACCTGAGCGCCACCGTCGACGTTTTCCGTTTCTTCGCTGGCGCCGTGCGCTGCCAGACCGGGCAACTGAGTGGTGAATACCTGCCCGGCTACACCAGCATGGTGCGCCGCGATCCGATTGGCGTGGTGGCCTCCATCGCGCCGTGGAATTACCCGCTGATGATGGCCGCGTGGAAGATCGCCCCCGCCTTGGCCGCCGGCAATACGCTGGTGTTCAAGCCGTCGGAACACACACCGCTGTCGATCCTCGCCCTGGCGCCTGCGCTGAATGAGCTGTTGCCACGCGGGGTGATCAATATTCTGTGTGGCGGCGGCGAAGGCGTCGGCAGCCATTTGGTCAGCCACGCCAAAGTGCGCATGGTCTCGCTGACCGGCGATATCGTCACGGGCCAAAAGATCCTGCAGGCCGCCTCGAAAACGCTGAAACGCACGCACCTGGAACTGGGCGGCAAAGCGCCGGTGATCGTGTGCAACGACGCCGACCTGCAAGCCGTGGTCGAAGGCGTGCGCGCCTACGGTTACTACAACGCCGGCCAGGATTGCACTGCCGCGTGCCGCATCTACGCCCAGGCCGGTATCCACGACAGATTGGTCGCGGACCTCGGCGCCGCCGTCAGCAGCCTGCGGTTTGCCGGCAAGCGCGATGCCGACAACGAACTCGGCCCGCTGATCAGCACGCGCCAGCGTGACCGCGTTGCCAGTTTTGTCGAGCGCGCCCTCGGCCAGCCGCACATCGAACGCATCACCGGCGCTGCCGTGCATTCCGGCGCGGGCTTCTATTACCAGCCGACCCTGCTCGCCGGTTGCAAACAAAACGATGAAATCGTGCAGCGCGAAGTGTTCGGCCCGGTGGTCACCGTGACCCGCTTCGACGAACTCGAACAGGCCGTGGACTGGGCCAACGACTCCGAATACGGCCTGGCCTCGTCGGTGTGGACGCAGAACCTGGACAAGGCCATGCAAGTGGCCGCGCGCCTGCAATACGGCTGCACCTGGATCAACAGCCATTTCATGCTGGTCAGCGAAATGCCCCACGGCGGCTTGAAGCGTTCGGGGTATGGGAAAGATCTGTCCAGCGATTCGCTACAGGACTACAGCGTGGTGCGGCACATCATGGCCCGCCACGGTCAGCACCTTTAAAACAACAACTAAGCTCATGCGTCACGGCTTCACACACTGCCCCGACCATAATTAAAGAAGAGGGAACCCCATGTCCGCGCACAAGACCGCACTGCTCAGTGCCTTGACCACCGCGCTGCTGGCCAGCGTCAGCATCCAGGCCGCCGAACCGCTCAAGGCCGTCGGCGCCGGCGAAGGCCAGCTGGATATCGTCGCCTGGCCCGGCTATATCGAACGTGGCGAAAGCGACAAGGCCTACGACTGGGTCACTGGTTTCGAGAAGGAAACCGGCTGCAAGGTCAATGTGAAAACCGCCGCCACGTCTGACGAAATGGTCAGCCTGATGGCCAAGGGCGGCTATGACCTGGTCACCGCCTCGGGCGACGCCTCGCTGCGCTTGATTGGCGGCAAACGCGTGCAGCCGATCAACACCGCGTTGATCCCTAACTGGAAGAACATCGACCCGCGCCTGAAAGATGCGCCGTGGTACGTGGTTGGCCAGCAAACGTATGGCACCCCGTACCAATGGGGCCCGAACGTATTGATGTACAACACCAACGTGTTCAAGACCGCGCCCACCAGTTGGAACGTGGTGTTCGAGGCGCAGAACCTGCCGGACGGCAAGCCGAACAAAGGCCGCGTGCAAGCCTATGACGGCCCGATCTATATCGCTGACGCGGCGCTGTACCTCAAGGCCACCAAGCCGGACCTGGGCATCCAAAACCCGTACGAACTGACCGAAACGCAGTACAAGGCCGTGCTTGAGCTGTTGCGCGCCCAGCAACCGTTGATCCACCGCTACTGGCACGACACCACCGTGCAGATGAGTGACTTCAAGAACGAAGGCGTGGTGGCCTCTAGCGCGTGGCCGTATCAGGTCAACGGCCTGGTCAACGAGAAACAGCCGATTGCCTCGACCATCCCGAAGGAAGGCGCGACCGGCTGGGCCGACACCACCATGTTGCACGCCGAAGCCAAGCACCCGAACTGCGCCTACAAGTGGATGGACTGGTCGCTGCAGCCAAAGGTCCAGGGCGACGTTGCCGCCTGGTTCGGCTCACTGCCGGCAGTGCCCGCCGCGTGTAAGGAAAGCGAGTTGCTGGGCGCCGAAGGGTGCAAGACCAACGGGTTCGACCAGTTCGACAAGATCGCCTTCTGGAAAACCCCGCAGGCTGAAGGCGGCAAGTTCGTGCCGTACAGCCGCTGGACCCAGGATTACATCGCGATCATGGGCGGCAGATAAGGTTTCCCGGGCCGCATAAATCCAATGTGGGCAGGGTTTGTGTGGGAGCTGGCTTGCCTGCGATGCAGGCACCTTGGTGTTTCGGCTAGACCGAGGTG
>NZ_JBARTQ010000434.1:0-2596 GCF_049645325.1 Pseudomonas sp. | reverse complement strand
TTCGCGGGCAAGCCCGCTCCCACAGGGGTTAGACGGTGTTGATCAGTGTGGCGGGTAGTTGGTGAGGATCTTGGTCACGGTGGTGCGAATAGCATTGTCGCGATCCTGAGGATTCGGCGAGCTGGCCATCATCTGTTCGTCACTGCCGCGCCATACCAGCTTGCCGTCCTTGCCGTCGAGCAGGTCGATCTGGATGGTCGCCACCTTGTAGGTGATGTTGCGCGTTTCGTTGTACATCGGCGCGCCCCAGTAGCCATTCCACGGGCCACCCCAGGCGCCGCCGTAGTTGGTGGTGACTTGTTGCTGGCGGTCTTCGACGATCAGGTAGGCCTGTACGTTCACGTCAGCCTTGGCACCCGGGGCGGCGGGACGCAGGCCGCGCTGGTCAAGTTGCTCGCCCACGGCCTGGCGGATACGTTGTTCGGTGAGGTCACTCTTGATCCGCGGGTCATCCGGGCGGTACTGCAGCGCCGGGTCTTTCCAGGCCCAATTGCGGTAGGCACCGAAGTCGCGGCTGGCATCAAAGTCGTGGTTGACCTGGCTGGTCTGGCAACCGCCCAGCAACACGACAACAGCAAGTGCGGCAATGCGACGAAGCATGGTTTTTCTCCAAAAGACGATAGGGCCTGAGATGAGAATAGCTGCTAACTGGGTGGATAAGCGCTCATTGCCTTCTGCATCGCCTCGCGCAATGCATCAGCCCGTTCACTCAGGCTGCCCTGGCTGGCCGTTTCGGCGCTGGTACTCCATACCGGTTGGCGAGTGCGCGCGTCGAACAGGCTGATGCGTGCCACCGCGACCGTCACCTCATAGGTGCGCACCACCGGCACCGTGTTGTACATGCCGTAGCCGTTGCCATAACGGTTATAGCCGCCGTAGCCATAGCCGTAATCGTCCTGGACCTGACGCAGGCGTTTTTCCAGGCGCACGTCGGCGCTGACCAGCAGGTCCGGCGCACGGTTGTCATGCAGCGGGCGCAAGCCGCGCTGGTCGAGGGCACCGCTGACCGCCTCGGCGATCTGCGCCGAGTCGGCCCACGCCGAGCCCGCCGGCAACTGGCCGTTGAGCCAGGCCCAATTGCGATAGGCGCCATAGTCACGCACCGGCGCCGGGTAGGCGCTGGCATCAAAGGTGTTGGCTGCCTGGATCGGCGCCGGCGGTATGGGCGCCGAGGCGGCCACATAAGGATTGGGGCTGGAGCAGGCGCTCAACCCCACAGACAACAGGAGCAAACAGAGACGACGCATTTCGACCTCCGCAGACTGGGCCGCTTAAACCGGACGGCAAATCCAGTGCAAATAACGCCCAAGTCCGGCAAAGCTTGGGTGACGACGGTGAGCGAGCTCCATCTCCAACATGTCCTGTAAATCGGCGCGGGCCTGGAACTCCACGGGCATGTAGTCGTGGAACACCCGCACGCCACTTTGGCTTTCGACCTGCCAAAGCCCCTCTAGCTGCGCCGCCAACTCACGCGGGTCGAGCGGTTGTTGCGGGGTGAGGCTTTGCTTTTCGCCGGCCATGTCGTTCTTGCGCATTTTGCGGAAGTGGCCTTTGAGCAAGTTGCGGTAAATCAGCGCATCACGGTTGTAGAACGCCAGGGACAACCAGCCGCCGGGCACCGTGAGCTGGTGCAGCACCGGCAGGATCGCATGGGGTTCGGCCAGCCACTCCAGCACGGCGTGGCACAGCACCAGGTCGTAGGGTTCGGTGAGTTGGCCGAGCAGGTCTTGCCAGGGCGCATGAATAAAGGTCGCCGTCTGCCCGGCGTCGGCGAAGCGTTGGCGCGCCCCGTCGAGCATTGGTTCGGCAGGCTCGGCCAGGGTCACTTGATGCCCGCGTTCAGCCAGCCACAACGACATGTGCCCCAGGCCGGCGCCGATATCCAGCACGCGCAGCGGGCGGTCCGGCAGCGCCTCGGTCAGGTCGGCTTGCAGCACGGCAAGGCGAATCGCGCCCTTGGCGCCGCCGTAGATTTTCTCGGCAAAGCGCGTGGCCAACTGGTCGAAATGGCGATCACTCATGGGCAAACCGCCGTTCGCTGTCGGCCAGTTTGGCGCGCACCACCTCGTTCATGTCCAACCCCAGTTCACTGCACAGCAACAGCAGGTACAACACGATATCGCCGACTTCCTGCCCGGCATGCGCGAGCTTGTCGGCGGGCAACTGGCGTGATTGGTCTTCGGTCAGCCACTGGAAGATTTCTACCAGCTCGGCCATTTCCACGCTGGCGGCCATGGCCAGGTTTTTCGGGCTGTGGAATGGCTTCCAGTCGTTGGTATCGCGGATGCGGTGCAGGCGTTCGGTGAGGTGTTCGAGGTTCATGCGGGGGCTCCTGAAGGTGTATAGCTTCGGGGGGATGAGGGCTGAAGGCAAGTGAACCTTTGGGGCTTCATTGAGGAGCAGGTGTCGGTGCTGGGCGTTTTTTTTGGGATTGAGTGCATATCCGGCATTTGTGTTGTGGCTTCTTAGGGTTCCGCCCTTACGGCGGCTCACTTTTGATAGAGCGCAAAAGTAAGCAAAACGCTCTTGCCCCTCCACTCGGTGCCTCGCTGTGGCTCGGCATGCCCGCACTCCGGCTTGAATCCGTGGGCCGCCG
>NZ_JBARTQ010000433.1:0-2914 GCF_049645325.1 Pseudomonas sp. | reverse complement strand
CCGTATTCGCGAGCAAGCCCGCTCCCACATTGGATCTTCATCGTTGGTGAAGTTAAAGCTAATCCGCAAAACTCCGATCAAAAAAATACACCGCCCCAGGCCTCAGGTTCTGCACCGTCGCCTGTGGCCGTCCACCCTCGCCATTCTTCTTGCGCCCCGTCTCGCGCAAATACCCGGCCTCGGTCAGCTTCAGCAGGCGCTGGCGAATGCTGGTCTTCAGCACCGGCCGCGACAGCACCAGGGAAAAGATCGTGGTGGCTTGCGGTGCACTGAACTCATCCCCCAGGAACATCAGCGGCAAGTTGCTGTACAGCGACTTGGACAACAGCCGCTCCTGCACCGACGCCACGATCAGGTTGTGATCGAACGGCAACCTGATGCTGCCATCCGCCACCGCATTCAGCGAAAACCACGCCTGATGCTCAGCCAACGCCACCTCATCCGCCACGATTGCCAGGTAATACGTCGACGACGACCAGCAGCGCGGGTCACGAAACGCATCGCCCACCGTGCCCACTTGCTCGCTCCAGGCCAGGTCCAGGCCGACTTTGTCACTCGCCCGCAAACGCTCCACTGCATCCTTGAGGCTCAGATCTTGCACGCCGCCGTTCACCACCACGCCGGGTAACGCCCAATGACCGGCAAACGGTTCGGCGTCACGTTTGTTCAGCAGCAGCTTTAATTCCCCGGAGGCGCGGCAGTAGAACAGCACGCACAGGTCGACGGTGTGCAGATAGGCGCTTAGTGGCATGTGAAGTCCTTATGAACAGTGACGCGGCACAGTTTAACGGATCGAACAGATATGTCATGTACTGACTCACGCATAGATAACCAAATGTTTCTTGCAATGAAAGTACATGACATGTACTTTTGTTTCCAGGCCACAGGAGAATCATCATGACCCTCTCGAAAACTGCCATCGCCTCATTCGACGTCGACCCTCAGAAGAGCTTTACGCCGCTGTGCCCCAACGAGTTGCCGGTGGCGGGCGGCGACCAGATCGGCGCCGAGCTCAACTACATGGCCAGCCTCGCCGGCCACCGCGTCGGCAGCAAGGACGCGCACACGCCGCAGGCGCCCTGGGTGGTCACGGAACGCAGCGACATGTACCAACCCACGGGCCTGGCACACGCCGATATCACCTGGGTCAGCCACTGTGTGCCGGGCACCGAAGGCTTCACCTTGCTGGACGAATTGCCCACCCCGTATGACTACGACTACTTCATCTGGAAAGGCGTCGAGCCCGACCTGCACCCCTACGGCGCGTGCTACCACGACCTGCACGACAAGCTGTCGACCGGGGTCATCGAGTACCTGAAAGCCCACGGCGTCAGCCGCGTGATTGTCGGCGGCCTGGCCCTGGACTACTGCGTCAAGACCACCGCGCTGCAACTGCTCAGGGCCGGCCTGGAAGTGGTCCTGCACCTGCCGGCGTGCCGGGGCATTACGCAAGAGGGCGGCGAGGCGGCCGTCAATGAGTTGCTCAAGGCCGGTGCTGTCATCAGCAGCACCCGCGAAGAACTGGCCGCGATGGCCACGCGTTAAGGAGTCACACCATGGAAAGTGCCTACGACTACGAATCCCCGGTGATCCAGGGCTTGCTCGACACCGACTACTACACCTTCACCATGATGCAGGCGGTGTTGCACCAGCACCCGAATGTGGACGTGGAGTACACCTTCATCGTGCGATCCAAGGAAAAGCTCGGCCACCTGATTCCGCAACTGCGCGATGAGCTGGAAAAGCTCGCCGGCCTGCACATGCGTGAAGGCGAATTGCGCTTTCTGTTCAACCCGCGTTTTCGCGAATACCTGACCCCGGATTACGAACGCTTTCTCGGTTTGTTCCGCTTCAACCTGCGCTACATCCACGTCAGTGAGGTCGACGGCCAACTCACTATCCGTGTGGTCGGCCCGATGCTGCACTGCATCATGTTCGAGCAACCGGTATTGGCGCTGGTCAGCGAATTGCGCAACCGCGACAAATACCCTGACGTGACCCTCGAAGACGTCACGCGCAAGCTCTATCAGAAGTTCGACTGGCTGGAAAAGAACCTCAGCCGCGAGGAACTCGCCGACCTGCGCGTGTCCGACTTTTCCACCCGTCGGCGCCTGTCGTTCAAGGCCCAGCGCGAAGTCATCGACATCATGCGGCGTGACTTTCCTGGCCAGTTCATCGGCACCAGCAACGCGCACCTGGCTTATGAATTCGACCTGCCGCTGATCGGCACCATGGCCCACCAATGGCTGATGGTGCACCAGCAGCTGGGCCGCCTGCGCGAAAGCCAGAATGCCGCGCTGGAAAACTGGGTGCGTGAATACCGTGGCCGCCTCGGCATTGCCCTGACCGACTGCATCAGCACCGACTTTTTCCTCAAGGACTTCGACCTCTACTTCGCCAAGCTCTACGACGGCCTGCGCCAGGACTCCGGTGATCCGATTGCCTGGGCCGACAAAGTGCTGGCCCGCTACACACAACTGGGAATCGACCCGATGACCAAGGACCTGATGTTCTCCGACGGCCTGAACTTCGAAAAATGCGTGCCTATCCTGCGTCACGTGCGTGGCAAGGCCAGGTTCGGTTTCGGCATGGGCACCAGCCTGGCCTGCGATGTAGAGGGTGTAGAGCCGCTGAGCATCGTGATGAAACTGGTGCGGGTGCACGGCGAGCCGGTGGTGAAGTTCTCCGATGACCCGATCAAGAACGTCTGCGAAGACGCTTCGTTTTTGCAGTACGCGGCGAAGGTGTTTTTAGGCAGAGAGCTTGCTCCCGAAAGCGGTGCGTCAACGCACTGAGTGGTTGGATAAAGGCGCTTTTTCAAATGCGATTTCGCTGATGTATCAAGAGCCAAATGTGGGAGCGGGCTTGCTCGCGAAAGCGGTGCGTCAGCCAATGAATCTGTCAACTGACGCAC